>JAFZZW010000081.1 GCA_017615615.1 Bacteroidales bacterium
CGATTTTGCCGCCATTCCCCCGTTTCCTGCCTGCGAAGACAACGTGGAGCCTCCCACGTCGTCCTCGTGAGTATTTTTGACCTCATTTCGCCCAATCTCTGCGTACGAAGACAACGTGTGGCCTCCCACGTCGTCTTCGTGAACAGTTTTGCCGTTTTTTCGCCCAATTCCTGCGTGCGAAGACAACGTGTGGCCTCCCACGTCGTCCTCGTGAGTATTTTTGACCTCATTTCGCCCAATCACTGCGTGCGAAGACAACGTGGAGCCTCCCACGTCGTCCTCGCGAACAGTTTTGACCTCATTTAGCCCAATTACTGCGAGCGAAGACTACGTAGCGCCTCCCACGTCGTCTTCGTGAACAGAAAAAGACGGCGTGGCGCCGTTCTTTCTGTTTTACGCCAACTGCAATCGCTTGATTTGGAACAAAACCGTATTGTTTTGTTCCAAAGCGGTTGTTTTTCCTGTCGTTTGGAACAAAAAACGGGTTATTTGTTCCAAATGGCCCTGATGCAACGTGATATGGAACAAATAGACGGTGATTTGTTCCAGATGGCAGCGCGGACCAAGCGCCCTGGTGCCATAGGGGAGGGGGCATTCAGCGAAGAGATATCTCCACGCGCTACGCTTGGTCGAAATGACAAGTGGTACAGATCCCCTTTCCGGCGGGGAGGAGCGTAGCTAGGCTTCTACCCAGAGAAATACCTTGTCGCCTCTGCGGACGTGCTCTCCGGAGTCCCCGGCGGGGATGGCCACGGAGCAGCGGGAGCCTTTGGGAGCAAGGTCGCAGGGCTCGAGGTTGAGGCGCATGTCGTCCACAACGACGGTGGTGACGCCGCTGGTGGGGCCGATGACCATTATTTCGTCGCCTTTGTGCAGCTCCGCCGCCTCGACGGCGATTTCCGCTACGCCTATACGGTCGAACCAGTTGCTGATTTTTCCCAGATAGACCTTGCGCCTGGTGGCCTGGGAGCCGTAAACCGAGCTCCATTCGCCCAGAGGTGCGCCCTGGTAATAGCCGTCCCAGAAGCCGCGGTTGAAGACTTCGCCCAGCTGCGCCTTCAGCTCCGCGGCAAGTTCCGGGGTAAAGCGCCCTTCTTCCACCGCATCCGCCGCCTGCCGGTAACACCGGGCGCAGCGGCCCACGTACTCGGCGCTGCGGGCTCGGCCTTCTATCTTGAACACCCGTACGCCGCTGTCTGCCATCTTGTCAAGGAACTCGATGGTGCACAGGTCTTTGGGTGACATGATGTACTCGTTGTCGATGTTGAGTTCGTACCCGGTCTCCAGGTCGGTAACCCCGTAACCGCGGCGGCAGACCTGCATGCAAGCACCCCTGTTGGCGGATGCTCCGTAGGCGTGCAGGCTCATATAGCATTTGCCGCTGACGGCCATGCAGAGGGCGCCGTGGGCGAACATTTCTATCCGCACAGGCTTGCCGGAGGGGCCGCAGATTCCATCACGCTCAACGGCCTCGTGGATTTCGCGGACCTGGTCCAGCGTAAGTTCCCGTGCAAGAACCACGACGTCGGCCCAGCGGGAATAGAACCTCAGGGCCTCCACGTTGGAAACGTTCAGCTGTGTGGATGCATGCACCTCCAGTCCGATGCCGCGGGCATATTCCAGGGCAGCCACGTCGGAGGCGATTACGGCATCCACTCCTGCGTCGCGGGCGGCGTCCATGGCCTCCCGCATGGCCTGCAGGTCCTGCTGGTACAGGATTATATTAAGTGTGAGGTAAGACTTTACCCCCGCCTCGCGGCAGATGCGGACCACCTCCTGAAGGTCTTCCGGGGCGAAATTCGCGGCGCTGCGCGAGCGCATGTTGAGGCGCCCCACGCCGAAGTATACAGAGTCTGCACCCCCCTGGATCGCCGCCTGCAGGCAGGAAAAATCCCCCACAGGGCACATTATTTCGAGCGATTCCGCTCGAAATCCATCATCCCCCTGCACCCCCAGGGGACGGGGGGCGTTCCCCCTGAAACCCCCTGCGTCGCTTCGCTCCATATTCCTTTGGTCAAACGGTATTGACATGAATTCAGGGTTCGAAAGTGAAATTTGCCGCCTTGCGAAGGGCCTCGCGGAGCTGGTTGTCGTAACGTATGCGGATCTTGACACCGTCGGGCTGATAGTAATAACGTACGACTATCTCCTCCTCGATGAAGGGGACGATCTCGTCCTTCTTGAGACGGAGAAAATCGGCCTTCTCCATGTCCAGGGCCTTCCCGAGGGCCTCCAGCTGCGGTGCCATGGCTTCCGTGAGTCCGTCCCTATCAAGCTCCTTCTTGACGTAGTCGAAGTAGGTGCGGGCGGAGCTGCGGTAGTCGAACTTCTTCCCCTGGGCGAAGGAGATGAAGTCTTCGTACTCCTCGTCCGACAGATGGAAGTCTTCCGTGGCGGGAATGCTCCTGTGGGCACGTACGTACTGCAGCGCATACTGTTCGACCACCCCGTTCATCACGAGGGAATAGGTCAGACGGCTGTAGGAATGGGGATTGACGGTGATATCCGGGGTGATGCCTCCGCCGTCGCGGACGGTCCTGCCGCCGGCCGTCTTGAATTCGTGCGTGAGCGAATCGGGAATGTGCCCGACGCTGCCGTCCTCGTTGCGGTGGGAATAGTCGATCGCCTGTACGCAGCGCCCGCTGGGAGTGTAATATTTGGCCGTGGTGACCTTGAGCTGGCCGTTGTACGGCATGGGGCGTATGCTCTGCACGAGGCCCTTGCCGAACGTGCGGGTGCCGATTATGACCGCGCGGTCCATGTCCTGAAGGGCGCCGGAGACTATTTCCGACGCGGAAGCGCTGGATGAATCGACCAGTACTATCAGCGGCAGTCTGGTGTCGACCGGCTCCTTTGTGGTGCGGTAGGCGTAGGACGAACCGGACTCGCGCCCTTTGGCGGTGACTACGAGGGAGTTCCTTGGTACAAATGCGGATACAATCTCCACCGCCTCGCCGAGGATGCCGCCGCCGTTGCCGCGGAGGTCCAGCACAAGCGTATCAAGCTGGCCTCCCTTGAGCATTGACTTGACGGTACTGCGTACCTGCTCGCCGACTCCTTCGGTAAAGCCGGAAATGTTGATGTAGCCGGTGTGCGGGGCCACCATCCCGTAATACTCTATATCGGGCAGATGTATGGTCTGACGGGTAATGGTTATGTCCTTCATTTCCCCCGTCCATACCTTCTTGACGCGGAATTTGACCTTGGTGCCCGGAACGCCGCGCATCTTCTCGCTGCTCTGCTGGCTGTTGAGGCCGGCAACGGATTCCCCGTCGATGGTGAGGATCTCGTCGCCGCAATGCAGGCCCGCCTTGGCTGCCGGGGAGTCCTTGTAGGGCTCGTTGATGATGACGTTGCCCTGGACGTCGGGCTTGTATATTACGGCGCCGATGCCGCCATAGGACTTGTTGATCATCATCCGGAGGTCTTCGTTCTCCTCTTCCGGGATATAAACCGTATACGGGTCGAGTTCTGCCAGCATGGCGTCGACGGCGGCCCTCTCCATGCGGTCTACAGGGAGTGAATCGACGTAGGAACGGTTGAGTTCCTTGAGTATGGAGCTTTGGATTTCCGTCCATTTGCCGAGCTTGAAGCCCTTGGTCTGAGCGCCTGCCAGGGTGGTGGCGAGGAGCGCAATAGCGATGAGGATTTTTTTCATACGCCGGGATAATAGCAATTTTTGAGCCACTCCGCCATGGCGCGAAGGGCCTTTCCACGGTGGGAAATGGAGTTCTTGACGTCTTCCGGGAGCTCGGAAACGCTGAGGTCGGGATACTCGTCGGCGATGAAGACGGGGTCGTACCCGAAGCCGCCGCTGCCGCTGCGGGAATACGCTATGCGGCCCTCCAGCGTGCCCTCGAAGAAGTGGCATTCGCCGCCGAGCAGGAGCGTTACGACGCTGCGGAAACGGGCCGTACGGGGCTCTCCGGGATGCTTTTCCAGCTCGCGGAGCAGGGCGTCGATGTTGGCGCCGAAGTCGTGATCCGGGGGCAGAGGGAGGCCGTCGCGGCGGGCGATGTCCTGGGCGAAGCGGGCCGCGTGTACGCCTGGAGCGCCGCCCAGGGCATCCACCTCCAGACCGGTGTCGTCGGCGAAGCAGTCGAGGCCTGTGAGCCCGTGGATGAACCGGGCCTTGATGACGGAATTCTCCTTGAGGGTGAGGGCGGTTTCTTCGGCCTCGGCTGTGATGCCGAGGTCGGCGGTTCCGAGGACTTCCACCATGGGGGCGAGGATCTCCCGGGCTTCGCGGAGCTTGCCGCGGTTGCCTGTTGCGAACAAGAGTTTCATACCGGTAACAAATATACGAATAATTGGATTATCTTTGTCTTGTGAAGAAATCCGCCCTCGCCCTGTTGGTCGCCGTCTCCCTGCCGCTGCTTCTGTCGCTTGCACCGGCCGGTCCGGCGCCTGGCACTGACAAGAAGCCGCGCCTGCGGGACTCCGAATTCTTCAAATGCCTTGAAGAGAGCTACAAATCAAGGATGTACAGGCAGGACAGCCTGATGCTCATAGATCCGATCGGAGACGCATACATGCTCAGGAAACTGGATACTGTTCCCGCCAAATTGTTGTATCACCTCCGCGGGAACCCCCTTCCCCAGCTTGAAGACCGCACGGATAAGCAGCCGTACAAGACCGGTCGCACCGTACCCATCGACAACGACCGCCTTCTCAACAAGTGCGCAGAGATCATGCGGGCCCATTTCCCCGACATCTTTCCCACGCTGGGAGAAGAACATGTATGGTCGCCGGAAGCTCGGGAATACCTGAATTTCGGCTTCTGGCACAGGCTTGCAAGGCATTGGTCTGGCAAGCAGCAGGATTTCCCTACATCTACGTTCGGGATGAGCAAACTGCTGATATGCCTCGCCTGCGGCTGGACTTCCAGATACTGCGTCACAGGGCAGGAGAAAGCGCTGAAAAAACGCATCCTCTCATATCCGGACGGAGGAGTGGAGCCGCACAACCTCTTCGAAGAGAGTTACGTACTCCACGACGGCAACCTGTATCTCACGTTCCTCGCCTGCGAGAACGTCCTGTGCGGAATGCCCTTCAGGCCGGTCCGGAGCAACAATTCGCTTCAGAGGAAACTGGCCTACATACGCCACGACTCCCTGGAATACGGAGACAATTACGGGGCATGGTACCATTTCTTCGGCATTGCCCTTTACGGCATGATGAGGCCCGAAAGCGTCAGCGTCTTCGTGGCCGACACCGAGAGCTTCGGCTCGTTTTTCATGGAAGGCCCGGATCCGCAGGAAGACCTCATAAACCACTACGGGGCCATATTCGGCCACCGTTTCCGCCGGATGTATGAAGACGCATCATGGTGGCTTACCGGCCCCGGTGACAGGACTGACTACCTGCTTCCTAACACCTTGACCACAGCTCGATAGTTTTTATTATCTTTGCACCGATGATAGACGCAAAACTGATATCCTCCGAGGTCGAAAGGCTCTTCGGTTCCATAGAATTCACCGGCGAGCCCGCCGGCCTGTACGACCCCCTCCGTTACATGATAAGCATAGGCGGGAAGCGCCTGCGTCCCATGTTGTGTCTCACGTCCTACAGCCTGTTCCGCGACAGGTTCGAGCCCGCCGTCCTTGACTGCGCCGCCGCACTGGAGGTGTTCCACACCTTTACCCTCATCCACGACGACATAATGGACCGTTCGCCCCTGCGGCGCGGAGTTGCCACAGTGTGGAAAAAGTGGAATGAAGACACCGCCATCCTCAGCGGCGACGTCATGCTCATTGACGCCTATACCCGCATCGCCAAGGCTCCTGAACACTGCCACAAGCAGGCCCTGGAGCTGTTTTCGCGCACGGCGGCCCAGGTCTGCGAGGGCCAGCAGTACGACATGGAGTTCGAATCGATGGACGACGTCCCCATGTCGTCCTACATCGATATGATAGGCCTCAAGACCGCAGTGCTGATTGCCTGCAGCGCCAAGATGGGGGCCCTCGTCGCCGGCGCATCGGAGCAGGAGTGCGATGCCCTGTACGATTACGGCTACCAGCTCGGCCTGGCGTTCCAGATAGCCGACGATTACCTGGACGCCTACGGAGACGAAAAGGTCTTCGGCAAGCCCATCGGGGGCGATATCATCAACTGCAAGAAGAGCTGGCTGACGGTAAGGGCTCTGGAAAAGTGCTCCAGCCGCAGCGCATTCATGGATGCGTTCAACCGTCCCGCTTCAACCGATGGGGAGCGGGCCGCCAAGATTGCCTGTATAAAATCAATGTACGACGCTCTCGGAGTCGCTGCCGACGCCCGCGCGGAAATCGAGCGCCTGTCCGAGGAGGCGCTCGGTGCGGCATCTTCCCTCGGCCCCGCAATCCCCGTGCTGAAGGAATTCGCCGGGAAACTTATAGGCCGCGCCAGATAGGATGGAGGCCACCGTAGTAAAGAACGCCGGCAGCCACTTTCTGCTTAGCCATCTTCCCCTGTGGGATCCTTTCCCCGCCGTCCTGCGCGGGAAAGTGAGGCTCGAGCGCAGCGTCGCCACCAATCCCGTCGCCGTGGGAGACCGCGTCACGTACGAGATGCCCGATCAGGTCGGGCATGACGGAGGAGCCGGCGGGGCGGGGCGTCATTCCCGGCTCGACCGGGAATCTCCCGCGGTCATCACAGGCGTCCTGCCGCGCAGCAACTACGTCATCCGCCGCAGCACCAACCTGTCCCGGCAGTCGCACGTAATTGCCGCCAACCTGGACAGGGCGGTGCTCGTAGTTACGCTGTACTTTCCGGAAATAAAGCTCCCGTTCCTGGACCGCCTGCTCGTCACCTGCGAGGTGTACGGCGTGCGGCCGGTAATCGTCCTCAACAAGATAGACCTTTACCGTGAAGAGGCCCCGGAACAGATCCAGGCGTTCTGCGACATATACCGCGGCGCCGGATATACGGTGCTGGAATGTTCCGCGCTCACAGGGGAAGGGATTGACGCATTGCGCAGCATCTGCTCCGAGGGCACCAGCCTGCTGAGCGGTGAATCCGGAGTAGGCAAATCTTCGGTCATCCGGGCGCTGGACCCCACGCTGGAGCCAAAAATCGGCAACATCAGCATAGCCCATCTGCAGGGCAAGCACACCACCTCGTTATACGAAATGTATCCGCTCAGCGGCGGCGGATTCATAATCGACACCCCGGGCCTCCGCGGCTTCGGCCTGGTGGACCTGGAAAAGGAAGAAATCTCCAAATACTTCCCGGAAATGCTCCGCGTCGCCGACTCCTGCCGCTTCATCCCCTGCACCCATACCCACGAGCCCGGTTGCGCCGTCAAGAAGGCGCTGGACGAGGGTCTTATCAGCCCCGAGCGCTACAACTCCTACCTCGGCATGCTCGAGGAGGATAAGAAGTTCCGGTAAGCCTGATCAGTAGTTCTCGTGGCTCATCGACATGTAGTCGTCGAAGAGCTTGAGGCATTCGTCGCGGTCCAGCTCCTCCATAAGACCGGGGAGTTTGTCGCGGCCGCCGAAGATCTGGTCGAATTTGTCGTCACGGAAGCCGATGCGGTCGTTGTCGGCTATGGTGCAGCCGTAGTAGATCTTGCTGATGTTGGCCCACAGACATGCGCAGAGACACATGTGGCAGGGCTCGCCTGTGGTGTAGAGTACGCAGCCGCTAAGGTCGAAGGTGCCGAGGCGCCTGCCGGCGTCGCGGATGGCCGCGACCTCGCCGTGGCAGGTGGCGTCATTGTCGCGAAGGACGCAGTTGTGGCCGCGCCCGACTATCTTTCCGTCCTTGACTATGACCGTTCCGAACGGGCCTCCGTGGCCCTTGCCGATGCCCTCCCGCGCCTCGCGGATGGCGACTTGCATAAACTTGTCCATACTCTCACAAATATAAGAAATTATTAGTAAATTTGCGCCGCAAATCTGACTAAAAAACGCATTTGATATGTCCAACGGAAAGTTTTCTGTAAAGTATTGTGTGCTTCTGCCCATAGTGCTCATAGTCACAATCCTTCTTTGGGCCCTCCCTACTTCTGTATTCGGTATCGCGGACCTCACTCCCGTCCAGCAGCGTATGATAGCCGTATTCGTATTCGCGGCCCTCATGTGGATGTTCGAGATCATCCCCAACTGGACGACCTCCCTGATAGTCATCGTCGTCATGCTGCTCACGGTCTCCAACAAGGGACTCGCGTTCCTCTGCACCCCGGAGGCCGGCACCCTGGTGGATTACAAGAGCATCATGGCTTCCTTCGCAGACCCGGTGGTCATGCTCTTCATGGGCGGATTCGTGCTCGCTATAATAGCCTCCAAGTACGGTATGGACGCCGTAATAGCCAAGGGGCTCCTCGGCCTGTTCGGCAGCAAGCCCAAGATGGTCCTGCTCGGTTTCCTCATCATCATTTCCATCTTCTCGATGTTCATGAGCAACACCGCCACCGCGGCTATGATGCTCGCGTTCCTCGCCCCCGTGCTCAAGGCTCTCCCGGAGAATGAGACCGGCAAGGTCGGCCTCGCCCTTTCCATCCCCGTGGCGGCCAACCTCGGCGGTATCGGCACCCCCATCGGTACGCCCCCCAACGCCATCGCCATCGGCGCCCTTGAGAACGCAGGCTACCAGATCAGTTTCGCTACCTGGATGTCCAGGATGCTTCCTTTCGTGATCGTAATGATTGTCATAGCGTGGATTCTCCTCCAGATATTCTTCCCCTTCAAGTCCGACAAGATCGAGCTCAAGATAGAGACCAAGGCCCACAAGTGGACCTGGAAGGACTACGTGGCATGGATCACCTTCTTCGTGACCATCCTCCTCTGGGTAACCGAGTCCCTCACCGGCATCAACTCCAACATCGTGGCCCTCATCCCTCTGGCGGTTTATACCTGCACCGGAGTGTTCGGCAAGGAAGATATCAAGGAAATCAACTGGAGCGTCCTCTGGCTCGTCGCCGGCGGCTTCGCCCTGGGTACCGGCCTCAACAAGACCGGCCTTGCGGCAACCCTCATCAACGCCATTCCTTTCAGCACCATGAACGTAGTGCTCGTGCTTGTCATCGCAGGCCTCGTGTGCTACTTCCTTTCCAACTTCATCAGCAACAGCGCCACCGCGGCCCTGCTGGTACCCATCCTCGTGGTCGTCGGCACGGCTATGGCAGATCCCGGCGCCGCCAACAACGCCCAGTTCCTCAGCATGGGCGGCATGTACGCAATGATTCCGTTCATCGCGGTCTGCGCATCCATCGCCATGCTCTTCCCGATATCCACGCCCCCCAACGCCATCGCGTCTTCCACCGGTCTGGTGAAGACCTCCGACATGGCCAAGGTCGGCATCATCGTGGGCACCATCGGCTTCGTGCTGGGTTACTTCCTCCTTACCAAGATATTCCCTTTCCCCGCGGCCTAACATGAAAAGACTCCTCATATCCCTTGCCTTGCTGCTTGTGGCCGCCGCAAGCCTCTCAGCGGAAGACAAGACGGTTCCCAACTTCAAGTTCTACGGCTTCGTCCGCAATTACTTCACCTTCGACACCCGCGTCAGTACGGCCGGTACCGAGGACTTCTATTACTGGATGCCCAAGGATGTCAAGATGGTAAACGGCGCCGATATCAACGACGTCTGTTCGTTCCGTTTCGCCGCCATCACGACCCGTCTGGGAGTCGACATCTCCGGTTACGAGTTCAGCGGCTACAAGATCGGCGGCAAGATCGAGGCCGATTTCTATGCAGGCCTCACCGGCGTCACCGGTACGGCCCAGCTGCGTCTGCGCCAGGCGTTCGCCACCGTCGCAAAGGATGGCCGCAGCTGGAAAATCGGCCAGGCATGGCATCCCATGGCTGCCGACCTCCCCGACATCTTCTCCCTGGAGAGCGGCGCCCCGTTCGGCCCCTTCAGCCGTACCCCTCTGGTGCAGTTCGACTGGAAGTTCGCCGACGCCCTGTCGCTCACCACGGCCGCCATCTGGCAGATGCAATACACTTCCACCGGTCCCGAGGGCGCAAGCGCCAATTACATCAAGTACGGATGCACCCCGGAGCTTTATCTCGGCCTGAATTACAAGAAGGACAAGACCACGCTCCGCCTCGGCGCCGACCTGCTCAGCATCATGCCGCGCCAGGTCAATAACGTCAAGATGCGCAAGGACAATGTCTTCCGCCTGGACGCAGACCGCATCACGACCTGGAATGTTTTCCTGTACGGCGCAAGTTCCATCGGAAAGATGGACCTCAAGGCCAAGCTGACATACGCCAACGACGGTTCCCACTTCAACCTGATTGGCGGATACGGCGTGAAGGCTATAGACGATACCTACGGCTACTGGACTTATGCCGCCACGCGCAACGCCACCGGCTGGGCCACCCTTTCCTACAAGGGCCTCGGCCGCTGGGTGCCTTCCATGCTGCTCGGTTATTCCAAGCTCTTCGGCACCCCCGTCGATGTCCTCGGCAACAAGAACGATGACGGCACATACATATACCGCTGGGTGAAGAACAGCGCCGACGTGGTCGATTATCTCTTCCGCGTCCAGCCGGAAGTCATCTACAACCTCGGCAAGCTCCAGTTCGGCCTCGAGTACATGCTCACAGGAGCCAATTACGGCAAGCCGGACGCCCGCATGCACGCCGTCGACGGTCTCCACCTGGTGCTTAACCATCGCGTACAGATGCTCGTCAAACTCAATTTCTAGGCCCCGGAGAGATGACTCCTTTCCTCCGACAGGTCGCAAGACACTACAACAGCGGAGCCGGTCAGATAAGCCGGCTCTGTTTTGTCTTTCCCAACCGCCGCGCCCTGCGCTTCTTCGAGAATTACCTCGGAGAGGAGATAGCGGCCGGCGGCGGTCCCGCAGTCGCACCGGGCATGTACACGATGAACGATTTCATCTACCGCGCCACCGGGGAGCGCCCGTCTGGCCGCATCGACCTGCTTCTGGAGCTCTACGGATGCTACCAGGCGCTCAATCCGCACGCCGAGCCGCTGGACGATTTCATTTTCTGGGGCGACACCCTTCTGGGCGACTTCGACGACACCGACAAGTATTTGGTCAACCCTGAGCACCTTTTCACCAACGTCTCCGACCTCCGCGGCATGCAGGACGACTACTCCTACCTGTCGGACACCCAGAGGGAGGCGGTGCAGCGTTTCATACGTCATTTCCTGACTCCCGGTTCGTACAAGGAACGTTTCCTGGAGATATGGCGTATTCTGCTGCCGCTGTACCGTTCGTTCAGGGAGACTCTCAAGGCAAAGGGAATGTCGTACGAGGGAATGGTGTACCGCGAGCTGGCGGAAAAGCTTGCCGGCGGCGGCGCCGCAGACTTGCTGCGGGAGCGTTTTCCCTGGTGCGACCGGTTCGTGTTCGTCGGGCTCAACGCCCTGAACGAGTGCGAGAAGACGCTTCTGCGCCGTATACACAGGGCCGGCCTGGGCGAGTTCTGCTGGGATTACCGTTCGGACATGATCAAGGATCCGGACAACAAGTCGTCCCTTTTCCTCAAGGACTTCACGGTGGAATTCCCTTCGTCCTTCCAGCCCGATCCGGAGGGGCTCCCGCAGACGGAATTCAACGTCCTGAGCGTCCCGGGCGGCATCAGCCAGGCAAAGCAGCTGCCGGACATCCTTGCCCGGTGCACTGCCCGGCCCGGCATCGAGACTGCGGTGGTGCTGCCGGACGAGCAGCTGCTGATTCCCGTCCTCAATTCCATTCCGGCGCACGTATCCAGGCTCAACGTGACGATGGGCTATCCCATCTCCGGCAGCCAGATATGGGCCCTCCTGGGTGACCTCGCCGGCCTTCAGCTGCACCTGCGCTCCAGGGACGGCGCCTGGATGTTCTACCATCGTCCCGTGTGGTCGGTGGTGTCCAATTCCATCATCCGCAGCGTACTGCAGGAGGATTCCGTAACGCGCCTTGACGCCATCAGGGCATCGCGCCGCTATTATATCAGCCAGTCCGAATTCGCCGGAGACCCCCTTCTGGAGGTGATATTCCGCCCCGTAGTCCATACCGCGGAGCCCGACGCAGAGCAGGCGGTCGCCGTGAACCGCTGGCTGCAGGAAGTAATCGTCACCCTTGCTCCGCTTCTCAAGAAAGACCCCGCGATGCAGCTGGAGCTGGATTTCGCCAAGGTCCTCCATGAGTCGCTGGCGAGCCTGGAGAAGCGCACGCTGCCTGTTACGGCCGCATCATTCTTCCGTCTGCTGAACCAGACCCTCTCGGTCGCTACCGTTCCCTTCGAGGGCGAGCCCCTGCAGGGCATGCAGATAATGGGTCCCCTCGAGCTCCGCGCCCTCGATTTCGAAAACCTCATCATACTCAGCGCCGGAGAGGGTACGTTCCCGCGCCGCTCCGTGAGTTCCTCATTCATTCCTCCGGAACTCCGCAAAGGCTTCGGCCTGCCCACCTACGAGTACCAGGACGCCGTCTGGGCCTATTATTTCTATCGTTCAGTCCAGCGGGCCAGCCGGGTATGGATGGTGTACGATTCGCGCACCGAGGGCCTTAGGGGAGGGGAGCCCAGCCGTTATATCGCCCAGCTCCAGATGCATTTCGGAGTCAAGGTCAACCGCTACGAGGCCCATACGCTGCTGGGGCACGGCGCGGGCTCGGACTCCGTCGCCAAGACTCAGGAGCACATCGACTCCCTGCATGCCGGGAACCTTTCCGCCAGCAGCATACGGGATTACCTGCGTTGCCCCATGCTTTTCTTCTATTCCAAGGTGGAAAGACTGAAGGCCGAAAAGGACGTCTCCGAGTCGCTGGACGCCAGCATGATCGGCAACGTCCTGCATCATACCATGGAGGCCCTGTACCCCAGGGGCTCGCGGGTGGATGCGCAGTTTGTCGGTGCCCTCCGTAAGGATACTTCCCGAATACGGACTCTCGTGGAAGAGAACATCTGCAAGGAGCTCAACACCTTCGAGGTGGCCGGGCGCAATCTCATCTTTGCGGACATAATATGCAGTTACGTTGATGCAGTGCTCGAGGCCGACCAGCGCATGATCGCCTCCGGAGGCTGCCTTTATATATCCGGCGTAGAGCTGCCCGGCAGCACGATGATAGACGGATTCCGTTTCACCGGATTCATCGACCGCCTGGACAGCCCCGGTCCCGGAAGCCTGCGCGTGGTGGATTACAAGACCGGACGCGTCAATCCGGAGGACCTGCTGTTCGACGTCAAGCCGGACAAAGTGCCCTCGATCGGCCTTCAGCTGTACGTTTACAAGCTGCTTGCGGAGCCTTTGGCGGGCGGCCGTACAATCACTGGCGCGATTTATCAGCCGGCGCACCTGCTCGGCGGGGAAGACGTCAAATCCATCGAACTCGACGCCGGATACTGCTCCCGCATGGGCGCCGAAATCTCCCGCACCCTCGCGGAAATCTCCGACCTGTCCGTCCCCTGGACCCGTACGGAGGATACTGTAAAATGCAAGACGTGTGACTTCAGAGCTATCTGCGGAAGATGAAGATAATCAAGGCAAGCGCGGGCTCCGGCAAGACTTACCGCCTCTCGCACACTTACATAGACTACCTGCTTGGCTCGGATGACCCCTGGGCCTACAGGCATCTGCTTGCCGTGACCTTCACCAACAAGGCCACCGCCGAGATGAAGGCCCGTATCCTCAAGGACCTGTACGAGGCTTCCGGCAACAACCCCCGTGCCCGCCGGTATCTTGTCAGCATCCTGCACGACTACAGTTCCTTCGGCATCAGCACCATCGACCGTTTCTTCCAGCAGACCCTGCGCGCATTCGCCCGGGAGCTGGGGCAGTTCAGTTCGTATCAGGTCGAGCTGGACAAGGCGGGCCTGGTGAGGGAGGCCATGGACCGCGTGCTGGACGGCATCAGCCCCGACAAGAAGGAACTGGTCGCATGGCTCCGCGGCAATGCCCTCGACAGCATACGTCAGGGAGGTGGTTTCCGGCTCGAGGACGGCCTGCTGGAAATGGGAGGACGCCTCAAGAGCGAGGAGTTCCGCCAGCTCAAGGCCGCCTGCGGCATCGAAGAGCCGGTGTCCTTCTCCAAGGAGCGCCTTAAGGCCATCCGGACTGCCTGCGGCAGTATATTCAAGGATTTCGAGACGAAGGCTGCCGCGTTGGGCATCAAGCCGGAAAAGGGCCGGCGCATCCCGTACCCGTCCACCAAAAAGGCGCTGGCCGACCCTGCGGTGGCAGAACTGTTCGAAAAGGATTATCCCCTGTATGCTACGGCTTCCATCGTTGACCGCCAGCTGTACGGACTCGGTGTGGCGAGGGAGTTTTATACCGAATACGACGCCCTGCTCAAGGAGAAGAACGTCATGACCCTGGACGAGTCCGGCGAGCTCCTGAGGAATATCATAGACGGATCCGACGCTCCTTTCGTGTATGAAAAGACCGGTTCCCGCTATACCAATTACCTGCTGGACGAGTTCCAGGATACCTCGCGCCTGCAGTGGGCCAATTTCCTGCCGCTGCTGCGCGACGCCGACGCTTCCGGCGACAACCTCATAGTGGGGGACGTCAAGCAGAGCATCTACCGCTGGCGCAATTCCGACTGGAGGATGCTGGACAGCGAGGTGCAGGCGGAATTCCCCGGAGCCGCCGTCAGGGACCTTGATGAAAACTGGCGCAGCGCGCGTGCCGTGGTGGAGTTCAACAGTGGTTTTTTTGAATATGCAGCCGCTCAGGTTGGATTGGGCGGGATGTATTCCAACGTCCGCCAGACGCCCCGCAGCCCCGAGCCGCAGAAGGGCAGGGTGCGCGTTTCCTTTACGGACGACCAGATTGCTGCTGTGCTGGAGTCGGTTGCCGACGTCCGCTCCCGCGGCGCGCGGCTCGGCGACATAGCGGTTCTCGTCCGCGGCCACAGCGAGGGCGCAAGGATTGCCGACGCCCTCATCGACGCCGGCATCAGCGTCATTTCCGACGATACACTGGACCTCAAGGGCGCGGTGACCGTGCGGCGCCTGGTGTCGCTGCTCAGTTTCTATGAAGACCCGTCCAACTCGGTGGGCAGTTACCTGGCATCGAAGATGAACGTGGAGTTTCCGGAACGCTATCATTCGCTGGTGGATTTCTGCGAGGAGCTGCTCCGCGGCCTCCGGGGGTTCGATGCCGCAACGTTCGATGCGGAAACCCTTTACGTCGGAGCCTTCATGGACATACTGCAGGACTGGGTGACAGTCAATGGAAACAACCTGCGCGGCTTCCTGCGGAACTGGAACGAAAAGGAGGACTGTTACATCGGCTCGCCCGAGAACTCCGACGCCGTCCGCATCATGACCATCCACAAGTCCAAGGGCCTTGAGTTTCCGCATGTCATATTCCCGTTTGCGGACAAGGTGGGGCTGTTCAAGCCCGTGACGCGCTGGTGTGCCCTGGACTGCACCGGCACGCCGCTTGCCGGCGTAGCCGACGGCATTTATCCCGTCAGCCTGAGCGGCAGCTGCGAGCATACGCTGTTCGCTTCCTCGTACTATGAAGAGTACAGGATGCAGGTGGTGGACAACCTCAATATTTTCTACGTCGCCCTCACCCGCGCCGCAGTCAGCCTGCATGTTATAGCCAAGATGCCGGCAAAGGGCAAGCAGGCGGCGCTTAGGGACCGCAAGAGCGTATCGTACAGCAATTTCTCCGAGCTGCTGTACTCATGGTGCAATGGGCTCGAGGAGTACGCGTACGGCGAGCCTTACGACTTCTCCAGTATGGAGCGGAAGGATTCCGCCGCCGGAATGCCGTTCCAGGCGCGCTGGAACTCCATCCCGCTGGACGGAAGGCTGAGCGCCTCCCAGGACGCGGCCGATTACTTCGGCGAGGACGGAACGGTGGGCACGGCAGCTTCCGGGCGCCTGCGCGGCATCGAACTGCATAAGATACTGTCTGCTGTGGATACGGTTGAAGATCTGCCCGGGGACATCGGCTCCGCCGACCTTGCGCTGCTTCGCGAGCGCATCGCCGCCCATCCGGAATGGTTCTCCGGAGCATCTGCGCGCAACGAGCTCACCGTGTTCGGCGCCGACGGTTCCCGCTGGCGTCCCGACCGTGTCGTCCATACCGCAGCCGGAGGAATAATCGTCATCGACTATAAATTCGGCGCCGAGAGGGACAGCTACCTGTGGCAGGTACGCCGTTATATGAAGTTATACCGCGATATGGGCTGGAACGACGTCCGCGGCTATGTCTGGTACGTTCCGGAAGATAAAGCAGTGCAGGTATGAAAGAATTCGAGATAACTTGTCCGCTCACAAGGGAGCCGCGTCTCAAGGAGATAGAGGCTCGTGCAGGAGGCCTCCAATGGGTGCTGAAGAAGCGATCGGTGGACGCCCGCAAGGAGCCCGTCTGGCGCTATCAGTACGAGGCTTATGCTCCCGGGGAGTATGTACCTTTCGAGCTCGCGCCGCTGCAGGATGTCCATGACAAGCCTGCCGTAATCGTAGTCGGCGCAGGCCCTGCAGGCATGTTCGCGGCGCTTAAATTGTTGGAGCTTGGGCTCAAGCCTGTGGTCCTCGAGCGCGGCAAGGACGTCCATGCCCGCAAGGTTGACATGGCGCGCCTCTCAAGAGAGGGTGTAGTCAATCCGGAGTCGAATTATTGCTTCGGCGAAGGTGGCGCAGGTGCTTTCTCGGACGGCAAACTCTATACGCGTTCCTCCAAGAGGGGAGACATCCGCGAGGTGCTCTACCGTCTGGTGGAATTCGGCGCTTCAAAGGATATCCTGATCGACGCCCGTCCGCACATCGGTTCGGACAAGCTTCCGACGGTCGTGGAGAATATTCGCAAATGCATCGTGGCGCATGGCGGGGAGTACCATTTCGGCGCGCGGGTGACTTCTGTGGACGGCAGGTCTGAAGATGGCCTTTGCAGCGTCGGATGCGCCGACGGCTCCCGTTATACCGGCCTTGCCGTCATCCTTGCCACCGGCCACTCCGCCCGCGACGTGTACGAGATGCTTGCAGCCGGCGGCGGTGCGCTTGAGGCCAAGGGCTTCGCGCTCGGTGTTCGGGTGGAGCATCCGCAGGAGAAGATCAACTATCATCAGTACCACGGGATGTGGAAACCTGGCGTGCCTGCGGCGGAGTATTCCTTCGTGGAGCAGGTCGACGGGCGAGGCGTGTTTTCCTTCTGCATGTGCCCCGGAGGCATCCTGGTGCCTTCTTCCACCGAGCCCGGGACAGTGGTTTTGAACGGCATGTCCAACTCCGGCCGCAGCGGCAAGTTCGCCAACGCCGGCGTTGTGGTGCAGATCGAGCCTTCCGACGTCCCCGGCGACGACCCTTTCCGCCTTATGGATTTCCAGCGGGATGTGGAGAGGGCAATGTTCGACTGGTGCGAGCGTGAGCGCTGCGCCTCGAAGGACGTCCCCCAGAACCCCATGGCCGCACCTGCGCAGCGCATGGAGGATTTCTGCCTCGGCCGCGTGAGCAAGAAGATGCCGCCGACTTCGTATTTCCCCGGAGTAATCAGCGCGCCGCTTCATGAACTGCTGCCGCCCCTTGTCGCGTCGCGGCTGCAGAAAGTATTTCCGCGTGTGAAGATGAAGGGCTATTTCACCAATGCCGCCCTTCTCCTCGGCGTCGAGTCCCGCACTTCCTCCCCCGTCCGCATCCCCCGCGACCCCGAGACTCTCCAGTATCTGTCCATCCCTGGCGTATATCCCTGCGGAGAGGGCGCCGGCTACTCCGGCGGCATAGTCAGCAGTGCCATCGACGGCATTCGCTGCGCGGAAGCCGTCAATGGCACACTATAACCCATCGAGGGGCGGCCCCCTCGAGCACCCCCGTCCGGGCTCCGCTTTTGGTATCCGCTGCGCGGAAGCCGTCAATGGCACACTACAACCAACTGCTTGATAATCTGAATCTTACGTTTTGACATCTGGGAGATTTTCCCGGAGGTGCGAAGCTAAACGGTTGATTATCAGCGAGAACGAAATTCCGCCTACAACCGCAGGACGCTGTCGGCGTAGCTGGTGGCGGCGGGGCGGTGGGTGATGCAGAGGATGGTCTTGTGGCCGCGGTAGCGGGCGCCGAGGCGCTCGAGGAGCTCGAGCTCGGTGTCGGCGTCGAGGGCGGAGGTGGCTTCGTCCAG
>JAFZZW010000082.1 GCA_017615615.1 Bacteroidales bacterium
AACATGCATTCGGTAATGCTGTTCTTCACGGACCAGGGCATCCGCTACTGCAAGAAGGTTTACGAGCTCCCCGAGGGCACGCGCACCAGCAAGGGCCGCGCCGTCCAGAACCTCCTCTCCATCGACGCCGAGGACAAGATCCGCACCTACCTCAACATCCCCCTGCCCAAGAACGCGGACGCCGATGCCGAGCGCTACGTGCTCCTCGTCACCAAGAAGGGTGTCATCAAGAAGACCGACCTGGCCGACTACACCAACTCCCGCAGCTTCAACAAGGGTATCCGCGCCATCAACATCCGCGAGGGCGACGCCCTGCTCGACGCCCTGCTCACCGACGGCAACCATGAGATTATGATTGCCGCCCGCAAGGGCCGCTGCTGCCGCTTCGACGAGGCCGCCCTCCGCTCCCTCGGCCGCAACAGCTCCGGTGTACGCGGTATCAACATCGACGAGGACGACGAGGTCATCGGCGCCCTCTCCGCCAACCCCGCAGATGCCGACTACTCATCCCGTACCGTGCTGGTAGTCAGCGAGAACGGCTTCGGCAAGCGTACCGACACCGAGGAGTACCGCAAGACTGCCCGCGGTGCCAAGGGAGTCCGTACCATCAACATCACCGACAAAACTGGCCCGCTTGTTGCAATAAAGTCCGTAACTGAAGAAAACGACCTGATGATAATCAACAAATCCGGCCTCACGATCAGGATGCCGGTCACCGATATCAGAGTCGCCGGACGCGCCACCCAGGGCGTCAAGCTTATAAACATCCGCGAGGGGGACTCCATCGCCGCAGTCTGCCCGGTACCCAAAGAAGAAGAGCAGGAATTTCCTGCTGACGGCGAAACTGCAGAAGAATAAACCAAAATACATTCAATAACGATGAAACGAATTCTTATGGTGCTGGCCTTCGTGGCCGCCTTCACCGCCGCCAATGCGCAGAGCGTGAAAAGTATCTCCGCAGCCACCTCCGCCCTGGAGAAGGCCAAGGCAGAAACTGAGAACCCCAAGAAATCCGACAAGTTCGCAACATGGATCAAGTACGGCCAGGCCCTGATGAACGCAGAAACCGCACCTGCCGGCAACGGCTGGATCGGCGCGAGCCAGCAGGAGCTCCAGCTCGTCCTGAACGGCGAAAAGACCAGGGCATCCGAGACCGTAGTCCTCGGTGGCCAGCAGTATCAGAAGGATGTCTATGACACCCGCAACTACTATTACGTCGGACAGGGCCCTACGGCTCAGCTCATGATGATCGAGATTACGAGGCCTATCCTCGAGAACGCCCTTCCCATGGCTGCGGAGGCATATGCCAAGGCCGCATCCCTTGACGCCAAGGGCTCCAAGAACAAGGAAATCAAGACCGCCCTCGAGACCATCAACGGCAAGCTTGTCGAGAAGGCCTATACCGCCTACACCCTCGGCAAAATGGCAAAGGCTTCCGAGCTGTTCGAGGCTGCCGCCACCGCCGCCGCATACGCTCCTCTCTGCGTGCTGGATACCAATTCCATCTACAACGCCGGCTTTACCGCATGGGCCGCAGGCAATAACGACAGGGCCAAAACCCTCTTCTCCAAGTGCCTGGACGCAGGTTATTATTCCACCGACGGTGAGGTTTTCGCCAAGCTGGCCGACATCGCAAACAAGGAAGGCAACGAGGCCAAGGGCGCCGAGTACCTTGAGGAGGGCTTCAAGAAGTTCCCTCAGAGCCAGTCGATCCTCGTAGGTCTCATCAACTACTATCTCACCAGCAACGGCAGCACGGACCGCCTCTTCGAGCTGCTCGACATGGCCAAGAAGAACGAACCCACGAACGCCTCCCTGTATTACGTAGAGGGCAACATCTGCGAGAAGCTCGGCATGACCGACAAGGCCATCGCGGCATACAACAAGTGCTCCGAGATCGATCCCAACTATGCATTCGGCTACATCGGAGAAGGCATCCTCTGGTACAACCTCGCCCTCAAATATCAGGAGGAGGCCCAGAACGAGATGGATTTCAAGAAGTACGACGTCCTCGAGGCCAAGTTCGTCGAGTCCCTCAAGAACTGCATCGCTCCTTTTGAGAAGGCTCTCGGAATGGTGAGCGACAAGTCCACCAAGGTGGGTATCGCAGAGTACCTCAAGAACGCCTGCTTCCGCTTCCGCGAGGAGCCCGGCTACGCCGACAAATATGCCACTTACAAGGCGATCGTCGACGGCAAATAACAGTCGATTCCGGTGGCTGCCCGGACCCGCTCCAGCGTAGCCATCATATTGTCAAAATCAGAAGGATTGAGCCATTCGCTCCGGCGGGTGGCCCATTCTTTTATAAAGACGGTAGCGTAACTCCGGGTGAGCATGTCCGGCAGCGTACACCACATCCAGTCCAGTTCCGGCTCGAGCATCAGCATTTCACCCGTTACATGGTCGTGAACGAAACGCAGGGTGACGGCCAGCTCCAGGCGGGTGTTGGTGGCGCTCATATTGGATACGGCGTTGCCCATGGAATAGATTACCGGTACGCCGGCAATGTGCGTGGTGTCCTGTACTACGTGCGGATGTGCCCCCACCACGGCGCAACAGCCCTGCTTTGCAAGCCACCGGGCCCATTCAGCCTGGCTTTCGCTGTGCGTCAGCGAATACTCGACGCCCCAGTGGGGGAGCGCAACGATGAAATCGGCCCCACGGTCTTTTGCTTTCCGGATGGCGCGCCCGACGTCGTCCTTGCGCATGCGGAGGATGTCGGGGCTGGAGGTCTCGGGACCGATGTTGGTGCCGTAACTGAAGTTGACGAGGGCGACGCAGAGTCCGCGGCGGTGGAGCATCAGCGGCTCGTCGCCCACGCCGGTGCAGCGGATGCCGAGCGAATCGGCCATGCGGTCGTAGACCCGCAAGGTGCGCTTGAATCCGGCAAGGCCCTTGTCCAGGACATGGTTGTTGGCGAGGAGAAAGACATCCGCGCCGCATCGGGCGACGTATTCCGGATATGAATCGGGCGTTGAAAATACCGGATAACCTGTGTATGGCGGCCCTCCGAGAGGGAATTCCATGTTGGCCAGGCAGAAATCGGCCTGTGTCATAGCCGGGGAGATGTATTTGAGGAACCATTCCTGATCGTACTCCAGCTGGCGGCTGTGCATCATGACGTCTCCGATGATGAAGATGCTGGTGGTGTCGCGCATGCCGAACAGCGGACGGGCCTTGGGCATGGGGCAGATAAGCTGGGCGCCCGCGCTCAGTGACGCAGACAGGAATGCGAGGGCTATAATCAACTTTTTAAGCACGTGCAAATATAATATTTTTAGTTAAATTTGCAGGTTATGAGAAAGATGACACTTGTGATAGCGCTTGCGCTTGCGGCAAGCCTTGTCAGCGGCTGCGATTTCTTCCGCACCCTTGCCGGACGTCCTACATCCCGGGACATCGAGGCAAAGCGCGCCCGGCTCGAGCTGGCAAGCCGGCGGGAGCAGGCCCGCCAGGATTCCCTCGCCCGCGTGAAGGCCGAGGAGGAGGCGCGCGCGCTTGCGGCGGTCGCCGATTCCCTTCATGCCATCGACACACTCACGCATATAGGCAAGCTGCACAAGGCCTCGTCGTATGTCAATATCCCGGCAAAGCGGCTTCGCAGCCCGTACGCCGTTGTCGTGGGCGTTTTCTCTACGGAGGCCAACGCCGAGCGCCTGGCAAAGCGCTATGAGGCGGAGGGCTTCGAGGCATACGTCCTCAAGTATTACAGTTCGCTCTGCGCCGTGCTGGTGTCGCCCTGCGACAAGATTGCCGACGCCCTCTCCGCATACCGCCGCGTGCGCGCACTGCCGTACGCATCCAAAGAAACCTGGGTCCTGAGCAATGATTAAACGCCTTACCGCCATCCTTCTTGCCCTGCTGCCCGTCGTAGCTTCCGCGCAGTTCCGTACCCCGTCGTACGGAGACCTCTCGGACAGCGAGATGGTGCGGGCGATGAAGGAAGACGTGTCCGTCCTGGCGGGTTCCGCGCTGGAGGGACGCGCCGCCGGCAGCGAGGGCGAGAACGAGGCCGCGCGCTATATGTCGGCGCGCCTCGCCGAGTCGGGCGCCGACCTTCTGTACGGCCCGGACGGAGACCTGTTCGGTCTCAAGGGCGCGGCCGGCGATACCCTGCGCTCCCATAACGTCGCGGCATTCATCCCGGGCTCGGACCCCAAACTCAAGGACAAATACCTTGTGGTCTTCGCCCGGCTGGACAATCTCGGCACCGCCTCCGTCTGCGTCGACGGCGAGCCGCGCACCAGGATTTTCTACGGCGCCAACGGCAACGCCTCCGGCCTCGCGATGCTCATCCAGCTCGCAGGGATGCTCGAAACCAACCGCGTCCTGCTGGGGCGCAGCATTCTGCTAGCCGCTTTCGGCGCGTCCGTGCCCGACATGGCCGGCAGCTGGTATTTCCTCAACCGTTCCTTCAGCGACGTTGCCAATATAGATGCCGCCGTGGAGCTGGAGATGCTCGGTACCGGCGCTGCAGGATTCTATGCCTACACCGCGTCCAACGCAGACCTCAACGCCACCGTAACCGCCCTGTCGGCCACCCTTCAGCCGGTGCATCCCAAGCTGGTGGCTCCCGAGCCCTGCGCGGCGGACCACAGGATTTTCTACGACCGCCGCATTCCCACCGTGATGTTCACTTCCGGAATGTACCCAGAATACAACAGCGAGCGGGATACGCCGTCCGTGCTGGAATACGACTGGATGGAGCGTGAGGTGGAGTACATATACAATTTCATCGTCGAGCTGTCGCAGCGTCAGGCTCCCGAGTTCGACCCTTCAAAAGCCGCCGCAGAGCTGTATCTGGGCGATTCGTCCTCCGTGGTGGCTTATTACGACTGCGACGTCCGTCCCACATTCCTCGGCAGCGCAGACCCTTCGGTATTCCTCAAAAAATGGGTGTACCAGTACCTCAAATATCCGCAGCAGGCAGTCCGCGAGGGCATCCAGGGGCGCGTGCTGGTGGATTTCGTCATCGACGAAAAGGGCCGCGTGACCGATGTCAAGGCCGTCCGCAGTCCTCACCCCCTGCTTGAGGAGGAGGCCCTGCGCGTCATCAAGGCGTCCCCCGACTGGAAGCCCGGAAGGATCAAAGGCAAGAAGGTCAAGGCCCAGATGTCCCTCAACGTTGAATTCCGACTGGAAAAGAAGAAATAACAGATATGGATTACGATTTCAAGTCAATCGAAAGCAAATGGCAGCGGCGCTGGGCGCAGAACAAGACGTTCGCGGCCCGCGAAGACCATTCCAAGCCCAAGTTCTACGTACTCGACATGTTCCCGTATCCCTCCGGTGCAGGTCTCCACGTAGGTCATCCCCTGGGATACATTGCAAGCGACATCTACTCCCGCTTCAAACGCCTGAAGGGCTTCAACGTCCTGCACCCCATGGGGTACGACGCCTTCGGGCTTCCTGCGGAGCAGTACGCCATACAGACCGGCCAGCACCCGGAAAAGACAACCACGGACAACATCAACCGCTACCGCGGACAGCTGGACCGCATAGGCTTCTCCTACGACTGGGACCGCGAGGTCCGCACCTGCGACCCCGCCTATTACAAATGGACCCAGTGGGCGTTCCTCAAACTGTTCGGCAGCTGGTACGACCCCGCCCTTGACAAGGCCCGCCCCATCGAAGAGCTTACAAGGAAGTTCGAAACCACCGGATACGAGGATGTAACCCCGGACGTCTGGGCCGCCGCCGACGATAAGAAGAAGTCCGACATCCTGATGCGCTACCGCATTGCCTATCAGGGCGAAACCTCCGTCAACTGGTGCGAAGGCCTGGGTACCGTTCTTGCCAACGACGAGGTCAAGGACGGCCTGTCGGTACGCGGAGGATTCCCCGTGGAGCAGAAGAAGATGACGCAGTGGCAGCTGCGCGTCTCGGCTTATGCCGGCCGTCTGCTGGAGTCGCTGGACAAACTCCAGTGGAGCGATTCGCTCAAGGAGATGCAGCGCAACTGGATCGGACGGTCCGACGGCTGCGAGGTGGTTTTCAACACCGAATGCGACGGCCGCCAGCTGCCGATAACCATCTTCACCACCCGCGTGGACACCATCTTCGGCGTGACCTTCATGGTCCTTGCGCCAGAGAGCGAACTGGTCGATGCCCTCACATCCGAAGGCCAGCGCGCCGCCGTCGAGGCGTACGTCCGCGAGGTACGCAAGAAGACCGAGCGCGAGAGGATCGCGGAGACCAAGGCGGTCACCGGCGTCTTCTCCGGGGCGTACGGCATCAACCCTCTTACCGGCGAAAAGATTCCCGTCTGGATTTCCGAATACGTGCTTGCCGGATACGGTACCGGCGCCATCATGGCCGTTCCCGCCCACGACAGCCGCGATTACGCATTCGCCCGCAAATTCAACCTGCCCATAGTTCCCATAATCGAGGGCTGCGACGTGAGCGAGCAGTCGTTCGACGCCAAGGAGGGCATAATGTGCAACTCCGGTTTCCTCAACGGCATGCAGGTGCGCGAGGCTATCGAGGCCGCCAAAGACTACGTGGAGCAGAAGGACCTGGGCCGCAGGAAGACCAACTGGCGCCTGCGCGACGCCATTTTCTCCCGTCAGCGCTACTGGGGCGAGCCTTTCCCCATCTATTACAAGGACGGCATCCCGTGCCCCATACCGGAAAGCGAACTCCCGCTGCGCCTGCCGGAAATCGATTCCTACAAGCCCACCGGCGAGGCGCCGCTTGCCCGCGCCAAGGACTGGACCTGGCACGGCTATCCCCTGGAGACATCCACCATGCCCGGTTTCGCCGGCTCCAGCGCCTATTATCTCCGGTACATGGATCCCCATAACGACGAGACTCTCGTAAGCCGCAGCGCCAACGAATACTGGCGCAGCGTCGACCTTTACGTCGGCGGCACCGAGCATGCCACCGGCCACCTCATCTATTCCCGTTTCTGGAACAAGTTCCTCTACGACCTCGGTTACGTGTGCGAGGACGAACCTTTCCGCAAACTGGTCAACCAGGGCATGATTCAGGGCCGCTCCAACTTCGTCTACAGGGTGGTGGGGACCAACACCTTCGTCTCCCTCGGCCTCAAGGACAAGTACGAGACCACCGAGATCCATGTCGATGTGAACATAGTCCACGCCGACAGGCTCGACCTCGACGCCTTCCGCGCCTGGAGGCCCGAATTCGCCGACGCCGAATTCATCCTGGAGGACGGCGAGTACCGCTGCGGATGGGCCATAGAGAAGATGAGCAAGTCCATGTACAACGTCGTCAACCCCGACCTCATCTGCGACACTTATGGCGCCGACACCCTGCGTCTGTACGAGATGTTCCTCGGTCCCGTGGAGCAGAGCAAGCCCTGGGACACCAAGGGCATCGACGGAGTAGACCGCTTCCTGCGCAAGTTCTGGCGCCTGTTCTACAACCGCAGCGAGTGGCTGGTGACCGACGAAGAGCCGTCAAAGGATGAGCTCAAGGTGCTCCACAAACTCATCGGCAAGGAGCAGGAAGACATAGAGAACTTCTCTTACAATACAACCATCAGCGCATTCATGATAGCCGTCAGCGACCTCACGTCGCTCGGCTGCAGCAAGCGCGCTGTCCTGGAGCCCCTTGTCGTCCTGCTGAGCCCCTTCGCTCCCCATATCACTGAGGAGCTCTGGGAACGCCTGGGACACGACGGCTCCGTGGCCGATGCCTGTTTCCCCGAGTTCATCCCTGCCCTGGCGGCGGAAGACAACGTAACCTATCCGGTGCAGTTCAACGGCAAGATGCGTTTTACCGTGGATATGCCCCGCAGTGCCTCCGTGCAGGAGGTCGAGGCCGCCGTGCGCGCCGCCGAGCTCACTCCCAAGTACGTGGGCGACCAGAGCATCGTCAAGGTAATCGTGGTGCCCGGGCGCATCGTCAACGTAGTCGTCAAATGAAAAAGAAGACGCTGATAACTATCTGGGAGTATATCACCCTTACCGTGGCGTGCTTCATCTTCGCCATGTCATGGGAGTGCTTCATGATTCCCAACGGCATGTCGGCGGGCGGCATGATGGGCCTTTGCACGGTCATCCAATATGCAACCGGCGGCTTCCTGCAGGCCCAGTATTCATATATAGTCATCAATGCGGCCCTGATCATAACCGCCGTGTTCGCCATGGGCATAGGTTTCGGCTTCAAGACCATCTACTGCATCGCCATGTCGACCATTGCCATGCAGATATTGTCGTCCGTGCCGGCTCTTCATTCGGTGGCGGGAGAGTTCTTCTACATCCGCGAGACTCTTCTGATTCCCATTTTCGCCGGCGTGCTGGAGTCCGTCGGCCTGGGCCTTACCCTCCGCTACGGCGGAAGTACCGGCGGTACGGACATCATTGCCCTGATGGTCAACAAGTACTGGCCGGTATCGCTCAGCACGGTGTTCTTCATCTCCGACTTCGTGATAGTGGCGCTGCTGCTGTTCCTCCCGGACAAGAACTTCGCCGACGCCTGCTACGGTCTGGTGGAAATAGTGACCTTCACCCTCATGATAGACATGGTGGTGGGAGGCAAGAAGTCTTCCTACCAGCTCCTGGTCTTCTCCGACAAGTTCCAGGAAATTGCGGATTACATAGCGGTGCGGATGGAGAGGGGAGTGACGGTGCTGCAGGCCAGGGGATGGTACACCAAGAAGGACAGGGAGGTCCTGCTTATCCTTATCAGCCAGAAGGAGTTCCCTGCGCTTTCCAGGGTAATAAAAGACATCGATCCGCGGGCGTTCATGTCCGTTTCTCCCACCCATAACGTCTATGGCGAGGGCTTCGAGGAGATAAAGGCCGGCATTCACACCAAGAAGAAAAACAATGGCACTGAGTAAGAAAAAAGTATTCACCTTCCTCAAGGAGTACTCCATCATGACGCTGGGAATCTTCCTGTACGTCCTTGGATGGAGCCTGTTCCTCATCCCCAACAACCTTGTCGGCGGGGGAGTGTCCGGCGCGGCGTCCATAGTGCAGTATGCGACCGGCGGCGCCATCAAGATAGGTACCACCTACTTCGTGGTGAATGCGATTTTGCTGGTCATAGGCATGATCACCCTCGGAAAGGGTTTCGGAGGCAAGACCATATATGCCGTGGTACTGGCCTCCATCGGCCTGAACGTCCTGCAGACGGTGATTCCGGCGGAGATTACCCAGATTCTTGCGGTCGACAACGGCAAGCTGATGAGCACCATCATGGGCGCAATCGCCACCGGTACCGGCATCGGGATGGCCATGTCCCAGGGCGGAAGCACCGGCGGAACCGACATCATAGCCCTTGTGGTCAACGAGTACCGCAACGTATCTCCGGGGCGCATGATCCTGGTGATGGACGTGGTGATAATCCTGTCGTCCATACTGGTGCCTTCCTATACGGCCGACGGCAGCCTGTTGCCTTGGCCGGAGAAGATCACCACCGTGGTTTACGGTTTCCTGCTCGTGGTAATCAACAGCACCGTGCTGGACCTTTACCTGTCCGGCAGCCGCCAGTCCGTCCAGCTGTTCATCCTCTCTCAGAAATACGCCGAGATTGCCGACAGAATTACCAATGAGCTGCATCGCGGCGTAACGGTTCTCGACGGCAAAGGCTGGTACACCAAGCAGTCCTCCGAGGTCCTTATGGTTATTACCCGCAGGACCGACGTGAGCCTTCTGCTGCGCATGATAAAATCCGTCGACCCCAACGCTTTCCTGTCCGTCACATCGGTCACGGGGGTTTACGGGAAGGGCTTCGACCGGATAAAAAAATAAGTTTCAAAACTTACGTAAACTCTTTTTCTTACCCCGCAGCGGTCCTCTTCTTTGTCGGAACCAAGATTTATTTTTGGTTCCGCTATGAAACAAAAATTATCTCTCCACTTTCTTGCAAGGGCCTTGTCGCTTGCCGTCGTGCCGGTGCTGCTCTTGTGTGACCTGCTGTCCTCCGGGGCGCTTGCTCCCGGGGATGTCTGTATCGATATATGGTGGGCGCTGCAGGTCCTGATGCTCTATCCCACGTCGCGCGGGCCGGTAATACCCGCCCTGCAGTTCGGCGGCCTTTCGGTGACGGCGGCCGTATGCTTCAAGCTTCTGGGTGCTCCTCCCGGCTGGCATGTCACCGCAGGCGCTGCCGTCGTAGTGGCGTCGATGCTGCTGCGCTGCAGGCTCAAGTTCGCGCAGGTGCCCCCGCTCTTCCATGTGTCGGCCGTATGGCTCGGGGTGGAAGACCATTGCTCGCTTATCCATGACGGTATTTGCCTCTGGGCCGGGATGATGGTACTGGTGCTGTCGGGGTCCGTATGGGGGTCCTGGGCTTGCGCCGGGGTGCTCGCCGGCTGGTACGCGGTACAATACTGGCGTGTCTATACCCGTTCGACTCTCCTGCTGGGGAGGGACAAGGAGGAACTGATCCGCAAGACCCAGCGCGGCTCCGCTTACCGCCAGCCCATCCAGTATGTGGATACCGACAGCCGCTCGGGGGAACTTTTCAACGAAGTGGTCCGCATCATGGAGACGCGCCGGCCCTGGCTGCAGGACGATTTCTCCATCGAGGACCTTGCCCGCCTTACGCGCACCAACCGTATGTACCTGTCCAAGGCCATCAACTTCCATTCCGGGCGCAACTTCAATCAGCTAGTCAACTTCTACCGCATCCGCTATGCCGTCGAGCTTATAAAAAAAGACACGTCGCTCAAGATGAACGACGTGTCCGCTATGTGCGGTTTCCATACGGTGGTCTCATTCAATATGGCCTTCAAGCTCAACGAGAGGATGACGCCCACTGAGTTCCTCCAGTCGCTGAAGAAACTGAATTGACCGTCAGATCTTCTTCAGGATTTCTTCCGTGGCGGCTTCGTAGCCGGGTTTGCGCAGGAGGGCGAACATGTTCTTCTTGTAGGCCTCCACGCCGGGCTGGTTGAAAGGATTGACGCCGAGAAGGTAGGCGCTGATGCCGCAGGCGGCCTCGAAGAAGTAGAATACTTCGCCGAGGGTGCGCTCGTTGACGGCCTCGATGCTGACCTCGAGCTGGGGTACTCCGCCGTCGATGTGGGCGAGCTTGGTGCCCAGTGCCGCCATTGCGTTGCAGTGCTCGACGTGCTGGCCTGCGAGGTAGTTGAGCTGGTCCAGGTTCTGGGGGTCAGAGCCTATCACGACGCTTCGGCCCGATTTCTCCACCTTGAGGGTGGTCTCGAACAGGCAGCGGTCGCCGTCCTGGATGAACTGGCCGAGGGAGTGGAGGTCTGTGGTGAAGGTTGCGGATGCAGGATAGATGCCTTTGCATTCCTTGCCCTCGGACTCGCCGAAGAGCTGCTTCCACCACTCCGCCAGATAGGTGAGGCGGGGGTTGAAGGTGACGAGTATCTCAACCTTCTTGCCGAGTCCGGAATAGAGCAGATTGCGCATCGCGGCGTACTGCACGGCGGGGTTGTCCGCACTGCGTACGCTCACCGCGGCCTTGGCGTCGGCGGCTCCGCGAAGCATGGCGCGGATATCGTATCCGGCTACGCAGATGGGCAGCAGTCCTACGGGGGTGAGAACGGAAAAACGGCCGCCTACGTTGTCGGGAACAATGAAGCTGCGGTAGCCTTCCTGGGTGGCGAGTGTCTTGAGGGCGCCCTTGACGGCGTCGGTGACTGCCACTATGCGGGCGGATGCCTCTTCCTTGCCGTAACGTGCCTCAATGTGCTCCTTGACGATACGGAAAGCGACTGCAGGCTCGGTGGTGGTGCCGGATTTGGAGATGACGATGCAGGCTACGTTGCTGCGGGCGGCCAGGTCCATCATCTCGGCGAGGTATTCCTCGCTGAGGTTGTTGCCTGCGAAGACGATGCGGGGACGGCCTTCGGGCAGGATGAACTGATGGTTGAGAGCCTCAAGGGCGCAGCGGGCGCCGAGGTAGGAACCGCCGATGCCGATTACCACGACAAGGTTGACCCCGCGGGAGCGCCAGTCGTCGCGAACGGCCTCGAACTCCTGCAGGAGGGATTCGGGAGTGCCGTCGGGAAGGGCTTTCCAGCCGAGGAAGTCGTTGCCGGCGCCGGACTCGGAGTCCAGTACGTCGTAGGCCTTGAGGGCCTTGGATACATATTCGTCAAATTCTGCCTTCTTTATAAAGGAGTTGCAGCCGCTGAGATTAACTTTTACCATATCTGTCATTTGTTTTTGAATTCTTTGTTTCCGAGTATTTCGCGCACCAGGAGGGGGTTGTTGGAGGTGATGGCGTCCACTCCGACCTTGACCATTTCGCGGATGTCGGCGTCTTTGTCGACTGTCCAGGCGTTGACGGACATCCCCAGTTCGTGGGCTTTCTCCACATAAGAGGGCTTGATGGAGAACATCTTGTAGTGGTAGTCGACTCCGTTGATTCCGCGGTTGGCGTAGATTTCCGGGTTCTCGTTCTTGGTGAAGTTGGTGGAAAGGAACTGGTTGACGAACTGAGGATGCTTTTCTGCGATGACGTCGCATATGTGGCGGGAGAAACTGATGAACAGCACCCTCTGGGGATTGTACAGGTCGAAGGCCTTGAGAGCGTCTATCGCTTTGGAGACCAGGACGTCTTCTCGGGCCTCGGCGCTCTGGGGCTTGAGCTCTATGATAAGCTTGGTGGTCTTGCACCCGGCCGCCTGGGCGAGGTACTCGTCCAGGGTGGGACGCCTTTCGCCGTTGGGCAGAAGGGCGCCGGCGAAATCGGCGAAGTCGTGGGTCGCGATCTTCTTGCCTTCGATCGTGGCGTCGTGATTGACGATTATTACGTCGTCGGCAGTGATGTGTATGTCACATTCGCTGCCCCAAAGCCCGGCGTCCTGGGCGGCCTTGAGGGATGCAATGGAATTTTCGCTGTATCCGCCTGCCTCGCAGTTCCAGAAGCCGCGGTGGGCTACGATGGCTATGTTGCCTTTCTGGTCGACCGGGGGAAAACGGCGGCTCACGCTGTGCGGGGAGGTCTGGGCGGACTGGGCAGCCTTCTGGGGGGCGGCGCAGCCGGAGACCGCCAGGACGGCGGCGAGGGCCAGGATAATGCTGAAATGTTTCATCGTATCAGTCTTTTTGACCTACAAATTTATCAAAAAGAATTATATTTGTAATCACCATTATGAAAAAGTACGTTCTCGCGCTTGATCAGGGAACAAGCAGTTCCCGCGCCATTGTCTTTGATCACGAAGGCACGCCGGTTGCCGTCAGCCAGAAAGAATTCACTCAGCATTTTCCCCGTCCAGGCTGGGTCGAGCACGACCCGGAAGAAATCTGGGCCAGCGAGCGCGAAGTCATGCTCGGAGTCCTCAAGGACAACGGCATAGACGCTTCCGAGCTTGCCGCCTTGGGCATTACCAACCAGCGGGAAACCACCATAGTCTGGGACGCCCAGACCGGCAAACCCGTTTACAATGCCATAGTCTGGCAGGACCGCCGCACTTCCGAATACTGCGACTCCCTCAAGGCCCTCGGCCTCACGGAAAAGATACGCGAGAAGACCGGCCTCCTCATCGACGCCTACTTCAGCGGCACCAAGATCCGCTGGATCCTCGAGAACGTGAACGACGCCCGCGACCTTGCCCGCCAGGGCCGCCTGCGCTTCGGCACCGTGGACTGCTGGCTTATCTGGAAGCTCACCGGCGGCAGGGTCCATTGCACGGACGTTTCCAACGCCTCCCGTACCATGCTGTTCAACATCCACACCCTCAGCTGGGACGAAGAACTCCTCAACCTCCTGGGCATTCCCGCATCCATGATGCCCCAGGTGCGTTCCAGCAGCGAGGTGTACGGCTTCTGCGACCTTCTGGACGGGGCTCCCGTCGCAGGCGCTGCAGGTGACCAGCAGGCCGCCCTCTTCGGGCAGATGTGCACCGAGCCCGGCGACGTCAAGAATACATACGGCACAGGCTGCTTCCTCCTGATGAACAGCGGCGGCAACGCCATCGCTTCCAAGAACCAGCTGCTCACCACCATAGCATGGAAGATAGGCGACCGCGTTGATTACGCCCTCGAGGGCAGCGTCTTCGTGGCCGGTTCCATCGTCCAGTGGCTGCGCGACGGTCTCGGTCTCGTTAAGCAGTCTTCTGAGATAGAGGCACTGGCTTCCCAGGCCCCGGACAACGGCGGCGTCTATCTGGTTCCCGCCCTCACCGGCCTCGGCGCCCCGTACTGGGACCCGTACGCCAAGGGCACCATCACCGGCATCACCCGCGGTACCACCGCCGCCCATATAGCCAGCGCCGCGCTGGAGGGCATAGCCTTCGAGACCATGGACGTCGTGGACGCCATGCGCCGCGACGCCGGCATCTCGCTGCGTTCCCTCAAGGTCGACGGCGGGGCCTCCCGCAACAACCTCATGATGCAGTTCCAGTCCGACATCCTGGGCACCGACGTCGTCCGCCCCGTGGTTACGGAAACCACGGCTCTCGGCGCAGCCTACTTCGCCGGCCTCGCAGTGGGTTTCTGGAGCTCCCTGGAGTCGCTCAAGGCCCAGTGGAAGGCGGAGCGCGTATTCACCCCTTCCGCCACCCAGGAGTCCGTAAACGCCGCAGTGGCAGGCTGGAAGCAGGCAATTTCCCGTACATTAACCAAATAACATATGGAACTCTTAACCAAGTGTATCTTCGAACTGGTCGGCACACTGGTGCTGATCCTCCTCGGTGACGGTGTCGTCGCCTGTTCCACCCTCAAGAAATCCAAGGGACTCGGCGCAGGCTGGGTCGTAATAACCCTGGGATGGGGCTTCGCCGTGATGTGCGGCGTCTTTATCGCCGGCCCTTATTCGGGCGCGCACCTTAATCCCGCAGTCACCCTCGGCCTTGCCGCTGCAGGCAAGTTCCCCTGGGCGGAAGTGCTCCCGTACATCTGCGCCCAGATGGTCGGAGGCTTCCTCGGCGCCCTTCTGGTGTACCTGTTCTATAAAGACCACTTCGACGCCACCGAAGATGCAGACACCAAGCTGGGCATCTTCTGCACCATGCCCGCCATCAGCAACCGCTGGCGCAACTTCTTCTGCGAGGCCCTCGCAAGCTGGCTCCTGGTGTTCGTCATCCTGGTCTTCGCCACGGAGGGCAACACCGCCGACCTCGGAATGGGCAGTCTGGGCGCATTTCCCGTCACCATGCTCATCATGTCCATCGGTATGTCACTGGGCGGAGCCACCGGGTACGCCATCAACCCCGCCAGGGACCTCTCGCCCCGTCTTGCCCACGCCATCCTTCCCATAGCCGGCAAGCGCGACAGCGGCTGGTCCTACAGCTGGATTCCCGTGGCCGGCCCCATAGTCGGAGGCCTCCTTGCCGCCGTCTGCTTCATACTTTTGTTCCGATAACGGATGGAATACAGAGAACTCACCCCTGAAGAGTATTCCGACCTTCAGGGGCGAATTTTATACGAAGACAACCACCTGCTGGTGGTAAACAAGCGCTCCGGAGAGATAATCCAGGGCGACAAGACAGGTGACGAGTGCCTCGCAGACACTTACAAGGCGTTTATCGCGCAGCGCGACGCCAAGCCCGGGCAGGTGTTCCTCGGCATTCCGCACAGGCTGGACAGGCCCGTCAGCGGCATCTGCATCCTTGCCAAGACCAGCAAGGCCCTTGGCCGGCTTGGGTCCATGCTGCGCGAGAGCGGCATCCACAAGACCTACTGGGCGCTGTGCTGCGAAAAGCCCGAGCCCCCGGAGGGCCATCTGGAGAACTGGCTCATCAAGAACGAGCCCAAGAACAAATCGTACATAACCACCGAGCGCCCGGGGGCCAAGCTGGCCAGGCTGAACTACCGTTTCCTGCGCAGTACGGAGAAGTATCACCTCGTGGAGGTCGAGCTGCTTACGGGCCGTCACCATCAGATCCGCTGCCAGCTCTCCGGCATAGGCTGTCCCATAAAAGGAGACCTCAAGTACGGCGCTCCACGTTCCAACCCCGACGCCGGCATCTGCCTGCACGCCCGGGAAATCCGCTTCGAGCATCCCGTCAGGCACACGGAGATGCATATCGTTGCCCCTCCGCCCGCCAGCTGGCCTCTTTAAGAGGGATCAGAAAGAGAAAACATACCCCACGCCGGCAATGGTGTTGAGGGCGCGGTCCCATGTGAAGCTCTTGAGTAAGGTGCCGTCTTTGCTGACGTCGAGGTTCTTGTCGTAGCAGTAGTCCTCCATGACGTAGAAATCCAGGGCGTGACGTTTGCTGAGCTTCCATTCTGCGCCGAGGCAGGCGCGGATGCGGTTGAAGTATGTGTCGCCGTAGCCTCCGAACGAGTAGTTGCCGTATTGCTGGCTGGAGGTGCTCCAGGTGGCGTTGACGTTGGGGTCGTTGAATACGTTGCGAACCTCCGCGAAGATGTACGGCTCCACCGGCTTCCAGCCCTTGTAGGTCGCTTTGATGCGCGATTTGAGGGTGAGGGGGTCGGCGTTTTCCTGGAAGGGATTGAGGGACTCGGTCTTGTGCGTCCAGCGGAAGGTCTCCTTGATGGAGAAGTTCCAGTCGCCGGCCTTGAGAGTGTATCCCAGCTGGGCGCTTAGCCTGTGGCGGGGATTCCAGCCGCTCTTTACACCCTGATGATACATATAGCTGTAGCTCAGGCCGGCCTTGAGCCCAAAGGGCATTTTGTAGCTGATTCCTACGGTGCCGGTGTGGCGGCCTATCGCCGACAGCTTGTCCCTTGTGCGGAGTTCGTACTCCGCCTCCAGGTGCAGGCCCTTGGCGAGTCTCCAGTTCAGGCCCAGGCTGGTGCGGGTCTGGAAGTCGTACGTGAGTGTGTTCGCCGTACCCTGGGCGGCGGCGCACAGCGGCATTACGGCCGAGGCCAGCAGGATTAGCAATCGTTTCATACTCCTATTGTTCCACAAAATCCTTTGCCCTGGTGAGGGTGCCGATCGTGGCGGCTTCCCCCTTCCCAAGTGTGTAATAAATCTTGATGTAGGCGGCGTCACGCAGGAAATCCACGTGCCCGACCTCCAGGGAATTCACCTTCACGCCGACGCGTTTCTCGATGTCCGCTATGAGCTCGGAGCGCTTTTCCGGAACGATGAGGTCGATGCGGTCGTAGAGAATCAGTTTGGTAGCTGTGTGTTTGAGCCAGCGGCCTCCTTCCAGCACCCAGATCAGGCAGACTATCAGGAGGTTGGAAAGTATCAGCACACATGTTGAACCAAGGGAGAGCTCATAATGGGGATTTGCTCCTGCCGCGTCCGCAAGGTGATACAGCGGTGCAAGTCCGTTGACGGCGGCTATCGCGATGATGACGAACAGGTAGGTCATCTCCCGGATCGGAACCGTCTCCGTGCGGTAGCGGATTACGCCGAAGATGGCGAAAAGGCCGAGGGTGAGGCCGACGCCCACCGCCGCGTTGCCCATCATGTACAGGAGCAGCAGCATGGCCGACGAAAACACCATGAAGGTGAAATAATAATCGCGCCGGCGGCTCTTGCGGTAGTAGAAGAACTGGACTATCAGCCAGCATACTATTAGGTTGAGCAGGAACCTGATGGCAAGCTCCGATATGCTCTGTGACGTGATCATCATGGCGTCCGTAATGGCCTGTACGTCGATGACGTCTTCGTCGGCGAGGTTGAATTCGCCCAGTTCGTCCGGTCCAATCATATCAATCGTTTGTTAATCTGTTTCTCTATGAGTCTTATCTTTGTCTTGAAGCGTCCGGATTTGACGGACGGGTCGGTAAGCGCCACTCCTATACAGTACTTGCTTACTCTCAACGGCTTGACACGCCTGTCCAGCAGTATTGCCTTCATTCCGCTGCCGGCCCTTCCGTCCTGCTTGACCTCGATGACGACTCCGTCCCGGAGCGAGGCCTGCCTGCCGGTACGGAGGTTGGTGAAGCATACCGACGAGTCGAGGGTTATCCTTTCCGTCATTGCGGGGTTGACCAGCGTGATGCGGCGGAACAGGGTTTCCAGGGAAGGGGAGAGCTCGCCGGCGCTGAAGGCCGAGTGGGAGGAGAGGTACGAGCAGGCGCCGGCGTTCCCGCGGAAATCGCGGAAATCCTCCTCCGGGATGCCTGTGCGTTTCTTTTTTGTGCGCCCGTGGTTGTTCTTGAGCTTGATTTCAAGGAATGCGGCCCCGGATGACATGTACTCCCGTGTGCGGACTTTCTGGCGGGTGAGGCGGCGGTTGTGGTGGTCGAGGTACATGCGGAGACCCGGGGTGTCGAAGTAGATGGAATCGTATCCGGCGACCTTGGATCCTTCTGTCTCCAGCGCCCGGTAGCCCGCCTCGGCGGCGTCGGAAAGGATTTCCGCAAGGGTGCGTTCGTCCGTGAGGTATTTGGTGTCGATGCGGTTGAGTAGCTTTACGGAATCCATCTCCCCGAGGGTGATGGACCCGATCCGCTGCAGCTGGGGCAGGTTTTCAAGCGTTATGTGCTCTCTCTCAGGCATCTTCCGTGATGTACTCGAACACTTTTATGGTTTTGAGACGCCCTCTGGCGTCGTAGGTGTACTGGGTTTTCTTGCGCCCGAATTCGTTGTATTCGAACTTCTTGACACTGTGGAGCTTGTTGCGGTCGTCGTAAACGAGCTCGCGGCTGACCTTGCCGCCGGCTCCGTATTCGTAGCGCTTGCGCCATTTCTGGCCCTTGGCGGAGTATTCTATCTCTTCCACCTTCTTGCCGTCGGCGTTGTATGTGGTCTGGTGGTCCAGGACGCGGGCGTTGGACCGGGCATCCGTATTCCACTCCTTGATTACAAGGTTCCTCTTGTTGATCTTGGGAGCATCCTGCTCCTGTGCGGACGCGCCCAAGGCCGTAAGCAGCACCGCAGCTGCGATCAGAATCATTCTTTTCATGACGGGACCGGTCAAAACAATTATAAAGCCAAAAATGCAAAAAATAAACGAAAACGCGAAAATAATCGTATATTTACGTCATGAAGTATATTTGCACAGTTTGCGGCCATGTATATGACGAGGCCGTCGAAGGAAAGAAATTCGAGGATCTTCCGGAAGATTGGGTATGCCCTCTCTGCGGAGTCGGAAAAGACCTTTTCGAGCCGGAGGAGGCTTAAGACGTGAAGTCCATTGAAGACGCGCGGCTCGGGATCCGGGCCGTGGATAAGGATATTGCCGCTCTCTTCGGGCGGCGTATGCGTCTTGTCGCCGCGCTCGCCCGCATCAAGGACGCCAGGGGCCTTCCTGTGCGGGACCCTGAGCAGGAACGGCGCGTGCTTGAGCAGGGTGCGGACGATATCGGCGACCCTGCCCTCAGGGATTATTATCTCCGTCTTCTCAATGAAGAAATGGCCCTCTCCCGGGAGTATCAGGAAGAGCTGCTGGGACTTGTCCCGGGCGTTTTCTTCGCTCCTCTCACGGATGCGGCGAAGTATTTCAACCTCTCCCGCAAAGTCCTCGTGGTCACGGAACCCGGCGTGCCGTCCCAGTATCCGGAGGCCATCCTCCAGGCCTGCCCCGGCGGCTCGCTACTCACCGTTCCCGGCGGCGAATCCGGCAAATCCATGGACGGCGTCCAGACCATCCTTCAGGAACTGCTCCGTCTGGGATTCACCCGCGACGACGCCATAGTCGCCGTGGGAGGCGGAGTCATCGGCGACATGGCCGGATTCGCCGCAGCCTGCTATATGCGCGGAATAGATTTTTACAACGTGCCCACTACGCTCCTGTCGCAGGTGGATTCTTCCGCGGGTGGCAAAACCGCCGTCAACCTTTGCGGCGTCAAGAATATAGTTGGCGCCTTCCACCAGCCCTCCGGGGTGCTGATAGATACCGGAACCCTCGGGACCCTGAGCCCCAGGCTTTTCGCCGAAGGCATGGCGGAACTGGTCAAGATTGCCGCTGCTTGCGACGCTTCACTTTTCGGACGCATCGAGCGCAGCGCCTGTCTCCGGGACGATATAGACGGTCTGATACGTGACGCCCTTGCCGTCAAGATGTCCATTGTCCGCCGAGACCCTCTGGAGAACGGCCTCCGCGCCGTGCTCAACTTCGGCCATACCGTCGGCCATGCCATAGAGGCGGCGTCCGGGGGACGTTTCTACCACGGCGAATGCGTCGCCATGGGCATGCTCTACACCAGTTACGGAGAGGCCCGGGAGCGGCTTGAGGCCCTTCTGAAGCGTCTCGGACTGCCCGTGGAAGACCCGTTCGACGCCGATACCCTCATGTCCTTCGCCTGCAGCGACAAGAAGAGGCGGGCCGAAGGGTTCAGGATCGTGGAGGTCTCCCGCATAGGGGACTTCTCCTTCCGTACCGTAAGCGCGGACACCCTTCGCGCCATAATAGTCAAGCGTAAGAGCCAATGAAAAACACCATAGGAACGAGTGTGACGCTCACCCTGGCAGGGGAGTCCCACGGCAGCGGGATTGTCGCCGTCCTGGACGGCATGGCCCCCGGAATCCCGGTGGACGAAGCGTTCATAGGGATGCAGCTTTCCAAGCGCCGCCCGCGCGGGGAGGAGGAGACCGCCCGCCGGGAGGGCGACGCTTTCCGCATCGTCAGCGGCGTGCTCGACGGACGCACCACCGGGGCTCCGGTCGCCATCGTCATTCCCAATACCGACGCGCGCAGCGCCGATTATGATTCGACAGCCGGTCTCGCCCGCCCGGGGCATGCCGATTATGCCGTCCATGCCAGATACGCCGGTTGCGAAGACCTTCGCGGCGGCGGACACTTCAGCGGTCGTGTTACCGTCGGGATCGTGGCCGCCGGAGCAATAGCGCTCGCCGCTCTCAAGGCCAAAGGCATCCGCATCGGCACGCATATCCTTTCCTGCGCAGGCGTGTGCGACGAACCATTCGCCATTGACCCTTCCGCCCAGCTGGACATGCTCGAAGGGCTCGATTTTCCCGTACTGTCGGATGTGGATACTCAAATGAAGGCGCGCATCCAGCAGGCCCGGGAGGCGGGCGATTCCGTCGGAGGCGTCATCCAGACGGCGGTTACAGGACTTCCGGCAGGCGTGGGCGAGCCATGGTTCGGCTCGGTCGACGGAGTTATCGCCAACGCCATTCTTTCCATCCGCGGTATCAAGGGTATAGAGTTCGGCAGCGGCTTCGGCCTGGCCGGAATGAAGGGCTCGGAGGCCGGCGACGAGTGGCGCCTTACGCCCGGCGGCCCCCGTACCCTTACCAACCACAACGGCGGCATCAACGGAGGCCTCACCAACGGTATGCCTTTGGTTTTCAATGCCGTAGTCAAGCCCACCCCTTCCATCTCCATACCCCGGCAGACTGTCTCGCTGGACGGGAGCAGGGAGGCTTCCATAGAGATAAAAGGCCGGCACGATCCCGCCATAGTGAGGCGTGTCTGCGTAGTGGCTACATCCATGACGGCCCTGGCAGTCTGCGACCTGCTGGCCCTTAGATACGGAACCGATTACCTGCGATAGAATGACTTACGGACTGATCGGCGAGCGCCTGGGACACAGTTTCTCACGCATAATCCACGAGTATCTCACCGGGGATCCTTACGAATTGCGGGAACTGCGTCCGGATGAACTGGGACCGTTCCTTCGCAGCGAGCCGTTCCGCGGCATAAACGTCACGATTCCTTACAAACAGGCTGTGATCCCGTATCTGGACGAGCTGGCTCCGTCTGCGCGTCTGGTAGGTGCGGTAAACGCCGTGCTGCGTGGCAGGGACGGTTGCCTGACTGGATACAATACCGATTTTGACGGTTTCCTCGCCATGGCCGCTGCCGCAGGAGTGCAGTTCGACGGGGCCGACGTGGTCATACTTGGAGCAGGCGGTGCAGCCAAGGCGGTAGAGGCCGCCGTCCGCAGCGCAGGCGCCTCGAAAGTGGCATTTGCCGTGCGGCACGACTTCGGTCCGGACCGCCTGCCGATCGACAGGCCGGAGGCCTTTGCCGGGTTCGACGTCCTGGTCAATGCCACCCCTGTGGGAATGTATCCGGACATAAAGGCCAAGCCATTCGATATCAGCGCTTTACCCCGCCTTCGCGGAGTGCTGGACTGTATCTACAATCCCATCTGCACCCAGCTGGTGCTCGACGCTCGCGAACGCGGAATCCCTGCCGCCGGCGGCCTTATGATGGTAGTCGCACAGGCTGTGAAGGCGGCCGAACTGTTCCATGACATGAAGTTCCCGGAAGATACCGTCTTGAAGACGTACCGCCACATGCTTGCAGCCAGGCGCAACATAGTCCTCACCGGTATGCCATCCAGCGGCAAAACCACTGTGGGCAGGTTGCTCGCGGCAGAGCTTGGCCTGCGTTTTACCGATACGGACGATGTGGTCCGGACCCTGTCCGGCCTTGAGATTCCGGAATTGTTCGCCCGCGGGGGAGAGGAGGAATTCCGGCGCTGGGAAGCCGTAGCCATAGAGTCTCTGGCCGCCGAACAGGGGCTGGTGATTGCGACCGGAGGCGGTGCCGTCCTTTCTCCGGACAACGTGCGCGAGCTGCGCCGTAACGGCATACTGGTGTTCCTGGACAGGGACCCGGCGCTCCTTCAGCCTTCCCCGGACAGGCCGCTTTCCCGCAGCCGGAGGGCGCTGGAGGCATTGTACGCTGAAAGGTTGCCGGCATACCTTAAGTCGGCGGACATCCATATTGAAAACAACGGCACCCCTGAGGATGCCGCAGGCAAGATAATAGACAAAGTATGAATCTTCAATTCAACCGGGAACTCTTCACACCCGAGGCTCTCAAGGAGATGTATCCGGTACCGCCCGATGCGGCCCGATGCAAAGAGGCCAACGACAAGGCCATACGGGAGGTTCTTGACGGCACTTCCCGCAAGCTGCTGCTTGTCATCGGCCCCTGCAGCGCCGACCGCGAGGATGCCGTGCTCGACTATATATCCCGTCTCAGACCGCTTCAGGAAGAGGTCTCCGACAAGATAGTCATAGTCCCGCGCCTGTATTCCAACAAGCCGCGTACGACCGGCGAAGGTTACAAGGGAATGCTCCATCAGCCCGACCCTTCCGCCCGCCCGGACCTCTTCAACGGCCTTGTGTCCAGCCGCCTGCTTCATCTTCATGCGCTTGAGCGGACGGGCTTCTCCTGCGCCGACGAGATGCTCTATCCGGAAAACCATATCTACATGTCCGACCTGCTGTCGTACGTGGCAGTAGGAGCCCGCAGCGTGGAGAACCAGCAGCACCGCCTGGTGGCAAGCGGACTCGACATCCCGGTCGGAATGAAGAATCCCACCGGCGGAGACCTTGTGGTGATGGTCAATTCCATACGCGCCGCCCAGCACGGGCATTCTTTCATCTATCGCAACTGGGACGTCCACAGCACCGGCAATCCCCTTGCCCACGCCATCCTGAGGGGCTATGTGGACAGCCGCGGCGTGTCCCATCCCAATTACCATTATGAAGACCTGCGCCGTCTGGCCGACCTGTATGCCGGAGGCGGGCTCGTCAATCCCGCAGTCATAGTGGACTGCAACCATTCCAATTCCGGCAAGCGCTTCGAGGAGCAGGGCCCGATCGCCCTGGACGTGCTCCACAACGCCAGAACCAACAGCACCGTAGGCGCGCTGGTCAAGGGACTGATGATAGAATCGTATCTGGAAGACGGCTGCCAGGGTCCAGGAGGACAGGTGTACGGCCAGTCTATCACCGACCCTTGCCTCGGCTGGGAGAAAACGCGGGCGTTGGTCCTTAAAATCGCAGAATTATGGCAGTAATAAAGTATCAGCCTTTCTATTCCCATGCTTCCCGGGTGTACAACCTCCCGGGGTTCGGGCCCGGGCGGATCGACAGGGAGTATCTGCGTTCGCTGGGAGTTGCGGCGGAGCCTTCCGGGAGCACGCTCCAGGGACTGGAACGCGGCAGCGAGGTGTTTGCCCGGAGGTTCTCGGAGCGGACGCTCATCCCTCTTACAGAATTCCGCCTGGAAGAGGCGGATATCGATTCCGTCGTACCGGAAATCCATAATTACACCGGCCGCTGCCCGGCGCTCACTTACGAAATCAACCCTGTACGGGGCTGCGGCGTCGGCTGCCAGTATTGCCTGGTGACGGACGGGGTGCACGAGCAGGAACTGGTCGCGATCGACAATTACCATCTGTACGTCCGGACGCTGCTGGAGCGTTTCAACGGCCCCGGGAGCGACAACGCCAACCATTATTACTACTTCTCGCCCAAGACGGAGGCCTTCCAGGAGGCGACGCTGCTTAGCGGTATCGCCCATCGTGTGCTGCAGGAGTTCATCGACCACTTCGAGCGTTTCCCCGCTTCCCGTGCGAGGCTGTTCGTGGCGTCCAAGGCCGGGGTCAGGCATCTGGAATACCGTTGGAACGGAGTGTCCGTGCTGGAGCTTTTCTCGCGTCTGAGCGACCGCATGCAGTTCAACACCAGCGTATCCATCATGCCGGATGCATTCCGGGACATACTTGAACCGTATGCGGCGCCCCTGAGCGAGAGGCTCGCCGCCGTGAAGCTGTGCCGTGACGCCGGCATACAGTCCAACTCCGCCCTTGTCCAGCCGATTGTCATTCCATACCTCACCAGGGAGCATATAGAGGAGTTCTTTACGGCTCTGAGCGGGGCTGGAATAATCAACTACAAGCCGGAATTCCTTACGGCCTGCATGGAGAACCTGGCTATGCTGGGGCAGTATCTGGGCTATTTCGACAAAGGGCTCGAAAAAGAACTCTACGATGCTTATCTGAGCCCGTCCAACGCCGACCACCTCAAGCAGCGCGGCCGCACCGCACCCGACAGGGCCATGAGCGTGGACGCCATCCGCCGCATGAGCGCTTTCACCGACACGCTTGGCATGAGCGTCAGCATCTGCTACTGGGTGCGCAAGCAGCTGGGAATCAGCGAGGAAGATATCCCGCTCGTGAACCGCAACGGCTTCCAGTGCCTCGGATACCAAAGACGCCTGTTCCCGGATGTACTCTGACCTGGCTCCATATTACCACCGCTGGTACCATGAGCGTCCGGTCCTGATAGGGCCGGAGCGGCGCGACGAGTTGAGGCGGCTCGCCTCCGTGCTCCTCAAGTGCGCCCGGCATCTGCCGGAGGTGTGGCAGGATTTCCTGCCTCTGGGAGAAAGGGAAAAGGATATACTTGCAGAACAGAGCCGCGTGCCGCTGCGTCTGGGTACGTGGAGGCCCGATTACATAGTGTCGCAGGACGGTTCGCTCCTGCTTTGCGAGATTACATCCCGCTTCTTCGCCCACGGAATCTTCATGTCGTGGTTCAGCCACGATCGGGCGGAACGTTTCATGCAGCGTTTCCCCGGCGTGCAGTGGGACGACCGCTTCGGCGACACGATGCGGAAGATGCTGGAAATCACCGGCGGACGGCCTCGGATGTACGTGCTCAAGAGTGCGGACAAAACGGGCGAAATACGCCTCTACAAGCGTTTCTACGAAGCCCACGGCATGAATGTCACGGTACTTGAGTATCCGGAGGTTGAGGCCAGGCGCGACGAATGGGCCCAGCCGGACTGCTTCCTTGTGAGCGGGCTCAACCAGAATGACATAATGTCCTTGAGCGACAGGACTTTGCGTGACATGATAGAACTGGGAATGTACAGCGACTTCCGCAATGTGTTCCTGGTCCACGACAAGCGTTTCATGAGTCTGTGGTTCAACGATTCCTTCACCTCGGGCTGCCTGACTCCGGAGGAGACGTCGTTCCTGCGTGCGCATGCCATTCCCACATGCGACGCTGCCGGCATGCTTCCTCTGGCCCTGAAGAACCGGAGGTCCTTCATCATCAAACCTTGCCGCCTTGGCAAGAGCGAGGGCGTGCTTGCCGGCCCTTTGTGCTCAGAGGGGAAGTGGAAAAAGGCCCTGGAGCACCCGGAGGGGTATATTATCCAGCCTTTCGTCACTCAGAAGACTTTCCCTGTCCGCTGGGAAGGCCGCCGATACAATGATTACATGTGCGGGATGATGCTCTGCGTGGACGACGAGTATTTCGACTCTGGCTATTTCCGCTGTTCCAGCCTTCCCGTTACCAATGTCGGGGACGACCGCAAAGCCGCCGTCATCCATAGTCCGTCTGAAGAGTTGGTCCCTTATTGCGACGTCCTATGACCATCAGCGCCAATCAGCCCTACTTCATGCCGTATCTGCCTTACTGGCAGCTGATCGACTGCGCAGACGTTTTCCTGGTCAGCGACGATTATTCTTTCCGCAAGGGCTCCTGGATACCCCGCAACCGCATCCTTGTCGGAGGACGGGTGCAGTTTTTCCGCATGGAAGTGGAACATCAGAGCAGCCACCGGCTGATCATGGATACGGAGCTGGTCCCGTTCGACCCTGCGGCCAAGCTGAGGACCCTTGAGATGGCATATCACCGCGCACCCTGCTTCGTGGACGGATATGCACTTTGCGAGCGTGTGCTGCGCTTCCCGGGGAGAAATCTGTGCGACTTTCTGACAGCCTCGATAAGGCAGGTCTGCGATTACCTGTATATCACTACGTCCATCGGGTTCACCTCCGGCATCCCCGGGAACAGCGCGCTGAAGTTCGACGAACGCATCTATCATTTCTGCCGTCATTTCGGGGCTGATACATACGTAAACGCCATCGGCGGACAGGGATTGTACAGCTTTGACGCTTTCCGCAGCCATGGCCTGAGGCTCGGTTTTCTCAGGAGCGAAATCCCGCCGTACACGCAGGGCGCGGGCGCTTTCGTCCCGGGCCTTTCCGTAATAGACGCCATAATGAACGTCCCGCGCGAACAGCTTAGGGACATGTTGGGCAGGAGGAGTTTCATCTATGGTTAAGGTCAGCGTAATATGCCTCACATACAACCATGCGGGGTGGATCCGGGACGCCCTGGAGGGCTTCGTCGCCCAGCGTACGCCGTGGCCGATCGAGGTGCTTGTGCATGACGACGCTTCCACCGACGGCACGGCGGACATCGTCCGGGAGTATGCCTCCCGCTATCCGGAAATCATCCGCGCCTTCTGCTCCCCGGAGAACCTTACGTCGAAGGGAGTCGTGATCTCGCGGGATGTGCTGTATCCCCATATCCGCGGGGAATTCGTATCCCTGTGCGAGGGGGACGATTACTGGACCTCGCCGGACAAGCTCCGGCTGCAGGTGGAGGCCCTCGAGGCCCATCCGGAGGCCGATATCTGCGCCCATGCGGTACGCAGGCTCAGGCCCGACGGAAAGGTTATCTACGACGCCCCTTTTCACCGCGACACCGTCATCCCGGCGTCGGAAGTCATACTCGGCGGCGGGGGATACGTCGCCACTTCTTCGCTCATGTGCCGCCGCGCCGCATACATGCTGCAAACCCCGATGCGGGAGGCGCTCTACAGCGACTATACCCTTCAGATCCAGGGGGCGTTGCGGGGCGGGATGGTGTATCTGCGCGACTGCATGTCGGTTTACCGCCAGGGACTTCCCGGCTCATGGACCAGCAGGCATCACGGCGCCGCCCACTCCGGATACAGGATATTGATACGCAACATGCTCCGCAAGCTCGACGAATATACTGCGGGGAATTTTTCCAAGGCCGTCATCCTGCGCACCCGCCTTTACGATTCCGACGACATGGCCTTCAAAGGGCAGTTCCTTGCGATGCTCGCGCCGTCGGAGCTGTCTGTAACGGCATATCAGATAAAAAGAAACCTGCGCAAACTGTGGATGAATATCCTCTACCGCTTATGAGTATTAAGGTTACACGTGCTTCGCTTCCGTCCTTCGGGGAGTTCTGCGAGGAGATACGCCCGCTGTGGGACAGCCATATCCTTACCAACATGGGCCCGCTGCACCAAAGGTTCGCAGCCGCCCTGAGGGAGTATCTGGGCTGTGCCGGCATTACCTTGTTCTCCCATGGACATTCTGCCCTGGAAGCGGCCCTGAGGGCGCTCCGGCTGCCTGCGGGAAGCCGCATCATCACTACGCCGTTCACCTTTGCCAGCACCGTCCATGCGATTTCGCGCCTCGGTTTCGAGCCGGTTTTCTGCGACGTGCTGCCATCGGACGGCACCCTTGACCCGTCGCGCCTGGAGGGGCTGATCGATTCCCGGACGAGCGCCGTTCTGCCGGTGCATGTATATGGCAACGCCTGTGATGCCGATGCCATCGGGGCGATGGCTTCACGTCATGGGCTGAAGGTGGTATATGATGCCGCGCATGCTTTCGGAGTGCGTCTGGACGGCGCCCCTCTGGTCTGCCGGGGGGATGCGTCGGTCCTTAGCTTTCACGCCACCAAGGTGTTCAATACCGTTGAAGGCGGGGCAGTGTGCTTTACGGACGGGTCGCTCCGGCAGGCGCTGGACGACGAAAAGAACTTCGGCATACGCGACGAAGTCACTTGCGCCGCCGCCGGAGGAAATGCCAAGATGAACGAGCTGCAGGCCGCCATGGGCCTCTGCAACCTCCGGCACATAGACGATGAATTGCATGAACGGGAGAGGCTCGACGCCGTTTACCGCCGCATGCTTGCCGGTGCGGTGGATTTTTTCGAAGTGCGTTCCGGAGCCACCCGCAATCATTCATATATGCCGGTGCTGCTGCGGGACGGCGCGCAGAGGGATGCGGTGTACGACGCCCTGCTGGCGGCCGGTGTAAATGCCCGCAAATATTTCTGGCCGCTGGTCTGCGATGCGGAGCCTTACAGGGGCTTGCCTGCAGACGTCCCCGTCGCCCGCGGCCTGTCGGAGCGCGTCCTTGCGCTTCCGCTTTATCCCGGGTTGCCGGAAGAAGAAGTCGTGAGGATAGGCGAATGTTGCAAGAAAACAGTTGCATAAGCTGATTACCGATTTTATAAGCAAGTATTGATGAAAGTACGCATAACTGCAGTCCGCCAGACCGTCTATCCCGATCTGTCGGCACGATACGAGAACCCCATCGAACATGCCTGCGACGTAACAGTCGGACAGGAGTGGATTTCCGTGGACGGCAAGTGCCCGGACGGAATGTGTCCCGCTGCCTGGTATTCCATGCGGGAGTATGTTGAATCGCTGTCCAGGGGAGAGGGCAATTTCTTCGACGGCTGGATGAAGGATCCGATGAGTGCGATGATCAGTTGCAACGACGGATTCCGTCCGTTCAGCTTCTATCTGGAACTTATCGGTTGATACGTGCCTCGAAACACTCCAGGGTGTTTTCCATAAGCATCGCGACGGTCATCGGGCCCACGCCTCCGGGAACGGGGGTTATCCAGGCGGCGACGTCTTTGGCGGATGCGAAATCGACGTCTCCGCCCAGAGTCCCTTCTGCGGTGCGTGTGATGCCGACGTCAATGACTATGGCGCCCGGCTTGACCATGCTGCCGTCCACAAGCGAACGCTTTCCGGTGGCTACGACAAGAATATCGGCCTCCCGGGTGAGGGACTTGAGGTCCCGGGTGTGGGAATGGGCTATGGACACGGTGGCGTTGCGGTCCAGCAGGAGCTTGGCGACCGGCTTGCCGACTATGTTGCTCCTTCCGACTACCACGGCACGTTTGCCCTCTATGGACACGCCGGTGCTGTCTATCAGCCGGATTATGCCTTTTGGGGTGCAGGGGATGGTGCAGGGGCGGCCCAACTGCAGGGAGGATACGTTTGCGGGATGGAAACCGTCAACGTCCTTGGCGGGGCTGATGGCGTCCAGGACGCGGTCGGGGTCGATCTGCGGAGGAAGGGGAAGCTGTACCAGGATGCCGTCGACGGAAGGGTCCGCGTCGAGTGCGGAAACTGCGGCAAGCAGTTCATCCTGGGGGACGCCGGCGGGAAATTCCAGCTCCTTCCCCTGGATCCCTACCAGCTCTGCAGCCTTGATCTTGGCCCTGACGTAGGTGCGGCTTGCCGGGTTGTCTCCGACAAGCACCACGGCAAGGCATGCCTTGCGTCCCGCCGCCTGAGCGAGCCTTTCCGCCCGGGGTATCAGGTCTGCCATGACCCGCCCGGCTATGGCTTTGCCGTCGATTGTCATTGGATCAGTCCTATTGCCTTGTTCCAGGCGAGCGTCTTGTAGAAATCGTTGAGCTCGGTGAGGTTGGGATACGGTTTGTACATGGACAGGCCGCACATGTCTTCCATATAGAGACTATATTGATAGCCTGCGAAAAATTCCTCCGTATGACGGGAATAGATGATGGCGGCGTCGAGGGCCTCGTTGAGCTCTCTGAGCTCATGCTTGCTGATGCCGGCGGTTACATATATGTCGCGCAGGTCGAAGAACCAGTGGAGGTCGTTGTAGAAGTAACGTTTGACGTTGTCGTGAGGAGTGGCGGCGATGGTGCTGCGGTATTTTCTTGTCAGGGCGCCGCACACTTGTGCCAGACGTTCCAGTTTGTTGCAGTTCAGAACGGTAACCGTAGCGGACTGGTTACTGCCGCTCAGGGAGTTGTAATGGTCGAAGTATTCCTGAGCCACTTTTACTATGTCGGGGCTGCTGACGTTCATGATGAGCGGGGCTAAAGTCTGGTACATCAAACCGTCCGACATGATTTCCGTAGGGGAGAAGAGAAGCAGGTCGCATATTCCCCGCAACTCATATGCGGTTTCGATACAGCCCATCAGGCATGCGTCCAGAATCAGGTAATCCAATTTGTAAGGGATGGCCTCCGAGAGGCGGTTGACGTCGATACCGGAATCGTCGAAGTTTTCGATGCAGAGTTCGCGTGTTTCCGGCAGGGACGCGTTGAAGATCGATGACGACTTTTCTTCGTAGCCGGCCGGCAGCCATCCTTTGCCGTGGGAGGATACGATCATGCCGTAATGGGGGGCCGGGAACATATTCTGGATGTCCGTGAGGACTTTGTTCATCACTTCGGGGGTGGAACTGAGGTCGCTTGACGGATATCTTATCAGGGTGTCGCGGCGGTAGGTTCCGTTGGGGTCGCGCCATGCGCGGAAAAGGACGGGCTCGGTGGGAATCTTGTATTTGCCGTACTCTGCCGGCATATGGGAATAGACGAGGAATACGTCGCCGCTTTTCAGGGTGGGGAGATAGCCGGAGCAGAACTCTTTAAGGTCTTCCGAGATGGAAGGGGAGAGGTTGTTCATCGCGGGGGCGTACATGATGGTTACGCGGTACGGTTCCGGCGTTTCGAGCTCGAACACCGAGCACGAGGCGAGGACGAGGGCGGCTGCAGCCGTCAGGATCGGCTTTATCAGAGTCTTTGTCATAATCGTACAAAGGTAATGTTTTTTTTGCTAATTTTGTGTGTGGACCGGTTTGCATATCATCTTTCCATCGAGAGACAGTTGTCAGCCAACACCGTGGCTTCGTACAGCTCGGAGGTCGCCGCATTCCTTTCTTTCCTGCGGGTGAGCCCTCTGGAGTGCGGGTCTTCCGATGTGGAGGATTACCTCTCTTCCCGTTCCGGGGAGCTGGGCAAGCGCAGCCAGGCCCATGCGCTTAGCGCCCTTAGATCCTACTTCGATTTTCTGGTACTGGAAGGGGAGCGCAAGGACAATCCGTGCGACGCGGTCGACGCCCCCAAGCTGGGGCGCTATCTTCCGGAAGTGCTTTCCGTAGAGGAGGTGACGGCCATTCTGGAGGCTGTTCCTCTTGACGGGGCTGTCGGCCTGAGGGACCGCGCCATGCTGGAAGTCCTTTACGGCTGCGGGCTGCGGGTTTCCGAGGCCTGCGGACTGCTTATTTCGCATATCGATTTCGAGAGGCTTTTCGTGAGGGTAGTGGGGAAGGGGGACAAGGAACGCCTGGTGCCCATAGGGCAGCCGGCGCTGGACGCCCTCCGGGCATGGTTCGAGGTGAGGCCCGTTCCGGCGCCGGAGTTTGCGGATTACGCGTTCCTCAACCGCTTCGGGGAGCCGCTCAGCCGCGTCTCGGTGTTCAATATGGTGCGTCGCCGCGCCCTGGAGGCAGGCGTGCGCAAGGCCATTTCGCCGCATACGTTCCGGCATTCTTTCGCTACCCACCTGGTGGAGAATGGCGCCGACCTTCGCGTCGTCCAGGAGATGCTCGGCCACGAGAGCGTCCTCACCACGGAAATCTATACCCACATCGACTCCCGCACCTGGCAGTCCGAAGTTTTGTCGCATCATCCGCGGAAGTAAGACGGCGGTTGCTCCCTCTCCCTGCTCCCGCTCCTTGCTGCGAGGACAACGTGGGAGCCTCTACATCGTCCTCGCGAACAGTTTTGTCGCCATTTCTGTCCTTTTCTGCGTGCGAAGACAACGTGGGAGCCTCTACATCGTCCTCGCGAACAGTTTTGTCGCCATTTCGGTCCTTTTCTGCGTGCGAAGACAACGTGGGGCCTCTTACATCGTCCTCGCGAACAGTTTTGTCGCCATTTCGGTCCTTTCCTGCGTGCGAGGACAACGTGGGAGCCTCTACATCGTCCTCACGAACAGTTTTGTCGCCATTTCTGTCCTTTTCTGCGTGCGAAGACAACGTGGGAGCCTCTACATCGTCCTCACGAACGGGGATGGGAGGTTATTCTATGTAGCAGCGGGCGAGGCGGCTGGCGTCTTCGGGTGGGAGGATACCGGCGGAGGAGAGGGCTTCGACGGTCCAGCCGTCGCGAGGGGTGTTTTCCCGGAAGAGGACGATGGAACGGGCTGTCTGCCAGTCTCTTATGTAGGGGTGAAGGCGGAGGCTGTCGGGGCCGAGGCTCCAGAGGCGGAAAGGCTCCGCAGGTCTGCTGCAGGAGATGAGGTCGCTGAGGCCGTCGTATTTCTGGCGGTCGAAGCGGTAGATGTCCATCAACTGCTCTTTGTAGGAGTAGCCTCCGAGGCGCTGCCGGTAACTGACCATTTTGGCCGCGAAGTAGGGACCGATGCCCGGCAGGTCGTCGAAGGCTGCGGAGTCGGCTTTGTTGATGTCGGTTTTGGGTATGACGATCCAAGGCTCGAGACGCTTGAAGACGGAGTCGGCGACGACGTACGAGCGTGCGAAGTCGCCGGGACGGCGGAAACGGCCTCCGGCGGCGCGGTAGTTGTCGATGGATTGGGCCTGCTTCTCAGTAAAGCCGAGGCGGACGAGGTCGTCGACGCTGACGGTGTTCGGGTTGAACTTGAAGTTTTCGATCCGGCGGGTGGCTCTCCTGACCTGTTGTACCCTTTCGCTGTGGGGGGCGTTGCGGCGGATAATCACCCGGCCTTCCCCGTTTGGAACAAAACCGTCGTTTTTGTTCCCGGAAGCCCTCTGGAGTCCCTCGTTTGGAACAAAACCGCCGTTTTTGTTCCCGGAAGCCCTTTGGAGCCCACCGTTTGGAACAAAACCGTCGTTTTTGTTCCCGTCCCTGCCGACGGGCTCCTCCCCGGATTTGTCCCCGTCCCGACTTGACCGGCCGTCCCTGCCGCCGGGCTCCTCCCCGGAGGCCTCCGCGCCCTGGATTGGCATATCGCTCCGACTGCCAGCCTCGCTGCCAAGGAGCCGGGCGGCGAGGGCCTCGTCCACGACGAACACGGTGTCGGGGCGGTCGCGGAGGGACTCGATGCGAAGGGTGGCGGCCTTGTGGAGGAACAGGGCCGACTGGTAGCCGATTATCAGGAATGCGAGGGCGATTGCGCCAACTTTGAAAACGGATCCGGGTGTGCCTTCGGGGCCGTTATCCCTGGAGTTCTTCGTCCTCATAATCTCTCTCCTCCTTGTACTTGTTGCGATGCTCGCGGCGCCCCTCGGAAGGCAGCCCTGCGAGGACAATTACAATTTCTCCCTTAGGCTCGACGGCCTCGAAGTGCTCCAGCACCTGCGCGAGCGTGCCACGGCGGTGCTCCTCATGCAGCTTGGAGATCTCGCGGGCCACGGAGCATTCCCGCTCCGGGCCGAAGACCTCGGCAAACTGACGCAGCGTCTGGACCAGACGCCTTGGTGATTCGTAGAATATCATAGTCCTTGTTTCTTTGGTTAGTGATTCCAGCAGGGTGCGGCGGCCTTTCTTCAGAGGGAGGAAGCCCTCGAAGCAGAAGCGGTCGCAGGGGAGACCGGACGACACCAGCGCCGGAATGCAGGCGGTGGCTCCCGGGAGTGTCTGCACTTCGATGCCCTCCCTGGCGCATTCGCGGGCGAGGAGGAAACCCGGGTCGCTGACTCCCGGGGTGCCGGCGTCGGACACCAGCGCTACCGTGGCGCCGGAAAGAATCCTCTCCTTTATAATTCCGACGGTCTGGTGCTCGTTGAACTTGTGATGCGCCATGAGTTTTCCCTTGATGCCGTAATGCGCCAGCAGGATGCCGCTGGTGCGGGTATCCTCGGCCAGGATGACGTCGGCCTCGCGGAGCACGGCAAGCGCCCTCAGGGTGATGTCGTCGAGATTTCCGACCGGCGTGGGAACTATGTAGAGAATACCGCTGGGCATATCACAAGTTTTTCCTATATTTGTAAACACAAATCTAAGCAAATGTTTTCAGAAAACCACAAAAAATCCGGCTGCATCGAAGTAGTTTGCGGCTCAATGTTCTCCGGAAAGACGGAAGAGCTCATCAGGCGCCTGCGCCGCGCCCAGTTCGCCAACCAGAAAATCGCCATCTTCAAGCCCGCTCTGGACAACCGTTATTCCGATGTGGAGGTCGTCTCCCATGATTTTCACAAAATCACATCCCAGCCCATTGCGGACGCCTCCGAGATGCTCGGCATCGCTCCGGATGTTGAAGTGGTAGGTGTGGACGAGGCCCAGTTCTTCGGCCCCAACCTGGTGGACGTTTGCCAGACCCTTGCCAACAGGGGCGTCCGCGTCATCATCGCCGGCCTGGATACCGATTACCTTGGCAAGCCCTTCGGCCCCATGCCTCAGCTGATGGCCGTTGCGGAGGACGTTCAGAAGGTTCACGCCATATGCGTCAAGTGCGGCAACCTGGCCAACCACAGCCACCGCCTTTCCAAGAGCCAGGACCTCGTGGTCCTGGGAGAGAAAGACATCTACGAGCCACTCTGCCGTGAATGCTATAACAAGTCAATCAAGGAATAAGATATGAAACGGATTACTCTTCTTCTTTTGGTCCTTTGCCTCGCATCTGCGGGCGCATGGGCACAGGGCGGAATTCTCGGCCGTCTGGGACGTGAAGTACGCCGCAGTACTGAAAGGGCGGTTGAAAATGCGGTTGACAGAGCTGTGGACAAGGCCGTCGACAAAGCAGTCAACGACGCAGTCGACAAGGCAATCGACCAGGCCGCCGAAAAAGCGTCCGAAGAATCAGGCGTGGAGGTCGAAGCCAACCGTCCGGACAAGGCAAAAGAGGCTCCTGCCGCCGAGCCTGCCGCCGATGGCACATGGAACTGCCCCAAATGCGGCGCCAAGGGCAATTCGGGCCGTTTCTGCGACGACTGCGGCGCCAAGGATCCATCCATCCAGGCCGCCGAGGAAGAAGTGGCGGAGGCCTACAAGCCGGGAGTCCACAGCACCTGGTTCTGCAACGACGTAGGCACCGTCCTCGGATATGAACAGACCGACGCCGACGGCAAAACCTCCAACACCTGCCGGTATGTGATTACCGACTGGTCCCGCAAGGGCGGCAAGACCGTTATCTCGTACGATATGTACACGATGGTGTCGGAAAAGCCGATCCCATGCAGCATATGGGCGGCTGACGGATGGTTCCACATGGATGCTGCCGGCCAGATGGGCCAGATGGGCGAAGACCTCAAGCTCTCAGGCCACGCACCGGTGCTTCCGGATAATCCCCAGATCGGAACAAAACTCAAAGACTGCACCGTCAAAATCGAGAATCTGGCAACTACGTCCGACTACACTGACATCCGCTTCACCAAGCACGAAAAGCTCACGACTCCCGCCGGAACCTTCGACTGCTGGTGCCTTGAGTACACCAACAACACCAAGATGGCATTCATCAAGACCGTCACTACCACCGAGCAATGGATGGCAAAGGATGTAGGTGTTGTAAAGACAGTGACGAAAGACAAGAAGGGCAAGGTACAGAGCGTCATGGAATTGATAAGCATAGAAAAATCCAAATAACATATGAAAAGAGTTTTAATGGCGCTTTCCTGCGCAGGCCTCCTGCTGGCGGCCAGTTCCTGCACCCTTACGGACATTTTGAATTTCGACTACGACATCAACGATCCCTGGGGCTCCTGGGAAAAGATTGATCCCGGCATCTATGAGTGCATAGACGACAGCTTCGGCAAGGGCGCCGTCATCGCCAAGGGCACCGACAACAGCCTTATCGAGTGCAACACCGACACCAGCGCCCCGGTCCCTGCCAAGTTCGCCGCATTCGACGGAACCGACACCGTGTATGATTTCAGTTATGGCGAATACGACGGCAACAAGTATCTCAAGTGCACCATCAGCAAGATGAGCAAGGAGCGGGGCGGCACGATTGCCACCGCCATGACTGACATCGAGAGTACCAAGAAGCTCTGGGGCGCCAGATGCTCCGGCATCGCATCTTTCCCCAGCAAGTACAGGAAAGTACACAAGGGCGGCAAGTTCATAGACAATTACAAATGGATGTGCCAGAAGTATCAGAGTCTTCCTTACAAAGCTCCGGAGGACCAGCTCGTCAGTTCTTATACCGAATACGGCACCAAGTGGTCCAACGCACGCTATCCCGCTGCAATGGACGCCCAGGGCTGGGTAATCCCTTACACCGGCAACGGTAAGTTCGAGTGGCAGGAGGTCTGCAATCAGGTTGGCTGGAACGGAGTCGGAAAGCGCAAGGTGTTCTATGCAGGCAGCTGCATCTGGGGGCTGACCACATATGTCAAAGCCTGCGTCAGCGGCCTAACGTATGAAGATGCTGCAGAGTACGTTGCCAAGGTCAAGAGCCAGGGCCACTACAACGATATCAAAGAAGATACCGCCGACGGTTCCAAGCTGATCTCCTTCGAGGCCTACAGCAACGACGACGCCGAGAACACCGAAGGCTACTCCGGCTACATCTGCCCGGGCTACAAGATTCTCTACAGCGATCTTCTCACCCCCACCCTTACCATTGAGTTCTCCGTCTGCTATACTACGTTCGTATAGCGGCGTCTTCCTGAGGCTTGACAATACGTCACACCTTCGGCCAATTTGGCATGGTTTTGTGCCAAATTGGCCTTTTTTGGCGGGTGGTCCGGGGTTTGGAGCTGTTAAAAGCGTCTCCGGTTGGAGATCCGGTAAGACGGCCCCGGCAGGGCCGGAAACCGGGACAATATAAAGTTTTTGAGTTATGTTACCTGTCAGAAGAACTACTAACAGTTGGTTGCCGGACATCTTCAATGATTTCTTCGACAACAGCTGGATGGAAAGGCCCACTTATACCGCTCCGGCCATCAACGTAATTGAGAACGAGAAAGAATACGAAGTTGAACTTGCGGCTCCCGGCCTTACAAAAGATGATTTCCGCGTCCGCGTGGACGGGGAGAACAACCTCCACATAGAGATGGAAAAGAAGTCCGAGAACAAGGAGGGCGGCAAGCACGGCCGCTACCTGCGCCGCGAATTCTCATACGAGAAGTTCCAGCAGACGCTGCTTCTCCCGGACGACGTCGATGCAGCCGCCATCGAGGCCAAAGTCGAAAACGGCGTCCTGCACGTCAACCTTCCCAAGATCGTCAAGACTCCCAAGCCTGATACCGTCAAGCAGATCGACGTCCATTAATCGATCAGGGCATCGAAAACTGTTATTCCCGTGTGCAAAAGAGGCTTTATTTGCACACGGGATGACTGTTTTTGGGCCCGCCGTGTGCAAAACACAACGTATTTGCACACGGGACTATGCCAAGCGAGCTGCCGTTGTATAAACCAGGTTTTTCAGATTCCGGCGCCGTCGGTGAAGTGGGCGCTGGTGGTGAACCGCCCCTGAAGGACGCGGGTGCCGGGCGGGACGTCTTCCGTGAGCCAGACGTTGCCGCCGATGACCGCCCCCTCTCCGATGCGTACGGGCCCCAGGATGGAGGCGTTGGAATAAACGGTGACGTTGTCTTCCAGGATGGGGTGACGGCGGATGTTGAGCGGCCGGCCGTTCTCGTCGTACTTGAAATTCTTGGCCCCGAGGGTTACTCCCTGGTAAATCATGACGTGGCTGCCGATTATCGCGGTGGCTCCGATGACCACTCCTGTGCCATGGTCGATACCGAAGTAGGCCCCGATCTGAGCCGCAGGATGGATATCGATGCCGGTTGCGCTGTGGGCCGTTTCCGAAATCATGCGCGGAAGAATCGGTACGCCGAGACGGTGGAGCGAATGAGCGACGCGGTAGAAGAGCATGGCCTCGAATCCGGGATAGCAGAGGACGATTTCCCGATGGTCTCCAACCGCGGGGTCGTTGTCCAGCAGGGCCTGGGCATCGGTGCGGAGCAGACCGGCGATTTCCGGCAGTTCGCGCAGGAACTCCTTCAGGGCAGGCTCCGGCAGAAAAGGGAGAAGGAGTTTGCCGACGTCCTCCTGCGTAACCGTCGCTCCGTATATCTCCGGAAAGAAATGGCCTCGGAGAGCGTCGAAAATATCGTGCAGCTGCGTGCGGGTGGGAAATGCCTGGGTCATTCCTATTGAGCCGGATTGTAGAGTTCGGTGGATAGGTAGCGTTCGCCGGTGTCGGGCAGGAGGGCGACTATGGTCTTGCCGGCGTTCTGCTCAAGCCTGGCGAGGCGCAGGGCGGCGGAAAAAGCCGCTCCGGAGGAGATGCCGACAAGGAGACCTTCGCGGGTTGCGAGGCTGCGGGAGCCTTCCATGGCGTCTTCGTTGGAGACGGTGAGGACTTCATCCACGACAGCGGGGTCGTATGTGGCGGGGACGAACCCGGCGCCGATGCCCTGGATTTTATGCTTCCCTGGCACCCCGGTGGTGAGGACGGGGGAACTGAGGGGCTCGACGGCGACGATCCGGGTGGCGGGGTTATGCCGCTTGAGTGCCTTTCCGGTACCGCTGACGGTGCCGCCGGTGCCGACCCCGGCGACGAAGATATCTACCTTGCCTGCGGTTGCCGCGTAAATCTCTTCGCCGGTGGTGCGCTCGTGGGCCGCCGGATTGGCGGGGTTGACAAACTGCCCGAGGATGACGGCTCCGGGGATGCTGTCCCTTAGCGCCTCCGCCTTGGCGATGGCGCCCTTCATGCCGTCCGCCCCGGGGGTGAGTTCTAGCCTGGCGCCGAGGGCCTTGAGGAGCCTCTGACGCTCGATGCTCATTGTTTCGGGCATGGTGAGGATGACCTTGTAGCCCTTGGAAACGCCTACCCATGCGAGGCCGACGCCGGTGTTGCCGCTGGTGGGCTCTATGAGGGTGGCGCCTGGCTTCAGGAGGCCTTTGGCCTCGGCGTCTTCTATCATGGCGAGTGCTATGCGATCCTTGACCGAGCCTCCCGGGTTGAAGTACTCAAGTTTGAGGAGGATGTCGGCCTTCTGCCCTTCGAATCCTTTGACCCTGAGCAGGGGAGTGTTGCCGATCAGTTCTGTGAGACTGTTGTAAATCATGCCGTTCTATGTGTAGAGGGAGCAAAAGTATTATTTTTTCTTGAATCGCGCAAATGCCGCATTTTGTTGCAAAGTCAAAAAAATGTAGTATCTTTGCAGTCCTTTCAGGGGCGTAGCTCAGCTGGTTTAGAGCGTTTGAGTCACATTCAAAAGGTCATCGGTTCGAATCCGATCGTCCCTACTTGAGAGCAGTCGTTTTTCGGCTGCTTTTTTTTTCTATATTTGCAGCATGAAACTCCTGTTCATAATTCTTCAGGTTGCGCTGGGGATATTCTCCGAGAATCCGGAACTCGCTGCCGGCAACCTTTGCGGCTACTTTCCGCAGGATACCATTGTGAGTGAGGCTCCCAGAGGCTATAAACCCTTTTATATCAGTCATATCGCCCGCCATGGCAGCCGCTTTCAGAGCGACGGAGCCGTGAAGTACTTTCAGGCTGTCGACACCCTGGAGTCCTGCGCCCGCCAAGGTTTGCTTACGGCTGACGGCCTCGCACTGATGGAAGATATCCGGATGTTTCGTGACATGTCCCAGGGCCACTATGGAGAGCTTACCGGGCTCGGTGCTCTGGAGCACCGGCAGATTTGCGGGAGAATGGTCCGCCATTACCCTGAGGTTTTTTCCGGCGGTAAACGCAACAGGGTCGAGGCTTTTACCACAAGCTCGTCGCGTGTGATGGCCAGTATGGACGCTTTCCTGTCCGAACTCTCCGAAAGGGCTCCGGGCCTTGTCGTGGATACCTTCAAGACCAATTGGGGGAAAGACATCAGGAGTCAGGAGGTGATCGGCTACATGAAAAGTATGACCGATGACCAGAAGAAGGAATCGGACCAGAAGGGTAAACAGCTGCTAAAGACCGGGCGCAAGCTCGCCAAGGGGCGGAATGACTGCCATGTCTTCGCGGAAAGGATTTTCCTGGAGCCGGAGAAGGTTCCGTCTTCCACGGTTAAGTACCTTGCGAAGGCGACCCACAGGACGTTCAAGACCGGTCGGGTGACCGAGCCCGGGACCATGCCCGGCATGGGCAAGTACCTGACTGCCGACGAGTTGTATTCTTTGTGGATTTCCAGCTGTATCCAATGGCTCAAGTATCTGAATCTGCCTGGTTATACCAGCCCTTTGCTAACCACCAGGGGATACGGGATCCTGGACAGGATTGTCAAGGATGCGGATGATGCAATTATGTCAAAATCAAGCTCTGCGGCTACCTTGCGCTTCAGTCACGATACATACTTGCTGCCGCTGATGGGCGCCATCGGCCTGGAGGGTACCGTGATCGACTGCGACGAAATGGAGGTGCTCGACCATTTCCAGGATTTCAATTTCGTCTGCCCGGCCTGTAACGTTCAGCTTGTATTCTACCGCCGGGGCTGCAGCCCTGTCCTGGTCAAATTCCTTCTTAACGAAAAGGAAACCCTTATCCATGGTCTTGCGCCCAGGACCGGCTGTTTCTATGACTGGAATGCCGTAAAACAGTTCTGGGCGGCTTCCCGCGGAATGTAAGCTGTTTTTCGTGACGCACCTCCCGCCGGGGGTGACAAAGAGGATGCTGCGCTACGTCGGCTGCTGTTTTTCCATCCTCGCTTCGCTCGCCTTCCCACTTCGTGGGCCCCTCCCTCTACAAGCGAGGGTGCTTCGCGGAAAAGAAATGGTCGAAATGAAGGGAAAATACTTATATTTGTGCAGTTCCATTTGCTATGGCCATCTGCTGTAATATCTCCGCTACGTGCCACCCGACCATAGGGGGGGGTGTTAACGTATTAATAATCAGCAATTTAAATAATAACTTCGCGCAAACTGCACTGTTTGTGCGGCATAACCGCATCCCATCATGAAACGAATCCTCTTCGCGCTTGCGGCGCTGCTCGTCCTTGCAGCCGGCTGCACCAAGGAAGTAGACCCTACATCGGTCAGGCTTGACAAGCACGAGCTCACAATCTCCGTGGGAGAGACCATCACGCTCGTAGCCACCATCGCCCCGTCCAACGCCACCAACACTGCCGTCAATTGGAGCAGCTCCAAACCCACCGTGGCCGACGTCGACAAGGACGGCAAAGTTACTGCTTTGGCTGAAGGCCAGGCCAGCATCACCGTAGCCACCAAAGCCGGAGGCTTCACCGATGCGTGCATCGTCACTGTTATCAGCAAGCCCGTCCCCGTTACCGGTGTCAAGCTGGACAAGACGGAACTTGAGATAACGGAGGAAGATATATACGGTCTCACCGCTACGGTGGAACCCGCAAATGCCACCAACCAGAATGTATCCTTCTCCAGCAGCGACGATGAAGTTGCAACTGTCGATAACCTCGGGTATGTACGCGCGCACAGGGCCGGCAAGACCACCGTTACCGTGAAAACGGAAGACGGCGGCTTCACCGCAAGCTGCGAGGTGACGGTCGTCATGGAAACGATTCCCGTCTCGGGCGTGTGGGTCCTTCCCGAAGAGGTCACGCTCCAGAAAGGAGAGACCGCCACGCTCCAGTGGTACGTGGAACCGGAAGTAGCCACCGACCGCTCCGTCAAGTTCAGCTCCAGCGATACCAAAATTGCAACCGTCTCCGACGAGGGCGTTGTTACAGCGGTCGATTATGGCACCGCCACAGTCACCATCACAACCAACGACGGTGGCTTTACCGACGAGTGCAAGGTAACGGTAGCGGCGGTGGCCGAAAGCGTTTCCGTGCAGCCGGAGGCGGTTGAATTGGTCGAGGGCCAGACCGTTCAGCTCAGTGCGAGCGTCTCCCCGAAGGATGCGCTGCAGGATGTTGACTGGGCTTCAGGGGATAACAGCATTGCCACGGTCGATGATGGCGGCCTTGTTACCGCGATAGCTCCCGGTACAGCAAAGATTTACGCTCGTTCAAGGGCATATACGGACAAGCAGGGTTACTGCGAAGTGACGGTCACGGCTGAATATTCGCTCAAAGGCATCAGCCTCACTCCCTCCGAACTCGACCTGAAGGTTGGCGAAGCCAGGACTCTTACCGTAATCTATACCCCCGAATACGCTGCCAACAAAACCGTCAGCTGGAAATCAAGCAACGGCGATGTGGCTTCAGTCTCTGCAGAAGGCAAGGTGATCGCCCTCTCGGAAGGCAGCGCCAATATAACCGCCACCTCTGAGGAAGGCGGATTCACCGCAAGCTGCCTGGTAAACGTAAGCAAAACCGAAGGCGCCAAAGTGTACTATACGCTCTGGTCGACCAACACATTGTTCTTGAACGGGGCCGAAGACCCGATGACAGGATTCTTCGACATTCGGACTGATACATACGGGTTTAGGTACGATTATCTTGAAGGCATGTGTCATGATGATACGGATATGTATTCGCTTGAGAATTATTACGAATGGGAAAAAGGCGGTACAGACCATTCTGATCCTTATCTTTGCAAGAATCGCAAGCCTCTCCATAAGGTGAACAGAAAGAATGAGCGAGACTCGTTTATTTACATGTCTTGCTGTCACGGTACGGCGGCCATTGTCTATAAAAGAAGCGATATCTCCTTCAGTTATTACATCGTCAAGGTCAATCCGGACGGGACAAACACGACAATGGACATCTCCGGAAACTTCGACAAAATTTTCAACATCCATTGTGCCTCGGCGCCCAATGGAGATGTGCATGTGGTGGCAAGTGTTACCGATTCATTCGGTGATGGATACCTGGCACATTTAAAATATGCTTCTGACGGCAGTTGCACTCGGACCATGCTGAAAAAAGTGTACTGGGTCGGGGAGTTTTGGCCGGTAGTTGGCATATCCGAAGAAGGAGATGTATTCATCCTGTCCAATGACGCGAAATCTGAAGCTATATTATACAAGAACGATAAAGAGGAATCCGTATTCGAAACGGCGATGGGTGAAGACATGACTCAGTCTCCTCTTGCACTCCGTGTCGCAGGCGGACACGTTTATACAGCGGTCCAGTATGATAGCGACAGTCATAATTACTGCGTTGAGCGGTGTGACGGAAAAATTATCAGGACGCTGGATATAGGCGGCCAAGCTACTCGTGAGATAAAGAATCCCATTGAAGTGTCTTCTTCCGGCGATTTTTATCTGGTAGCGACTGGTACCATCTACAAGAATGGCAATACCCTGTACACGGTTGCGGATGGTGATTCATTTACGGGGTTCTGCGTAGTGGAGTAGGGAATTTCTCCGCCGTTCAAAATAATTTGGTTATTTACAAAAGAATAACTATCTTTGCGACCCCAAAAATTTGGGGTTAATACAATTATAGTTTTATGATCAAACAGTACGAAACCGTTTTCATTGCAACTCCCGTTTTGTCTGACACCCAGATGAAGGAAGCGGTTGCCAAGTACACCAAGCTCATCGCCGACAACGGAGGTGAGGTCGTGTACGAAGAGGATTGGGGGCTCAAGCAGCTCGCGTACCCGATCCAGCACAAGACATCAGGATTCTATTACCTGATCCAGTTCAAGGCGGACCCTCAGTTCGTCAGTACTCTCGAG
>JAFZZW010000009.1 GCA_017615615.1 Bacteroidales bacterium
CAGAAAAATGTACCACCGATTTGCAATTCAGTAAAATCAAGTCGCAATATAAAAAGAACTCACTATCGCAACTATCTGATTTGCAAATATAATAGATTTTATCAAGATTGCAAATGCTTGCGAAGTTGGGGGCCTGTAGGAGTCACCAGCGCAGAGCAATCAGCGCAGCAAACGCCCCGCAAGAATTTGCGGGGCGTTTCGTGTATGTAAGCCCGTCAAAGCCCGCTTTTGTAAGGGCTTGCATATGCGAAACGCGGAGTGGGAGCGAAGCGACCACGTGCGTTTGCTGCGCAGCATACTCTGCCGTGACGACGCCCAGGAAAAGCCGGCCCACGCCAGAGGCTCCGCCTCTCCCCCGACGCCGGCTAATCCTGCTTTTTTATAGAACCTTTATAAGGTATTCTTTACAACCTAAGCGGTCTCTTCGCTGAACATCCTCTCAAAAACCTCCCTCAACCGGACCTCATCCCTGATGATGGCCCTGAGACGCTCCAGCGGCTCTTCATTGGGAGAGCCGGGGATGAGCAGGTGGAGATAGCCTCCCTCTGCGTATTTCTCGTGCAGATGTTCCAGCGTGCGCTGCCAGTGCCCTTCCCTGTCAAGCTCCGGATAATGTGAAAGGCCAAACTGGATGGTGCGGCGTATGATGGTCTCTGGGACAATCAGTCTGTCCGCCTCCGCGACCAGACGGCCGTAAATGCTTCTCGGAGGGGTGGTCGCAGAGGCGCGGTGGTCCTCCGCGGCCTGCGCGATGGTCTCGATCTGTTCCGGAGAGAACCACTCCCGCAGGCGCGCATCGGCGCGTATGATGCGGCCGCTTTCCAGATGATGCGTCTTGCGGTCTACCGCAAGACCGAGGTCATGGCAGGCCGCGGCCGCATACAGCATGTCCCGGTCGATATCATAGGCCTCCCCCATCGCCAGTGCCCGGGCTATTACAGTGCGGGCATGGTCTTCCCTATGCGCTTTGTCAAAAGAGGCATAGCGCGGGATGATATCGGACTCGATGTATTCGACAAGTGAAGGATTCATGACTGATCAGGATTTCTTCTCTCCCAACACAGCCCAGCGGACGAAAGGAATCCGCTTGAGGATCTCGTATAGCAGGGGTGACAAGGTGAAGACCGCAACAGTCAGTATGACATACATGGCCCACGGCGGCAGTTGGGTATACATCTTCATCATGTAGCCAAGGCTTGCAACCACCAGATAATGAACGATGTATAGGCCAAAACTACTCTTGGTCATATAAGCAGCGAACGGGCTTGTCCTGTCGAAGCGGGCCTTGAACCAGGCCATCATCGCCAGGCACATCATCCAACCATAAAGGTTGTTAAGCGGAGTACCCAAATACTGCGGAGAAGTATTGTCCTGCCCGAAAGTGGTACCGATGAGTATGCCTCCGGCCACCGCGGCGCAGCCCAGCAGCGGGATCCAGACCTTGCCAAGTCTCTCCTGAACCTCGTCATGGGAGAACAGGAAGTAGCCCAGCAAGAATGGTATCATATAAAACAGCGGCTTATATAGATTCAGCAGGCCATCCGCAGACTCCGGACGCGGATTCTTTACCAGTGTCTGAGAACCCAGCCAATACAGGACACCCAGCAGGATGATCCAGACGATGTTCGCCTTGCCGCACCATGCCCAGAACCGGTCATTTTTGTCCAGTTTACGCACCAGCAGCAGGACCAGGCTCAGCAGCCACAGCACCTGGATGAACCAGAGCGGGCCTGTGCCGCTTATGGCCATCAGCGCATACTTCGCCACACCGGGGATGCCGTCGAACACGCTTGTGTTCTGCGCCACCGCAGTATTGAAATAACCCACCATCCAATGGAATACGAACAGGCCTATAGTACTGGGTACCAGAAGCTTCCGCGTGCGGGCCCTGAACCAGTCTTTGGCGGGATACTTATCAAGCGCATAACGCGCGCTGATACCGGCGAGGATGAACAGGAGGGGCATGAAGAACGGATACAGGATGTACATCACCACATCCTGATACTGCGGGCCGTCACCGAAACCTCCGATGCCGCCGAAGACTCCCTTGTTGTTGTAGAAATAGATGACGTGATAGAAAAGCACCAGGAGCACTGTCACCCAGCGAAGGTTGTCAATCCAATATTTTCTCATCTCGTAAGGCCCTCCATGGCCTGATCGATAATTGTCTGGAAGATATCCGTCTTCAGTATTGCCAATCCCTTTTGGTCGCCCAGGAGCATCAAGGTATCTCCCGGCTTGATGTCGTAGATGTTGCGGGCATCCTTGGGGATAACAATCTGTCCCTTGTCCCCTACCTTCACGACGCCGAACATGTATTTACCGTCTTTTTTCTGCATATTTGTGGTAAAAGTTAGAAATTTCCCACAAATATAACTTTTCGTTTTCTCTTATGCAAATCTTATGGAAAAAGATTTCTCGCTGGCGCAGGTTAAAGCAGGCTGACAGGCAAACCGTAACTGTTCTTGACTTCGTTCATCACGAAACAGCTTTGAACGGAGCCGAGACTCTCTATGGTACCGAGGGTATTGATGAGGAAGTCGTTGTAATACTGCATGTCGGGAGCATAGATCTTCAGCAGGAAATCGAAATCCCCTGAAATATTGTAGCACTCCGCCACCTCGGGAATATCCTTGACTCTCGAGATGAAGTCATGAGCGATTTCGCGTCCCATGCGGCGCAGGCGCACGCTGCAATAGACTATGAATCCCCTGCCCAGACGGGCAGGGCTCAGCACCGCCGTATAGCGCTGGATATACCCTTCGGACTCCAGGCGGCGCATGCGCTCGAATACGGGAGTGGTGGAAAGATGAACCTTCAAAGCCAGGTCTTTCACGGTGATGCGGCCGTTTTCCTGAAGGACTTTCAGTATCTGGATGTCTGTCTTGTCGAGTTTCTCGGTCATGGTGGAATAGTTTTTTTCTGCTTCCGTGGCGTTTTTCATTGCCATGCTTCGCAAAATTTCTACAAAAATAATAAATCTTAGGAAAATAATACTATTTACAAGTGTTTTCTTGTTCGTTTTTTCCACAGCATCTAACTTTGCAATCGGAAAACAATTAAAAACGAACATACAATGAGCACACGTAAACTTCACTTCGAAACGCTCCAGCTCCACGTTGGACAGGAAAAAGCCGATCCCGCATCCGATGCACGCGCAGTCCCCATCTACCAGACGAGTTCATACGTATTCCACAATTCCGAGCACGCAGCCGCGCGTTTCGGCCTGGCCGATCCGGGCAATATCTACAGCCGCCTGACCAACACCACCCAGGACATCTTCGAGCAGCGCATCGCTGCGCTCGAAGGGGGCATCGGCGCGCTGGCCGTGGCCTCCGGCGCCGCCGCAATCACTTATTCCATCCTTAACATCACACGTGCGGGAGACCATATCGTGTCCTCCAAAAACATCTACGGAGGTACTTATGACCTGCTTCAGCACACGCTGGTCCCCTACGGCGTCACGACCACATTCGTGGATCCGGCCGACCTGTCCAACTTCGAGAAAGCGATAAAGCCGGAGACCAAGGCCATTTTCATCGAGAGTTTCGGCAACCCCAACTCGAACCTCATCGACATCGAAGCCGTAGCCGCCATCGCACACGCACACAAGATCCCACTCATCATCGACAACACCTTCGCCACGCCCTATCTCCTGAGACCTATCGAGTATGGAGCTGATATAGTAGTGCATTCCGCTACCAAGTTTATCGGCGGCCACGGTACAACCATCGGCGGCGTCATCGTTGACTCGGGCAAATTCGACTGGAAAGCCTCCGGCAAGTTCCCCCAGTTCACGGAACCGGACTACAGCTACCACGGAATCGTCTTCGCCGATGCGGTGGGTCCCGCTGCATACATTACGCGCGCCCGCGCCATCCTGCTGAGGGACACCGGCTCGACGCTCTCCCCTGTCAGTTGTTTCATTTTCCTGCAAGGACTTGAGACCCTGTCACTTCGCGTGGAAAGGCATGTGGAGAATGCCCTTAAGGTCGTAGACTATTTGTCGAAGCATCCCAAGGTGGCGAAGGTCAATCACCCGGCACTCCCCTCGCACCCAGACCATGCGCAGTACCTGCGCTATTTCCCCAACGGGGGCGGATCCATCTTCACATTTGAAATCAAGGGAGGAAAGGAGGAAGCTTTCCGCTTCATAGATTCGCTGGAGATATTCTCGCTGCTGGCCAATGTCGCCGACGTCAAGTCGCTGGTCATCCATCCCGCAACGACCACGCACTCGCAGCTCACCGAAACCGAACTGGCCGACCAGGGCATCTACCAGAGCACGATACGCCTCTCCATCGGCACGGAACATGTCGACGACCTCATCGCCGACCTCGACCAGGCCTTCGAGAAAATCTGATAAAACCTAAATCAAAGTGAGGGACTTGCCGGAGAGATACTTTTCCAGCAAGTCCTTCGTCCGTATCTTGACGAAGCAGGTGGCGGTGCCGTCCGTGCAGGCGAACCATTCGCTTTCAGCCACGGTGCGATCCATTACCAGATGTACTCCAGTTGCCTGCGGGAGGATAGCGCTCAGGATTGTGGTCGCGCCGACCTCCACACCAGTCAGTTCCCAGAGCTTGTCTGCCGGAGCGAATGACACCCTGGGAATCCCGAGCGCCCCACAGAACTCCCTGGTTATAAAGGGCTTGTCATCAGTGGTTACATACAGGTAAAACTCCGTCTGCTGACGGTTGCACAGGAAAAGCGTCTTGACTATATGGACGCCTATCTTTGCATCGATATGCTGGCAGTCCTCCATAGTGATCCCCGGATCGGTATCCACCCTCCCGAAGGGAATCTCCAGATCCCTGAATGTCTCATATACCTTTTCCTGCAGCCCCGTCGCATACTCCAGCGGCGGAGTTGTCATCATATCGCTTACCTTGAACATATCATTTTCCCTTATCTGGAATCATTTGGCACGACTTGCCGCTTCGAAGTTAACAATTCTTCACCAATTCATCATCCTTTCTTTCTTTGCATATTCCTCCTTTACACCTCTCCTTTTTCACGTTTTTTCCGCGAACAAAAAGACCTTTTCTGTTCGTCATTATCCTCTTTTTTCCCTTCCACGAACAAATTCCCCATTTTTGTTCGTCATAACTCACTTCTTTATCTCTCTGCGAACAAAAACGTAAGATTTGTTCGAGAAGAGACAATTTATGGAGGATAGACATAAGGAAAACATAGGAATGGGTCTGAAAGAAGGCCGTAAAGAGAAACAGGTACGAGAAGGAAAGTGAAGAGAGGAAGAGAGTGAAGATGGTAAAGAGGGTGGGATGGGAGAAGTGAGGCGGTGGAAAACCGGAGAGATTTCGTATATTTGAGAAACTATAACCAATTCCGGAGATGAGTACGATTGACGAGATCATCCGCTTCAACCGCGATTATGTGGAAGCGAAGGCCTATGAACCACACCTGACTGACAAATATCCCGACCGCAAGCTTGCTGTTCTCAGTTGCATGGACACGCGCCTTTCCGTACTGTTGCAGGATGCGCTGGGACTGAAGAACGGAGACGCGAAGATCATCAAGAACGCCGGGGCGCTTGTGCCGGCACCCTACGACTCTGCGATGCGGAGTCTGCTGGTCGCCGTGTACGAACTAGGTGTAACGGAGATAATGGTGGTTGCTCACTCCGGCTGCGGCGCCTGCCACATGAGCTTCGAGCATTTCCGGGGGGAGATGCTGCAGCGCGGCATCACCGAGGAAACGCTTGAGAAGGTGGAGGCCGACGGAGTGAGCCTGACGGAGTGGCTGGAGGGTTTCCACGATCCGGAGGGTTCGGTCCGAAACACTGTGGCATCAATCAAGGAGCATCCGTTGATGCCGGCAGACGTGACGGTGCGAGGCTTCATCATGGACTCCGCCACCGGAGAACTCACGGAAATCAAATGAGACCGATTGACAGTCCTGAAAGGATGATCGAGGTCATCCGGGAGCACGGGATCATTCCGTTCTTCCGTTGCGGCGTGCCCGGCTGGTCAATCGAGGAGATGACGGCGCCGGGATGCTGGTTCACCGACGAGGAGGACGGCGGGACACTTGGGCCTTGGGACTGGAAGATAGAGGCCGTACGCGAAGGTGACATCGCCTATGGCAAATTCCTGGGCGGGAAGGCTGCCTTCGCCACCGTGGAGTGGTACCGCGAACTCATGAACTGGAGACGCAGCATCCCCAAGTACAGGATGGCGCTCGGAGAGCGCTACAAGGCCGTCACCAGCAGCGAAAAACTCATGGGCTTTCTCTCCCCCGTCGCCTTGTCCGCAATCAAAGAAGCCGGAGCATTGGAGGCTCGTGAACTGCGCATCATCTGCTCCGAGGCTGTCACGCCGGTTTTTCTTCGCTCGATGGGCGCGAAATACAAGCCCCTACTGAGTCCGGGAGTAAAGAAAGGTATTATGGACAGCATAGTCCAGTTCCTGCAGATGGGCACCTGGACCGTCATCGGGGACATCCAGCGCGTCTATCGCGGCCCTGACCTGCACTACAACGGCTGGCAGCGGGCTTCAAACACCACTCCGGACGAGCTGTTCGGGGCGGTGCAGGAAGCCGCTGACGCTGACGTCCCGGCCTGGGCCCGGCGCTTCGAAGAAGCCACAGGCGCGCCGGAGGCGCTTAGCCGCTCCCCGGAAGAATCCCGGGAGCGGCTCATCTCACACATCCGGGAATTTTTCCCGCTCGCCGACGATAAAACTCTATTGAAACTTATCTGAACCTTTCCACCTGTGCGGAAAAACGGCTTAATCCCGCACGGATCCGACATTTCAGCACTATCGGTGCGAGTTTTTGGCTAAAACCCGCACCGATTATTCATTTTTGCCCAATCCGTGCGGGTTTTGGGCTAAATCACGCACGGAACGGAAATCATGGGAGGGTCTGCTATCTTTCGGGAATCTGCCCACGGAGGATGCCGCGGATGAAGCGCTTGACTACGGCATGCGCCGGAGCAGGCATCGAACCGTGATCATACCCGTCAAACTCGTACAGGAACACGTTTTCATTACCGTTGAGCTTCATCATGCGCCAGAAATAAGCCTGCTCCTCGTAGCGGCCGTAGAGCTCGAGTTCACGGTCGCCGGAAAGGACGAGCATGGGCATAGGGATCTTGCGTACGTGGTAGAGAGGAGCAGTCTCGTCAATCCTGGGCGAAAGAGGGCCTACGTCATAGTTACTCCTGACATTGTAGTGAGTGATCACCTGGGCACTGTAAGGGAAGGCGCCGGCGATCCTATCGGCATCGACGCCATATTTCTCCAGCCATGACTTGTCCAACACTACCATGTCCGTGAGATAGCCTCCGGCGGAGTGGCCGGCGACGAAGATCCTGTCAGGGCTTCCGCCACGGGCCGCCACTTCGCGGAAAGCCCATGCGACGGCCGCAGCTGCATCGTCAATGGTCTCCTGTATGGTTGAGTTCGGCAGGAGGCGGTAATTGACACCGATAATACCAAGGCCGGAGTTCATCAGTGCTTCGGGAATCTCCTTGTTGCCGCTGATCAGGCCGCCGCCGTGGAACCACACAACGGTCGGGAAATCCTTAAGCTCCGAAGGATAGTAGAAATCAAGCGTACAACGCTCCCTGGCATAGTCCCCTGCATCCTGGTGATAGGGAATGTCTTTCTCTATCTTATACTCACCCCGGTAAAGGCCCTGGGCGTAGGTCAGTGCCGCCATAAACAGGCACAGAACTGTTAAAACGGTCTTCTTCATATTGTAAGTCTTTGGTCAGTCTATCTTTCGTCGACACAGAAATCCAATGCGGAACGGATCTCTCCCCTGTCGAGCCTCTGGCCGATGAATACGAGTTTCTGCATGCGGTCCCCGTACTCCGGATCCCAGTCGCGGCGGAGCGTCGCATCCGTGGCAAGCTGCTGCTCCAGCTCGTCCTCCGGCATCGTAGCATACCACTTGCCGGCGTTCCGCAGCGAGATCTGGCTGCCGGCCTGTTCGAACAGATAGCAGTTGTCCGGCTCAACCGAGAACCAGCACAAGCCCTTGGCACGGATAATACCCGCTGGCCAGTGCTTCGCTACGAAATTGTCGAACTTATTGATATCGAATGGCTTGCGCTGACAGTAGACATAGGTGCCGATGCCATACTCCTCAGCTTCGCCCTCGTCGTCATGATGGTGGTGGTGATGGTGATGCCCGTCATGGTCATGGTCGTGATCATCGTCGTCGTCATCATCCTCCACCGGACCCTCTACACCGCTGATCCATGCTGCCGAGGCAGCGACGGAATCGTAGTTGAAAAGGCCGGTATCCATGATTTCCGCCAGGTCGATATCTGCGAAGTCGCATTCCACGATCTTCGCCTTGGGCTGAAGGGCGCGGACAATCTCGCGGACCTTGCCCAATTCATCCTTAGACACCTCGGAGACCTTGTTGAGTATGATAATGTTACAGAACTCCACCTGCTGTATGACGAGGTTCTCGATGTCGTCCTCGTCGAGGTTGCCGCGCAGCAGGTCCTTGGCGCATGCAAACTCGTCGCGCATGCGAAGCACGTCCACAACGGTGGCTATGCAGTCCAGGCGCGGCATCCCATCCTTGACGTACTCCTGGCCCATGTACGGAATCGAACAGATGGTGCGGGCAATGGGCTCGGGTTCGCAGATGCCGCTGGCCTCGATGACGATGTAGTCGAATTTCTTCATCGACACGATATCCCTGAGCTGCTCCACCAGGTCCATCTTGAGCGTGCAGCAGATGCAGCCGTTCTGGAGAGCGACGAGGCTGTCGTCACGCTTGCCCACCACGCCGTCCTTTTCAATGAGGTCAGCGTCGATGTTCACTTCGCCGATATCGTTTACGATGACGGCGAACTTGATGCCCTTGCGGTTGGCAAGTATCCTGTTGACGAGAGTGGTCTTTCCGCTTCCCAGATAGCCGGTAAGCAACAATACGGGTGTTTCGTTCATATCCATTGCATTTATTGTCAACACAAAGATAATCCCATCTTTCCGTGTTTGCAAAGTTTTGCGCCAATTAGTATTTTTGTGTGTAACAAAAGACAGATCTGACATGTTCATCGTTTTCATCGCGGCCATCCTTCCGGCCATAGTGCTCATAATACACATCTACAACAGGGACAAATGGCAGAAGGAACCTCCGCGGCAGCTGTTCAAGGCTTTCGTCTACGGCGTGGCTTCCGCCATGATCGTGCTGCTGCTCCCGGCCTTCGGACTGGTGGCGGAGAGCCCCGG
>JAFZZW010000083.1 GCA_017615615.1 Bacteroidales bacterium
AAGCACCCACGCTTGTAGTGGGAGGGGCCCACTTGTGGGAAGGCGAGCGAAGCGAGGATGGAGAAACAGACACCTGACTCCCGCTTCACTCAGCTGCAACTCATTTGACGCCGGTGCTACCGAAGCCGCCGGCGCCGCGACCGGACTCTGCGAGGGAATCAGTCTCCTCCCACTCGATGACCTCATGCTTTGCAAGCACAAGCTGGGCGATACGCTCTCCGCGTTCCACAGTAAACGGCTGGTCCGACAGATTGACAAGGATGACGCAGACCTCGCCGCGGTAATCGGCGTCGATGGTACCGGGAGCATTCAATACCGTAATTCCTTTCTTGGCGGCAAGACCGCTGCGGGGACGCACCTGAACCTCATATCCGGCAGGAATTTCAAGGAAAAGGCCCGTAGGCACCATTGCCCGGCCGAGAGGCTGGAGAACGATAGGCTCAGGGTTGTCGGCACGGACATCCAAACCCGCTGCGAATCCGGTAGCGTAACCGGGCAGCGGGTTGGAACTCTTGTTTATGACTTTGACTATCATGCGGCCTGTGCCTTCTTCTGGGGGTCTTTGAAAAGAATCATGAAGAGGATGCCGACGACGAAAGCGTAACCGGCGAAAATGTACCAGGCCTCAGGCCACTTGGCGGGGTTGTCAAAGACACCCACGGCGTCCACTACCGCACCTGCAGCAAGAGTACCGATAGTGGCACCCAAGCCATTGGTCATCAGCATGAATACACCCTGAGCGGATGAACGGATATCAGCGGGGGCATTCTGATCGACATAAAGCGAACCGGAGATATTGAAGAAGTCGAACGCCATACCGTAAACGATGCAGCTGAGGACGAAAAGAAGCACCCCGGGCATAGCCGGATTGCCAAGCCCGAACAAAGCGAAACGGAGCACCCAGGCGAACATGGAGATCAGCATGACCTTCTTGATGCCGAAACGCTTCATGAAGAACGGGATAAGAAGGATGCACAGGGTTTCGGAGGCCTGGCTGATGGCTATCAGGGCGTTGGAGTTCTTGACCGCGAAAGTGTTGGCCAGGGAAGGATCGGACGCAAAGGAGCCCAGGAAGGTGTTGGCGTAGCCGTTGGTAATCTGAAGGGACGCGCCAAGGAGCATCGAGAAAATGAAGAATATGGCGAACTGACCGTCCTTGAAGAGGCTGAACGCCTTGAGGCCGAATGCATCGGCAAGGGACTGACCCTCGTGGGACTTGTTGACGGGACATGACGGCATGGTGAGCGCATAGCCGCAGAGGACCAGCGACAGGATGCCGGAAGAAATGAGCTGGGTGTAAGAATCCTGCATCGCAACTCCCCCGATGTGGAGGAAGTTGGTGAGCAGCATGCTGCAGATGAAGCCGACGGTACCGAATACGCGGATGGGCGGGAAAGCCACCACCGGGTCCATACCTTCCTTGCCCAAAGCGTTGTATGCGACGGAATTCACCAGGGCGATGGTAGGCATGAAGAAAGCTACGCTTATGCTGTACAGGATGAACAGAGGGGCGAAGGCAACGGCGTCAGCAGCCCGCATGCAGTAGACGCCGGCGCATATCATGGCTACGCCGGCAAGGCCATGGCAGAGACTGAGAACCTTCTGCGCCTCTATCTTGCGGTCTGCCACTATGCCCATGAGGGTCGGCATAAAGATGGAGACGATGCCCTGCATCGCGAAGAACCATTTGATTTGGGAACCGAGGCCGATGTTGCCGAGATAACGGCCAAGGGACGTAAGATAAGCCCCCCAGACAGCGAACTCGAGGAAGTTCATCAGGATGAGCTTGAGGGTGATGGGTTTGATTTTCATTAGTATTGTATTATTGGTTATATACGTACCCTTAATCCTGCCAAATATACGAAATTTTTCAGTAAATTTGCGCCGCAATGGTTAATTTCACCAAGACGGCCTCAGACCCGGGATCACGCGCAAGGACAGGCGTTCTCTCCACCGCTCACGGAGAGATACGCACCCCTGTTTTCATGCCCGTGGGCACCGTGGGTTCCGTCAAGGGAGTTTACCACAGGGATCTTGCAGATGATATCGGAGCGGAGATTATTCTCGGCAATACATATCATCTCTACCTGCGGCCGGGACTGGATATCATTCGCCAGGCCGGCGGCCTGCACAAGTTCGAGAACTGGGACCGCCCCATCCTGACCGACAGCGGCGGTTTCCAGGTATTCAGCCTCAGCCAGATCCGTAAAATCACATCCGAGGGCTGCAGGTTTTCCTCCCATATAGACGGTTCGCGCCACATGTTCACCCCCGAGAACAACGTTGACACCCAGAGGATAATCGGCGCGGACATAATGATGGCCCTGGACGAATGCTGCCCCGGAGATGCGGATAGAGCGTATGCTTCAAAGTCACTTAAACTTACTCAAGGCTGGCTGGAGCGCTACTCTAAGAGATTCAAGGAGTCGGAACCATTGTACGGATACGAGCAGACCTTCTTCCCCATCATCCAGGGATGCACCTATCCGGACCTCCGTGTCCAGGCTGCAGAGCACGCCCTTGAGTTCTCCGAGGCGGGAATTGCCATAGGAGGCCTGGCTGTCGGCGAGCCCACCGAGGTGATGTACAAGATCCTTGAGGTCCTGGACCCCGTCATCCCGCAGGATAAAGCCCGCTACCTCATGGGGGTCGGTACGCCTGCCAACATCCTGGAGGGAATAGCCCGGGGTGTCGACATGTTCGACTGCGTCATGCCTACCCGCAACGCCCGCAACGGCATGCTCTTCACCTGGGAAGGCACCATGAACATGCGGAACGCCAAATGGGCGGAGGATTTCTCGCCCATCGACCCTCTCGGCACGTCATTTGTGGACCACAGCTACACCAGAGCATACCTGCACCACCTTTTCATCGCAGGCGAAATGTTCGCCGCCATGCTTGCGAGCGAGCATAATCTTGCCTTCTACCTCGAACTCGTACGCGCCGCGCGCGCACATATCGAGGCCGGAGACTTCGCCTCATGGAAAGACAGCACGGTCAAACGCCTTAGCCGCAAGATATGACCCTGAAGCCTAAGATACTGGACCGCTATATAGTGAAGAAGTTCCTCACGACCTTCCTCATTGCGCTTCTTGTGGTCATACTCCTCGTCATCATCTTCGACATTTCGGAGAAAATCGAAAATTTCGTACAGCACGAAGTCCCGCTGAAGAGCATAGTTTTCGACTATTACGTCAACTTCATCCCCTACTTCATAAACATGTTCTCGCCGCTGTTCGTGTTCATCACGGTGATTTTCTTCACTTCCCGGATGGCCGCGAACTCGGAAATAATCGCAATCCTCTCCGGCGGCGTGAGTTACCACAGGATGATGGTGCCGTATATGTTCTCCGCGGCCGTCATCGCACTGCTTTCGCTTGTACTGAACCTCTATATTATCCCCCGCTCCAACTTCGAGCGCGTGGATTTCGAGACCAAATACGTCGATCAGTCCTATACGAAATACAGCCGCAATAACGTCCATTACCAGATTGCACCGGGCCAGTTCGTGTACGTACAGACATTCAGCGCATATAACAACACCGCCTACAAGTTCACCCTGGAGACCATAGAAGAGAACAAACTGGTCTCAAAGCTTACCGCGGAATCCGCAACATGGGACAGCACTATGGACGGCTGGCATCTGCGCAGGTACTTCATACGCAACTATACCAAAGGGCTTGAGGACAAGGTCGAGGTAGGAGAAGCCAAGGACACGGTAATCGCGCTTAAGCTCAACGACTTCTACCGCAACCAGAAGACCGTGGAGACTCTCACGAGAACGGAGCTCAACGCGCTCATCGACACACAGGAGATGCGCGGTGACGCCAACGTCATGTATGCCCTGATCGAGAAGAACAAGCGTTATACGCTCCCGTTCTCCGCTTTCATCCTCACCATCATGGCAGTTTCTCTGACCTCCCGCAAGAAGCGCGGCGGCATCGGATTCAACCTTGCACTCGGCATCGGTCTCGCCTTCCTGTACATACTTTTCCTGCGGTTCAGCGAAATGTTCGTCTTCACCGGAACCCTGCCCGCAGCGCTTGCAATGTGGCTGCCCAATATCGTATATACGATTATCGCCGCGGTGCTGTACCGATTAGCGCCGAAATAGTCGGAAAAAACCTAAAGTAACACTTTTGTTAACATCTTTAACAAAGATGTTTCCTGCGCTGGGAAACAGTTATTTATCCCGAGTTTCAGTCTCCCATATTTGGTCGAATGCCTTACGCAGGGCAGACTGGTCCCGAATGACGGAACGGAGCTCTTCCAGGCGCGCGGAATTGGGGGATTCTGGTATCCATAGGCGCAGATATCCGCCATCGCCGTACTTTTCTTTCAGGTGGCCGAGCGTGCGCTGCCAGTGCCCTTCGCGAGGCAGTTCCGGATAATGGGAAAGTCCGTATTGGACGGTGCGGCGGATAATCTGTTCCGGCTCGATCAACCTGTCAGCTTCCGCCACTATCTTTCCGTATATGCTGCGGGGCTCCTTCGCCGCCGAGGCCCTGTGGTCTTCCGCCGCCTGTGCGATGGTCTCAATCTCATCTTCCGTAAACCATCGGCGCAATTCAGTCATATTCCTGATGATACGGCCGCTCTCCAGATGGTGCACTTCCCTGCCGGCAGAAAGACCGAGGTCGTGGCAGGCAGCTGCGGCATAAACAATATTGCGTGAAACGTCATAATGGTCTGCGAGGTCGAGCGCACGCATCACGACACTCCGGGCATGGTCTTCCCTGTGCGCCTTGTCGAAACCCGCATACCGGGGAATCACCTCCGACTCCAGATACACCGCCAGAGAGGTGTCAACGCCCAGCAACTGCGCCGCAATGAGCGGCAGCAGGCCTTCATCGGCCGGAAGCCAGCGGAGACTCCAGAGCTTGTCGTAGGTCAGCCATCGGGCCGCTTCGTGCTCGTTAAGCACAAGGGCATCGCCAAGCAGGGAGCACATGTAGCAGTGCATGGTAAGGTGGAATGAAGGATAATCCCATTCAACCGTATGAAGGAAAGAATCCACAGATATTTCTGCCGACAACTCCTCCCGGATCTCACGCAACAGGGCTTCACGGGGATTCTCCCCCGCTTCGACCTTCCCGCCCGGGAATTCCCACCAGTCCTTCCAATCGCCATAACCGCGCTGTGTGGCGAATACTTTGTCTGCCGACCGGATTATTGCTGCAACGACTTCTATTTTCATGTTCCGAAGCAAAAATAGTCAATAAAACAGATAAAAAAAAAGAGACCGGCCCGCTGCGGGTCAGCCTCTTTCAACCTATATGGACGCAAGTCTTATTTCTTGCGGGCCTTGTAGCGCTGGTAGAACTGGTCAACACGTCCGGCGGTATCGACGATCTTCATCTTGCCGGTGTAGAAGGGGTGAGAAGTGTTGGAAATCTCAAGCTTCACAAGAGGATACTCAACACCGTCGACAACGAGCGTCTCCTTGGTGGTGGCGCAGCTGCGGGTGATGAATACATCTTCGTTTGACATATCCTTGAAAGCTACAAGTCGGTAGGTTTCGGGATGGATTCCTTGTTTCATTTTAAACTATAGTTTATTTGCGGGCGCAAAGATAGTAAAAATATCGGAATCTGCAAGCGCTACTTGATCCTGTACGGAGCATCATCGTACAGCAGGAATCGCTTGGCCTTGCGTATCCACTTCTGTTCCTCGCCCTTGACGTGCTCCTGGACTATGTCGAACGTGATATTCCCGCGGAGGAATTCGCTTACCACAGGATCGCAGATGCGGTCTATGAGGGGCTGGGTAATCTCGAAGCGGGAGCATCGGTCTGCAATCCAGCGCATCAGCTGCACGGCATGCAGGAACGAATTGTACTGCGCACCGGGCAGGAGGATAATCTGCCATCCGTGGCACTCCTCGCCTGCATAAAGACCGTAGGACGGAGAAAACGAGCACGGACGCATCAGGACTCCAGGAGGGCTGGGAGGAATGGCGCTTACAGAAAGGAACGGCGCACCTATATATTCGTACGGGCGAGGCGTTCCGATGCCGGGGGTGACGCTGGTCTTGCACCAGAGGCCGCCGCCGCCAAGCATGTCGCAGCTGAAGAGGCCGCATACATCGGGAGCGGGGGCTATTGTCCAGGGCAGAAGGTCACGACCGGCGACCGAGGTGAGTGCGGACACCACATGAAGCGGGAAACGGGCTCCGATCTCGCTGCAGTGCAGGTAGCAAAGCTCTCCGAGTGTAAGCCCGTGCCTGTGCGCCACTCGGGGTGTCCACGGTTCGGGGTCTACTACCGGCATAGTACCTTCCACAATGCGTCCGGCGGGATTGATATGGTCGACAATATAAATCGCAGGCCCTTCCTCCATTCGTGCACGGAAAGACAGCAGGCGCATGACGTCCCTTGTATAGCCGAAGTAACGGACGCCGACATCCTGGATCTCGACTACTATGGCATCAAGGTCTTCAATGGCGGTTGCGTCAAAATCGATACGTCCGGCGCCGGGAGCGAATTCAGCCCCGGACGGGCCGAAAACGCGCACCAGGTTGCCTCTGCGGCGGAAAATATCCGGCAGATACTCCTGGGCGGCGGCATTCCAGCAGCCGGGGGTGCAGAAACACGCGACCCGGCCGTCCAGAAGCGCCTTGTCCAGCTGATCCCCTATCGGGGATGTGCGGAAACTAAACATTGGCGATTATGCCCTTTGCAAGCGAGACGACCTCTTCTGCAAGGGCCTGTGCCTCGGCCTCGGTGGGTGCCTCGGAATAGATGCGTATGATTGGCTCGGTATTGGAACGGCGGAGAT
>JAFZZW010000084.1 GCA_017615615.1 Bacteroidales bacterium
CGAGGACGACGTGGGAGGCGCTACGTTGTCTTCGCGGGCAGGAAACGGGTGAAATGGCGGCAAAAACGTTCGCGAGGACGACGTGGGAGGCTCCACGTTGTCTTCGCAGGCAGGAAACGGGGGAATGGCGGCAAAATCGTTCGCGAGGACGACGTGGGAGGCGCTACGTTGTCTTCGCGGGCAGGAAACGGGTGAAATGGCGGCAAAAACGTTCGCGAGGACGACGTGGGAGGGCTCACGTTGTCTTCGCGAATGGGATGAGTTCTTAGAAGCTATTTTTTGCGACCGCTGCGCTTGTGGCCGGACTTGCTGTCATGCCCAGAGTTGCCACCACGAACGGACTTGCCGCCGAACCCGGATTTGCCGCCGAGCTTCTTGTGACCGCGGGGCAGTGGGGAGCGGTAGGGCTCCTGGGTGGCGTCCTCCAGGGCGCGCTGGTCGGCGGAGAGGGAGTCGTAGGAGGAGATTTCTCCACTTCGCTTCGCTCCGGTCGAAATGACAGAGGAAGCACCGCGACCGGCATGGGCATAACGTCCCTCGTCATTGACGCCAAGTCCGGCGATCTCCGGCTCGATGAGCTCGAAGTCGAGCAGGCGCTGCTCGAGGTTGGCGGCGGCGACGCGGATGCGGACGCGGTCGCCCAGGCGGTACTCGCGCCGAGTGCGGCGGCCGACGAGCCGGTAGCGCTTCTCGTCGAACTCGAAGAAGTCGGAGCGCATCTCCCGCAGGGAGACCATGCCCTCGATGTGGGTTTCGTCCAGCTCGACGTACATCCCCCACTCCGTGACGCCGGAAACCGCGCCGTCGAACTCCATTCCCACCTTGTCCTGCATGAACTCCACCAGCTTGTATTTTACGCTGGTGCGCTCTGCGTCCGCAGCCACCTGCTCGCGCATTGACGCGTACTGGCATTCAGCCTCGAAGCGGCCCTTGTCTACGGAATCCCCTCCCACGAGATACCGGGTAAGCAGCCTGTGAACCATAAGGTCGGGATAACGCCGGATAGGAGAGGTGAAATGTGTATAGAAACGGAATGCCAGGCCGTAATGGCCGATGTTCTCTGTGCTGTAAACCGCCTTGGCCATGGAGCGCAGGGCGATGTTCTCGAACGCGCCGTGCTCCGGCTTGCCGACGGAAGAGCTCAGCAGTTCCCGCAGTGAGGCTGCCGCTCCGGCGCCGCTGGTGGCCTCTTTCATCTTGTACCCGAATCCCGCCGCGAATCCGCGAAGGCCTTCCAGTTTCTCGTAGTTGGGCTCGTCGTGGATACGATACACGAAGGTCTTGGCGTTTTTCATCTCCACGCCGTTGAGCCTGCCGCCTGTAGCCACATACTCAGCCACAGTGCGGTTGGCCAGCAGCATGAACTCCTCTATGAGGTTGTTGGACTCCTTTGCAATCTTCTGATATACACGGACTGGCTTGCCGGCATCGTCCACCTCGACCTTCATCTCCGGACGGTCGAAGTTGATGGCTCCCGCCTTGAATCGCGCCTGCCGGAAAATGCGCGCCAGCTTGTCCAGCGTAAGGATTGCTTCTTCCAGTTCCGACGGCGCAGTGGGAGGATTGTCGATGATGGCCTGCGCCTGCTCGTAATCCATCCTGCTGTTGGAGCGTATGACGGTACGCCCTATCCAGCGGGATTTGACCGAACCCTTGGGGCCGATTTCGAATACGGCGGCGAAGGTGAGCTTGTCCTCATCCTGCCTCAGGGAGCAAAGCTTGTTGCAAAGCTTCTCCGGAAGCATGGGGACGGTGCGGTCCACAAGATAGACTGACGTGCCTCTCTCGCGGGCCTCGGCATCCACCGCGGTGCCCGGCTTGACGTAATAGGACACGTCGGCGATATGGACGCCAACCTCGTAGTTGCCGTTCTGCAACTTCTTGAAGGAGAGGGCGTCGTCGAAGTCCTTGGCATCGGAAGGGTCAATGGTGAAGGTAAGGGTGTCGCGGAAGTCCTTGCGTCCCTTGAGGTCGGCGGGGGTGATTTCCTCGGAAATCTTGTCCGCCGCCTTCTCCACCTCGTTGCTGAAGCGGTACGGCAGGTTGAATTCGGCCAGAATGGCGTGCATCTCGGTCTCATTCTCCCCGGGCAAGCCGAGGACGTCGACAACGTGGCCGTGAGGACCGAGGTCGCGGCGCTCCCAGCGGTCAACGACGGCTGCCACCTTCATGCCGGCCTCGGCGCCCATGGAACGGGCCTCTTCGGCATCGACCTCAATGTCGTACGGCATGGATTTGCTCTGCATGAGCACCCATCCCTGGGCGCCCACGAAATGCATATATCCGACGAAAGGAGCCTTGTTGCGTTCCAATATCTCCACCACCTCGCCCTCGCGGCGCCTGCCGGACGCCTGCTTGGATACCGATACACGGACGATATCGCCGTTGAGCGCGTGACGCGTCTTGGCGGCCTTGACGAAAATGTCGTCCTCCTGCCCCTCGACCGTAACGAAGATGAACCCCTCGCGGGTCATCTGTACCTTGCCGACAAACTGCGGCGCCGGCTTGCGGGAACTCTGGCGTTCCTTGGGATTCCGGCGCGATCCGCTTCTTTTTTTCATAATTGTCCGATTAGCAGTTTAAGTCCTTCGGGGCCGGGGATGAACTCCATCTCCCGGGAGCTCGCAGACACGAGCAGGCAGCCGTCGGCGCCTATCTCCGCCTCCTGGCCGTCGCTGCGGACAGTGCCGCCGCCCCCCACGCACATAAGCATCTGGAAACTGTCTCGCCCGCTTATGTCAATCTTGAACGGACGGTCGAGGTCCAGCAGCGTGGTGGTGAAATAAGGGCAGCTGACGAGAGGGATCTCGGCGTCCTTGACATGCTCGTACCGCGTGCGGTAGTCGGGATAGACGTGATAGTCGATGGCGTCCTTGGCAAGTTCGGTATGAAGCTGCCGGGGCTTGCCGTCCAGTCCGGGGCGGTTGTAATCGTACAGACGGTATGTCATATCCGAAGTCTGCTGGATTTCAGCAATGTAGCTGCCGGGCAGAAGGGCATGGATGCGTCCCGTAGGGATGAAAAAGACGTCGCCCTCGGCAATCTTGTGATGGGCGAGGACGTCCGTAATCGTACCGTCCTCAACCTTACGGACATAATCGTCCGGGGTGATGGACTCCGAGAGGCCCGCCATAAGCTCGGCCCCCTCTTCGGCACGGATGACGTACCACATCTCGTTCTTCCCGTGCTGTCCGTGGCGCTGCTGTGCCAATTCTTCCGACGGGTGCACCTGAATGCTGAGGGGCTCATGTACGTCGAGGAATTTGACCAGCAGGGGGAATTCGTCGCCGTAGGTCCCATAGGTCTTCTGCCCGACGAGGGCCCCTTTGTATTTGGCAACCAGTTCGTTGATTGTAAGTCCCTTGTCGGGCCCGTCGGCCACGATGGAAATGCGCTCCGGATACCCCGATAGCACCCATAGCTCCGAGCCCCATACCATGAGGCGCAGGATTGGATTGAGGCGGAAAATCATATCAGCGGTTCGGCGGTCATCGCTGCCGGCTGGGGGATGCCCATAAGCTTGAGGATGGTGGGGGCCACGTTGCAGAGGGCTCCGTCCTTGACTGTCTTGACCTCGGGACTGGCGCCTATGACGATGAACTGCACCAGGTTGAGCGAATGGGCGGTGTTGGGGCTGCCGTCCTCGTTGACCGCATAGTCGGCGTTGCCGTGGTCGGCGGTAAGGAGCACAGTGTATCCGTGGTTGAGGGCACAGGTGACGGTGGTCTCCACGCAGCCGTCGATGCATCCTACGGCATTGCAGATAGCCTTGTAAACGCCGGTATGTCCCACCATGTCGCCGTTGGCGAAGTTGAGGATAATCAGGTCGTTGCGCTCGCTGCGGATGGCCTCGCACAGGCGGTCTGTCACTTCAACGGCACTCATCTCCGGCTGAAGGTCGTAGGTGGCCACCTTGGGTGAGTTGACCAGGATGCGGTCTTCGCCCTCGAACGGGGCCTCGCGTCCGCCGTTGAAGAAGAAGGTCACGTGGGCGTATTTCTCGGTCTCGGCGATGCGCAGTTGCTTGAGGCCGGCACGGGAGATGGTCTCGCCCAAAGTGTCGGTGACTTCTTCCTTGGGGAAGAGGATATGGAGTCCCTGGAAAGAGGCGTCGTAAGGAGTGAGGGTGCAGTAATACAGGGGGATGGTGTGCATGCCTTCCTCTGGCATGTCGTTCTGGGTGAGCACGCTCGTGAGCTCGCGGGCGCGGTCGTTGCGGAAGTTGTAGAAAATGACGCAGTCGCCATCCTCTACCGTAGCGAGGGGCTTGCCGTCCTTTTCTATGACGATGGGCTTGATGAATTCGTCGGTAACTTCCGCATCGTAGGACGCCTGGATGCCCTCCAGTGCGCTTGCAAACCTGGCGCCCTTGCCCTCGACAAGCATGTCGTAGGCTTCCTTGACGCGGGCCCAGCGCTTGTCGCGGTCCATGGCGTAAAAGCGTCCGCAGACGGTGGCGATCTTGCCGGTGGTGGCGGCCATCTTCTCTTCAAGCTCCTTTACGAAGCCGTAGCCGCTGCGGGGGTCGGTGTCGCGGCCGTCCATGAAACAGTGGACATAGACGTCGCTAATGCCCTCGTTCTTAGCCTCGGCGAGGAACTCGTAGAGGTGCTCCAGGGATGAATGTACGCCACCGTGCGAGCAGAGGCCGAAGAAATGGAGTTTCCTGCCCGATTGCTTTACGTAATCGTATGCGGCACGGATTTCCTTGTTCTGCAGGAGCTTGTGCTCGCGGCAGGCCATGTTGACCTTGACGAGGTCCTGATAGACGACGCGGCCGGCGCCGAGGTTCATGTGTCCTACCTCGGAGTTGCCCATCTGGCCGTCGGGAAGGCCGACGTACTCGCCGCACGCGTGAAGATGGGCCATGGGATATTTGGCACGCAGGCTGTCGATGAACGGCGCACCCTGCGTATAAATGGCATTGCTGCGGTCGTGGCGTCCCTCGCCCCAACCGTCCAGAATCATCAGAAGAACTTTATTCATAGTGTCCAATATTATTTACAGGCCGCGGGCACGCAGGAGTGCACCAGGGTCGGGGTCGGCGCCGCGCCAGGAGCGGAAGAGCGTCATAGGCTCTTCGCTGCCGCCCTTTTCAAGGAAGGTGCGGCGGAAGCTGTCGGCTGTCTCTTTGTTATAGACGCCGTCGGCCTTGAACTTCTCCCATGCATCCACGGCAAGCACCTCGCTCCACAGGTAGCTGTAGTAGCCGGCGCTGTAGCCGCTGTTGAAGATATGGTTGAAGTAGGATGTGCGGTAACGGGGGATGATTTCGTCAATCAGGCCCATTTCCCTGCAGACCTTGTCCTCGAAGGCGCGGATGTCGTCGGGGCCGTTGAAGGCGGCAAGTTCAGCGGAGGAAAGCTCATGCCACTTCATGTCGAGGATGCTGGCGGCGCAGGTCTCCCCTGCCTGGAAACACTGGTTGAACACGGTGGCGGCGTTTATCCTGGCCACAAGTTCCGCAGGTATTGTCTCGCCGGTCTGGTAATTATGGGCGTAAACTGCAAGCATTTCCGGCTCGAGGGCGAAGTTCTCGTTGAACTGGGAGAACATCTCCACGAAGTCACGGGCCACGTTGGTACCGCTTACGGTCTCGTAGTTGCACTGGGTAAGGAATCCGTGAAGGGCATGTCCGAACTCGTGGAATGCGGTCTGGACATTGTCTATCGTAAGGAGTGAAGGTCCGTTCGCGGGATCGGGGAAATTGCAAACGTTTACGATGATCGGACGCACGCCGGCGCGCTCCTCGCGGAAATTGTTCATCCATGCGCCGCCCCTCTTGGTAGGACGCACGAAGTAATCGCGGTAGAAGATGCCGATAAGCGTTCCGTCGGCGTCGGTGAGCTTGTAGGCACTGGCGGCCGGGTTGTAAACCTCCACCTCGGGAGCCGGCTCGATCTTGATGCCGTAAACCTTTTCCGCTGCGGCGAATACGCCGTTGAGGACGCTGTCGGCCTGGAAGTAAGGCTTGGTCTGGTTCTCGTCCAGGGCGTACTTGAGTTCGCGAAGCTTGGCGGCATAGTAGCCCCAGTCCCAGGCCTCGATCTTATGGCCCGCGATATCGGCCATTTCCTTCATCTGCACCCTGGCGCTGCGCATGCAGGCGTCCATGATGGGCTGGAGGAAGTTGTCCACGGTGGCGGGGTCGCCGGCCATCTTGTCCGACAGCTGGAAGGCCGCGAAATTGGGATATCCGAGGAGCTCGGACATCTCTGCACGGAGTTTGAGGATCTCCAGCACTATGCCGTTGTTGTCATGCTCTCCCCCGTTGCCGCGGGAAGAATAGGCCTTGAAGACCTGCTCGCGCTTGCTGCGGTCGGGGCAGGTGGACATGAAGTCGTAATACTCGCTGACGGTGATTCCGGTGGCTTCCTTGAAAGCGTTGTTCTCTGCAAGGAGGTTCTGGCCGAATTTCTGGCTCAGGGTGCTCAGGCGGGTGCTGATTTCCGCAAAACGGGCCCTGGAGGCGCCCTGGAGGCCCACGCCGTTGCGCTCGAAGGCCTGGTAAATCTTCTTCACGACCATCTGCTGCTCGCGGGTAAGGCTCCCTGAATCCTCATACACGGCCTTGACGCGGGCGAAGAGGTCTTCGTTCATGAGGATCTCGTTTGACGCGTCTGCGAGCATGGGGGTAACCTCCTCCTCGATCTTCTGCATCTCGGGGGTGGAATCGCTTTCCGCAAGGTTGAAGAATACGCCGACGACGCGGTCAAGTATGGGGCTGGCTTCCTCGTAGGCAAGGATGGTGTTGTCGAAGGTGGGAGCCTCCGGGTTGTCGATGATGGCCTGAACTGCGGCCTTCTGTTCCGCTATGCCGGCCTTGAATGCAGGCATGTAGTCGGATGTCTTTATCTGGGAAAACGGAGCGTTTCCGTACGGGGTATCCCATTCCTGGAAGAAGGGATTCCTGTCGCCACAAGCTGTCATAACGATTGCGGTTGCAATAAGTAGCAGTGTTTTTTTCATTCTTCGCCTATCACTAAAATATTCTTGGTATCTCCGCTGTAAGAGGCGCTCAGAAGAGTGAACTGGGCGCTGCCCTGGTAGCGGGAAAGGATGCCTGTCATGTCAAGGGACTTTGAGCCGTCGCGGATGTCGGCGGGGATTTCGAAGTCCGCAAAACGGGCGTAACCGCTGGTGCGGACCTGGACCTCCACTCCGTCGTACATGAAATACTGGCTGACGCTCTGGGCGCCCGCGAATTCCATGATAACCTCCTTGTAAGGGCGCTTGTAGCCGAAATAAGTGGAATCGGTCTTGGACTCTCCGACAGTGCCGTAATGGGAGGAACCGCTGCCGATTTCCAGTTCGTCCCAGTCACCGGCCTGCATGTGCGCCAGGAAACGGTGCTTGGTGAGGGCCCAGGTATTGACGCCGTAGGTATAATCGTTCTTGGTAGTATTGTTCAGAGGAGAAGAGATGAAAACGCGGTTCCAGGGCTCATCGGAGGTATGGTTCTGGTTGGGGTCGGGGTAGAAGAGGCAGAATACCTCCTTGCCACCGTACTGATTGCCGTATTTGACATTCTTCAGCGAAACAAGCTGGCCGACGTACTTGTTCTGGAGATCGTTGCGAATGGCGGCGATCTGAGCTCCGGTGAGGTTGTCCAGCGCCTTGATGCGCTTGTCCTTCGGAAGGATTTCTCCCTTGATCACGTGAGCGTCGATAGTGGGCTGGAAATCCAGATAAGAAACCTCGTAATCGTCGGCATTGACGAGCACGCCTTTGTCGTTGAGCTTCTTGCCGCGCTCCAGGCCAAGCTGGATGAGGCCGGCGCCGCCATAATTGCCGCTCTTGTTGCCATACTCCCCGAGAGTCAGGCCGTTGCAATTGACATAGAGGATCTGGCCCAGCTTGTAATCGTCGTAAGAGCTGGAGCGGCCGATCTTGAAGTCGATTGCTCCGGTCCCGTCCTGCAGATAAATCTCGCGGTAAACGTTTCCGCTTTCGTCAGAGGTGGTGATTTCTCCGCGGATAACGAGCGGCTGCTCTATCTTGACGGGATTGCCATGGGTCTTGTACAAGGCCTTGAGGTCCTTGATGCTGGTGAATTCCGCCACTCCGAACTTGGCGCGGGCCTCGGCGTCGGTGGCGCCCACGAAGGCTGCGGGCTCACTGTACTTGAACGTGAACACAGGTTCGAACTCCTCGCAGGATACTGCAAGGGCCAATGCGAAAAGGGAAAACAATATCTTTTTCATGGCTTAGAATCTGAAATAAATGTTCAACATGTAGTTGATACCGGACATGTAGAAGTACTTGGGGTCGAAGCGATAGTAGCGGGTCTTGCCCTCGGTGTTGTCGACTATGCGGGTCTGCTCGTAACCGCCGGTCTTGACGTTCGTGTTGTTGAGCAGGTTCTTGGCATTGAGGGAGAATCCGAGCTGATACTTGCGCTGTATATACCATGACTTGCCTACGGACAGATTGACAAGCCAGGCGGCGTCGAACTTCTCCTGGGTAGTCATGTACTCTATTTCCGAGGGAGTCTCCTTGTGGTCGGGACCCTGGACGGCATAATCGGTACGGTATAGGGGGTTCATGTCGAGGTAGGCCTGGTCGAAGTATTCCACGTCGGCGTCGATGAACCAGTAGTTGTAGTTGTATGCAAGACCGAGGCTCGCGGCAAGCTGGGGCGTTGAAGGCACGAAGTGCTGCTGCATCCTCTTGACTTGACCGGAGATATTGCCATCGGCGTCCCTGACATATACCGGAGTCTCTTTCCAGTAAGTGACGTTGACCGTCTGGGATCCGTTGTAGGATACGGGCTCGGCGCTGTTGTCGAGGGTCTGCACCATCGTGGGAGTGGATGTGTAGACATAACGTCCCCACGCGAAGACGCCCTGCAGGGAGAGGTTCTCCACAAGGTAGGTGGGCATCTTGAATCCGAGTTCCACGCCGGCGTGCATCTCGTCGATGCCGCTCAGGGCGAAGTTGGAGAACGCGTTCTGGATGTCGTCGTAGGCGCTCATGACCTTGGACTGGTCCTTGATGGTGGTGTAGTACCCGGTAGCGCGGATATTGATGCCGTTGCCGCTGTATTGCCAGTTGATATCCGAGGCGAAGGTCTTGACGGTGGTCAGATTCTCCACCATGGAGTTGCGGGTTCTGGGGGAAAGGAACACCTGGTTGAATTTGGGCGCGTCGTTGAAATAGCCCACGTTGGCGTAAACCCTCTGGTTGCCGGTGATGACATAATTGAGGCCGAGCTTGGCGCCGTATGTGAAGAACTGCGCCGGTTTGGACACCCAGGATGAGGATTCCGCGGTAGGCTCGATGCCTGCGGCCTCCCAGGCTGCGACTTCATCGGCCTTGGGATAACCGGGGAAGAGGCCCTTCTTCATGAGACCGTGGCGCCAGAACACTTCGTATCCGGCCTTGAGGCCTACATTGGCGCTGAAGTTGTCGATGACGAACTGGCCGTTGGCCCATCCGCCTATGTTACGCAGCTGGGCAAGGTAATCATAGCCGTACTTGTCGCCGACGTACAGCTTGCGCGCCTCTCCGTTGGCCAGGTAGTATTTGAGGTCGTTCTGGCTCTTCCAGGGCTGTGCGGCATAATCGCGGTCGGCGAAATTGTCGACGTCCAGGTAATACCGGCCGCCCAGGAGGTCGGCGATGATCTTGTAATACTCGGTGCGGTTGATGCGCCCGTTGATACCGCCGGTGACGGTTATCCAGTTAAGGGGACGATACTTGAAGGATGCGGCCAGGTTGAAGTCGAGCTGGTCCGTGTGGCGCTCCTCCTGGACATACTTGGAACGGCCGTTCTCGCTCTGCTGGTTCACGCGGTAGAGGCGGTCCCAGTTGATGTGGACGGTGTTGGGGTCTTCATTGTACCATCTGAGGTAGGACTCGACGGCCTTGGCCTGGTTGTGGCGGTTCCAGTCGGGGTCGGCGTTATAATAATAACTGGGGAGATTGCGGTAATAATCAGGCTTGGGGTCCTGGGCGTTGTACCAGTCGAGCGCGGTGTAGCCGTTGGTTCCGAAGCGGAAGAGAGCGGTTGCGCTGGCGGAGAACTTGTCGCCGGGATTGTAGTCGTACTTGACCAGGGCGACGGGCTCATGAGTCTTGCGTACGCGGGCGTTGCGGACCTTGCCGTCCTGGTAGCCCCAGTTGGCGTTGTACATGTTGTCGTACATCAGGTCATAGACCTCCTGGGTGGATGCCATCTGGGCGCCGCGCTCTCCGGGGGTGCCGAAGAAGACGAAGCCGATCTGGTGGTCGTCGCCTATCTTCTTGTCGGCGGCGAGATAGTATGCGAAAGAACGGTAATAGACGCCCTTGATCCAGTCGTTGCCGCCCAGGCGGGCGCTCACGTTGGCGGCGAAGGCCCAGCCGTTGTCCAGCCATCCGGTAGCGTACGAGCCCATCACGCGGAGGCGGTAGAGGACGCTGTTGGTGAGGACGCTTCCGCGGAGGCCCTTGCGGACGCTGGCGGCGTTGCCGAAGATGTTGGTAAGGCCGTTATACCCGCCGAAGCCGTAGTCGGAGACCTCCACGCCGTTGACGGTTTCCTTGGAACGCATGGCCTCGTTAAGGCCGCTCCAGAGGGAATACGGGCTGTATCCGGTGATGGCGTCGTTCATCTTCACGCCGGCCAGATAGACATCCTGGCTCTCGGATGTGTAGCCGCGGGCACGGTAGCGGATGGCGGAGAAATTGAATCCGGCGATGTTGTTGAAGATGTCGTTGGACCCGAAGAGGATGGTGGGATTGTCGTTGTAGCCGGAATCGTCGAGGTCGAATGCGGCGAAGGAGTCGTCATCCACGTCCGTAAGCTGCTGGAGGGCCGTCAGGGACAGGTTGAACATGTTCTTGACGTAGCCGTCGTTGACGGTAACCTGAACCTGGTTCTCAAGGAAATCGGGAGCGTCGATGACAAGGGTGTACATGCCGTCGCCGAGGTTGGGTATCATGAAGGTTCCGTCCTCGGCGGACTCCACGACGGCGATCTGGTTGGCCCCCTGCATGAGGGTGAGCTTCGCTTTCTCTATGGGCTCTTTGCCGTTGCGGTTGATGACCGTTCCCTTGACGCCGCCGGTATAATCCTGGGCGGAGAGGGTGACGGCTGCAAGCAGCGCGGCGAGAGCGATTGAATATCGTTTTGACATAGGCCGTTTAATGTTATCTCGCAATTACGATGTAGGTGGGATAATGGTCTGAGTAGCCTCCCACGAAGGCGCCGCCCGAGAAGGTGCGGAACGGAGTGCCCTTGTAAGGGCCGCTCTGGTTGGTCATGAAGGGCTTGTTGAAGATGCGTCCATAGTACTTGCCCTTGATGATGGGCTGGATCTGCCAGGTGCCGGCCGGTGCCTTGGCGAGGCTGGAACTGACGAGGATGCAGTCGTAGATATTGCTCTCGCCGCGGTAATACAGGGAACTGTAGCCGGCCTTGAGCATGCTGAGGAACGGGGAGAAGAAGTCTTCCGGCTGAACCTCGTCGAGGGTCTCCCGGCCGTGCATGTACACCGCCATGGAAGGGTCCGTAGGGTTGTCGTTCATGTCGCCCATGATGACGCACTTGATGCCGGGATACTTCTCCATGAGGCCGCGGGCGTGGTTGTAGGCAATCTCGCCGCCCCTCGAACGGGTATCCACTCCCTTGCCGCCCAGACGGGAAGGAAGGTGGCATACATAGATGGCGAACATCTCGCCGCCAATGAGGCCGCGGCACATAAGGATGTCGCGGGTGCGGAAATTGGCCTGCTCCTCGGGGGTCAGGTCGAATTTGACCTCGCTGGGAGCGAAGGTGAACGGGATGGACTCGCTCTCGAGAAGGGTGAACTTGGTGGGGTCGTAGAGCATCCCCACATCGACGCCGCGGCGGTCGGGACCGTCATAGTGGACGATCTGGTAGTTGGCGGCGGCTATCTGCTCGTCGGCCACGAGATCTTCCAGTACGTGGCGGTTTTCCACCTCGGAGACTCCGAGCACGGTGTGCCACACGCCGTTGTCTTCCTTCATGGCGGCTATTACGCGGGCCATGTTGTGGAGTTTCTTCTGGTATTTGGCCTCGGTCCACTGGTTGCCGCCGTCGGGCAGGTATTCGTAGTCGTTCTTGCCTTCGTCGTGGAAGGTGTCGAACAGGTTCTCCAGGTTGTAGAAGCCGATGATGTGGGAACGCCCCGGAGTGGCGCTGCCGGCCGAAGACACTTTTGCTGCCGAACTGCACCCGCAGACGAGCGCGAGCGCGGCGAATAGGGCAAATGCGCGGATTCTCATACGATCAGTTATTAGTTACCATTTCTTTACAGTTTCAAGGGGCGCGGCGGATTCGATGGCGTCGGCCTTCGATGCTCCGAGCAGGACGGACAGGGCGGGGAAAAAGTCTTCCCCGGTCTTCTCCTCCAGTTCGTCTATGGACATTATGTAGTCCATGTAATTGCCGTGCTCGGGGTCGGGCAGGAAGTGCGGGAGGTAGAAGCCGACTGCCGAATACTCGTTGTTCTTCCTTCTAAGGAGGGCCTTGTAATAGGCTACGGGGATGGGGACGTAGAAGCCCGTGTTGCCGCCGGAGGTGCTCGTGGAGCCGTTGATGTCGCAGCCGGTCACGACGTACAGGGTATCGCAGGTCATCGCATAGTCACGCACCTTCTGTTCCAGATTGGCCCAGATGTAGGTGTTGAAATCGTAATCCTGCGGCGTCATGTTGGTTCCGTAGAATGTGGATACGTTTGCGGCGTAATTCAACCTGTCCGCGGAAGGGATCTGGTGGCCGCGGGTCCAGCCGCCGCCGTAGGTGAAGGTGACGTTGGGCTGGATGTCATACGGAAGGAGAGGGTCGAAGCCCCACTGGTCCGACCGGAACCCGGAGCCCCGCAGGCCTTTGTTCAGAGGATATGCCACCCAGTGGGAAAGATGGTTCTCGTAGTCCCAGAGGAAGGACCAGTTGCGGACGCCGCTCTTTGCTTCGCCAAGGTACAATCCCCCATCCATGGCATGGGTGAAGAAGCCCTTGTCCTGCGGATCGACGGCGGGTATCTCGAGCCACATCGTAGCAGCTCCGCCGGACTGACTGATGGAGGCGCTGGCATAGTAATGCGGCGAACGGAGATACACTTCCGCCTGCCGGGCAGAGCCGTCGCCGTTGGGGTCGACCGTCATGACGGACGACGCAAACCCGGAGCCTGAGGACGGCGAGAAGTGTATCCACCCGGTCGACTGGCCGGAGGCATACTGCACGTCGATCGTCCAGGTGCTGGTGGCGGAAATCTTGACCGTCTGCGTGCCGCCGTCCGCCGTCCAGATGGCACGGCTGACGGTCAGCACGGGAATGGTCTCGTCGTCCTCCTCGCAGGACAGGAGGAGCGTTCCCAGAGCAAGGAGGGAGCCCAGTATTGCAAGGCGTCTTGACATGTAGATTATTCGAAAAATACTGTGATGCTGGTGATATAGACAGCGCCGCCATCCTTTTCGTCACAGATAATCCTCACCTGGGTATTGCCGGCAGGAACTTCAAGGCCGTCGGCAAGCGACTGGCCAGTGACATTATCCAGCAATGTAGTTGTGCCATCTGCACTCAGAATATCCATGGGACGGTCTCCCATTTCTCCGGTACCGTCATTCTTTTTGTTGAGTACAACTGCTATTTGCTTTATCGACTTGCCGGAAGGAAGCTCGGGAGTAAGAACATAAGCACTCTTGCCCTTGTTCATCTGCACAGTTACCTGTGAAGTATTTGCATAAGTATTGAAAAGGGTCCATACGCTTCCATCTGTGGCCGTTACGTTCTTGGTGCCACTATCGTATCCCCATTTTCCGGAATGTGCTGCTTTGATAGCATCTCCATCCAACACGAAGGAAGAAGCCTCGCCGTTGGACGGCTTGGCCTGAGTGATTGTCACCACTTCATTCACACCGGCTTCCGCGCAAACCACATTGATATGGGCGACCTTGGCGGCATCGCCTTCATTGGCGGGGAAAGTAATGGTAACGGTAGCGTCGGCACTTCCGGACGAAGGAGTAAGAACGAAGTCCGCATTATCGGAAGCGACCTCCCATGCCGCATTTGCCTTAATATCGAAGCTTGCGCTGGTTACATCAGCCTTTACCTTGATGGTGGTAGGATTGACAGTACAGTATTTGGCGTTCTCGTCACCGGGGAGGAATTCGGTAGCGATGACCTGAACGTAATTGTTCTTGGAATTAATGGTGTTGAAATAACCGTAGAATCTCACAACCTGGTTTTCGAGGGCGGAGGGATTGATGTCGGCAATCATGTAATAGGGAGAGGCATAGCGGGTGGCTCCCTCTGGAGTTACGTTCCAGTAGCTGCCGTTCTTGGTGAGCTTGCCGGTGACGAGGATGTAGTCGGCGCTGCCGGAGGAATAACTGTCGATATTGGCAGTGATGTCGACCACGGGAGTGCGGAGCACTTCATTGCCGGAAGAGACGACTTTGATATTCTTGGCGTCCTTGTACTCAGGGAGGCCGTAATAGTCGGCAACGAAGGTGGCGGAGAAGTCGACCTTGTCGCCGATCTTTACGGTGGGAGCGGCGTTGAGGTATACATAGATGTTGCTGGTGCCGTCGGAGACTACAAAGCCTTTCGTGCAGAGGGCGACGACAGTTGCTTCGTAGAACTCGAAGGCGGCGCCGTCGGCAACCTTTAGGGATGCGGTGACGCTGTGGGCGGCGGAATCTGCAAGGCCTTCCTGGCGGATGATTACGTTCTCTTCATATCCGGCCTGCTCGCTGAACAGGTGGAAACAGAATTCGCGGGCTTCCTGGCCGGTATTTTCGGTAAGGGCAATCTTGATGGTGGCGTCGCCGGTGCCTTCGTTGGGGCTTACCGTAATGCCGTCCTGAATGTTGTTGATGACCCAGGCGGTATTGGAGGTAATGGCGACGGTGGCTTCAGTGGCAGAGGCCTTGACCGTCTGCTCCTTGGGAGCCACGGTGCAGTATTTCTCGTCTGCAGAAACTTCTGCAACTTCCGTAACGACGAGCTGGAGGAGATTCTTCTTTTCGAAAATGGTATTGAAGTAACCTGTCATCTTGACACGCTTGCCAACCAGGCCGTCGAGCTTGATTGAGCTGTGCGGATTGGCAGCCTGGGCCTTCCGCGAGGCGCCTGCTACTTCAACGTTGAAGTAATCGCCGTCCTTGACCAGGTTGCCGGCCACGATGAGGTAATCGGTATCGGCCGAATTGTAGGAGTCGATTTCAGCGGTAACGTCCTTGAGCTCGGTACGCGGGACGTCGTTGTTGGAAGAGGAAACCTGGGTGTCCGTTACTTCCTTGAACTCGGGGAGACCATAGTAGGTAGTCTTGGTGGCCTTTACGGTCACTTTGTCGCCGATCTTCACCGAAGGCTCCTTGTCGAGGAACACATAGCAGTTGCTCTTGCCGTCGGTGATGATGAAGCCCTTGGCGCTGAGGGCGGCCACGATGGCGTCCTTGACCTCAACGATATTCTTATCGTCGGTGACTACGCAGTCGGATACGCTGCCGGAAACGAACTCGGGTTCCTTGGGTTTCTGGCCGTTGAGTTCAACCAGATAGTTGCCCAGCGTGAACTGGGGCGTGGTGCCGAACATCTTGCAGATGGAGCCGGTAACGACAACCTTGTCGCCGACCTTGATCTGGTCGTTGGCAGTGAATTTGTCTCCGCCCAGGAAGTAGCCGCGGTAAACGCCAAACACTGCGGTATACCCCTCGTCAACTATGGAGTATTCGGCATTTCCGAACTGATCGGTGGTATCCACGCTCTTGATTGCGGAAATGACGCCACGGACGTAAACGTTGTTTATCTTGTCGTAGGTGGAGGTGTTGGTATAGCCGAGATTGGCGACGGCATTGATGGCGGCTGCCACGTTGTACGGGTCTTCCGCCGTGCCGGAGCCGCTGGGCTCGGCCTTGGTGACGATGACGGGCTCGACAACGGCATCATTCAGTTGCACCAGGCACGCGTCGCCCTTGCCGGTGGTTTCCGCGGTGTTGCCTTTGAAGTTGGTGACATAGCCGTAAACGACTACGTTGTCGCCGACCTTGACGTCGGTATCACCCGCCTTCCAGGCCCTGCCGCCCAGGTAGTTGACCTGGAAGCACTCGAAGTCGAGGTCGGAAGGCTGGCCGTCGTCGGAGATATAGAAAGATGCGTTGCCGTAATCATTGGAAGCGAAGTACTGCTCCACGCCGCCCGACGAGACCATCTTGTGGATTATTCCCTTGATGAAGAACTTATCGGAAGATATCTGGCCGTCGGACAGGTTGCTCATGACCCAGTCATGGGCCTCGCTGGCAGAGAATGCGGTTGCGAGGGTTTTGCCGTCGCCTGCTTTCTGCGACCCTTCCTGGGCGATGGTGAGGGAAGCGTTGACTATGCCGCTGTTGAAGCTGATGGCGACGCTGCGGGGCTTGCCGGGATTGGCGGAGGCGGTGACCACTACGTCATTCTCCCCGCTGCCCTGGGCAGGATTGACCTGAAGCCAGTCTTTCGCCGACTCGGGTACTGATACTTTCCAGGCATCGGAAGACTTTACCTTGACGGTCTGGGAGCCGCCGTCGGCAGTGAAAGTGATGGCATCAGGCTCGACCGCAATACCGATGACGGGCTTATCGGGCTTACAGGAGACCGCTATGGAAATCATCGCCACAGCTGCCAGGATAAATGATTTGATTCTCATACGATATGCTATTGATTAGTTATTTGCCTTGTAACCTTCAAATATATGAAATTTTCGCTCAAAGTCCAACCCCGCGGCGCAAAAAAAGACCGGCCCCTGAAAGGGACCGGCCTTGAAATCGGTCAGTATGATTCTACTGCCTCTCGAAGAGCCAGGGATAAACTCCATCCGAAGGGACTTCGGTAGCCAGGCTGAAGTTGGTGTAAATAGTGCTGCCGTTACTGCCGCCGTGATAGAAAGTGCGTCCCTGCGAAGGATAGGCGATGGTAACTGTGCCGTCCTCACGTGGAGTAACCGTAAACAGGTGGTCATAGTCGTCACCGATCTGGAAGGTGCCGTTGTGAGTGGCATCTCCGCCAAGGAGGCGGCCGTCGCTCATTGCGATGTTGTAACCTCCCTCGACAGCGGTGAAGGTGAACTCGAGGCTCTCATCGGCTCCGGAGATGGTATCGTCGGAGACAGTGACCTCGGTGCCGTTCAGACGGCCGTAGGTCTTGTCTGCGGGGATAGGGGTGGCGGCAAGCATCTTACCGTTGACATTCTTGGCCACGATGAGGTACTTCTTACCGCTGGTGACATTAGCAACCTTTTTGTAGGAGGCCTGTTCAGGAGCGACTACGCCGTTGGCCGAACCAATGGTAGGAGTGTCGAAGATCACGAAGGTAGCAGCGCCGTCGGTCTCGCGTCCCCAGGACTTGCCGTCGGGAATCACGGTTATCGACGTAAGGTTGTCGACCATGTCAACTACGGTATCGCCCTTCTTGAGTTCGATCTTGAAGCCCTTGTTGCCGCTGAGACCGAAGAGAGGGCCCTTTGTGACATCGCCCGTTTTGCAGGTGAACACAGCATAGCCCTTGGCAGGAACCTTGGAGGCGGCAAGTGAAGAGGGAATCTCATATATATCCTTGTCTTCCTTTCCGTCATCCTTGACGAACTTCCATCCTGCGATATCGACTTCCTTGTCGGATGCGTTGTAAATCTCCATAAACTTGTTAAGGGTGTCGAACTCGTTGAGGAAGAGGGCCGGAGTCTCCTCGGGTGCGGGAGGAAGGGGCTCGCCTTCAACCAGTTCGGTAAAGACGATGTTGAGATGCTTGCCACCGGAGATGGACTGGGTATAGCCGCGGATGGTGACATTCTTGTCGAGCATGGAGGCAAGGTCGAAGCTTGCGGGAAGCTGGTAGGCGGAGATGTCGGCGTCGGCGTAGTTATCGATATAGATGTTGGTGTAGTTGCCGTTCTTCTTGGGAACGCCGGAAATCTGGACATACTCCACGGGGATGCAGTTCTCGACGCTGGAAGTTTTTCCCTTGATGGATTCTACATATGCGATCAGAGCATCCTTGTCGAGGTTCTTGGGAGTGGGATAAGTCACCGTGCCGTTGCCTGCGGAGACCTTCTCTTCAAGAGCGAATCCCTCAGGCTTGCCGTCGCAGCTCATCTGCAGGCCGAAGTTGTAATGGGTGAACTGGTCGACCAGCTCGATCTCGTCGCCGATGGCGTAATTATCGGCCTTGAACGCGCTGCCATAGTATGCCAGGAAGGCTCCGGTTTCGTCGGCAAGGATGTAGCCGCGGTTGCAGATTGCCATGACACGTCCTTTGACATGGGCGTAGCCGGCCTTGACGCCGTCGGCGATGCTGGACAGGTCGGGAGCGTTGGCACCCTGCTTGACGGTCACGTCCATGGTGGTGGAGATGACCTTGCCGTTGCTGTCGGTTGCGGAAGAATTGACGCTGAAGCTGCCGGTACGGGGCTTGACGTCGGTATTGGGAGCGACAAGGAACTTGACGACGGCGGTGTCGGCAGGATTGGGCTCAAGTTTGGAAGGGGTGCCTTCCACATAGTCCATGGACTCGAGTGAAATCCATTCCGACTGAGGGGTCACGAAGACTCCGTTGCCCTTGTAAGCGGCCTTGACGGTAATCTCGCCGCCTTCCTTGGGAAGATCGAAGGCGTTTTTATCGAGCTTGAGGAGGGACTTGACGACCTTGACTACGGTGACGTCGACAAGTTCGATGGTAGTTCCGTAGGTGGATTTGGGTCCGTCGACGGTGATGATGTCACCGATGTCGAGGCCCCAGGATGCGATGGGATAATTCTGGAGCTTGCCGTCCTTGTCGGCCATGCCGTATATCTGGATCTCACCGGTGCCGTCGTTGATCCACATGTTGCCATACTTCTCGGCATTGGATGCCCAGCTGACGATGGTCGCCGTGACGCGGAAACTCTTGCCGTCAGGCGCCTGCATGACCTCGGCGCAGGTGGCCTCGGTGGGAGTGAGGACGCCCTGGCGGACGATGAAGTACTGTATTTCCTTGCCGCATTCGATGTGGAACTCCTGCTCACGGCCGCCGTCGATGGCTTCCGCGGTGAAGGTGATGGTCGTCTCGCCTGCCTCGCCGGAAACCGGGGATGCAGTGAGCCATGCGGGCGTGTATTCTTTGTTGTCGCCGACCTTGATATCTTTCGAGAGCGTCCAGGGCTCGGTGGCCGTAACCTTAAGGCTGGCGGAACCACCGGCGGCAGGGATAGAAAGGTATGTCTTGTCGAGCTGGATGTTGGCAAGAGAAGAAGGATACTCCTTTTCACATGCTGCAAAAAGGATAACGGAAGCGATGGCGATGAATAAAAATCTGAGTTTCATATTGCCTTACTTCTTAAATTAGTTGAACATGTATTTGATGCCGACGGAAGCGTACCAGCACTGGCCGATTGAATAGACCGGAGTCCAGGTGGCGGTGTTTCCGCTGACGGCGGAAGGAGTGGAGAAGGTGGCATAGCCCTCGGCGTCTGCACCTTCGTACTTGAGGATACGGCCGGAATTCAGCTTGGAATTCATGGTCTGGGATACACCCCAGCTGCTGTTGAAGAGGTTGGCGATGTTCTTGAGGTCGCAACTGAGCTGCAGGATGTTGACGGTCTTGCCGATGTTGACCTTGAAATCATGCTTGTAGGCGAAGTCGAAGCGGTGTACCCAGGGTGAATAGACTGCGTAAGGCTCTGCGTATTCGCCCTGATGCTTGCTCAGGTAAGGATCGTTGTGGACGAACTCCATGAAACGCTTCTGGGAGTCGGCGGCGGTGATTATCTTGTCGCCTTCGGTGGTGTCCACGAAACGGAACTCGTTGTCGGCAATCTGCTTGTCAGTAGGGATGTAGAGGGCGTCGTACTGATAGCCGTCGCCGTTCATGTCGTTGCTGACCATGTAGGAGTAGTTGTATCCGCCCCTCCAGCTCTCATATATGAGGCTGAAGTGATTGCCGCTGTGGTCGTTGTGGGTGAGGGATGCGATCACACGGTCGGGGGTGACATACTGGGAGCTGTGAAGCCTGATGTAGTTGGGACCGTGGGATGTGGGCACGTAGGTGAATGCCGACTCGGCGTCGGAGCCGGGAAGGCCGGTGACCTCATAGCGGGCCACGTGGGTGTAGGCGGCATAGATGTCGAGTTCGGGGATGGGCTGCATCTTGAGGGAGACGTTGCCGGACCAGCCGTAACCCAGATTGGTATTGCCGAGGACGAATGCCTTGGTGGTGCTCCTGAAGTTGGAAGGATAGATCGGGCGGTTGTCGGCACCGTTGAAGGTGGCGAAACTCTCGACGGGCTTCATGCTCCAGTCGGTAATGGTGACGTCGTTGACGGTCTTGTTGAACATTCCCTCAACAGATACGCTGAAGGGGAACGAAGTGGGGAAGCTGTAGTCGACGGCGAGGGAAGTCTTCCATTCCTGAGGCATCTTGAAGTTGGGATCGACTGCGGAAATGGAGGAAGGAACGGTTCCGGACTCGGGTGTGGCCGTTGCAGGGAAGCCCATGCCGATGAGTTTGTTGTACAGTTCCGTGCGGGTAAGGACATTGCCGGCGAACTGGCTCATGTCGACGTAGCGGTTGCCCTTGCTGTCTTCGGTGTATTTTCCGGTGTAGTTCTCATAGCCGGCCTTGGGCTTGTTCTTGGAACCGTCCCAGACCTGGGTCTTGCCGCTGATGGCAGCCTTGTACTGGACCAGACCGCCGTTGGTAGGCATGTTGGTGAAGAACACCAGGGGGATACGGCCGGAGAACAGACCGGTGCCGCCGCGGATCTTCAGCCTCTTGTTGCCGAGGACATCCCAGGTGAATCCGATGCGGGGAGATATCGTGAAGTTGGCCGTGGGCCACACGCCGGTGTCGATGTGCTTCTCCTCATAACCGTAAACCTCAGGATAATAGGTAAGATCCTGGATGGCCTTGTTGGTCATAAGGTCCTGATTGTCGAAGAAGAGACCGTCCACGCGGACGCCTGCGGTAAGCTTGAAGCGCTCGCCGGGGGCCCATTCGTCCTGCAGATAAACGCCGGGTTTGTGGAACTGGACGCGGGCGGCGGGAGCGAATTCAGGCTCGGTCGTGCCGTCCTTTACATAACCGTAGGTAAGGGCTACGATCTCGGGGGTCCTGCCCTTGATGAAATCGTCGACGCTGCCGTAGCGGTAGTAACCGGTACCGTTGCGCATGTACTGGTTGTCGGCCATCTGGTACTCGTAGCTTACGCCAGCGGTGATCTTGTGGTTGCCGGCGTAGTAGGTGATGTCGTCCTTGACGTTGGCCACGGTGTTGTGGACGGCGTTGTTCCAGGTGAAGAGCTCATAGCCGAGAGACATGTACTGGACGTTGTTGCCCGTGCCGTCCTGGATGTCGATGAACGGGAAATCTGCGGAGTTGGAGCCGCGGACGTCGTCAAGCTTGGAGAACGTTGCGAGGAACTGGTTGCTCAGGTTGTCGCTCAGGCGGCTGTTGAGGTCGATGGATCCGGTATGGACGGTGTTGTTCATCGAATACATCGAATTGGCGAAGGACATCGAGTACAGGGATGTACGGGAATAAGGGGAACGGGTGCCGCCGTCCATCGAGGAGGCGTTGGGGCCGTTCCATACCAGGTTGTTGGTATAATTGTAACGCAGGGCAAGATGGTGCTTGTCGCTGATGTTCCAGTCGATGCGGGCCAGGGCCTTCATGTTGTTCTGGTCTGCGGGGAAATCGGTATAGGAGCCGGTATCGTACTTGTAAGTATCCCACATATGCTGTTTTACGGCCTCAAGGTCGTCGAGCGTACAGTAGGAGATGCTCTTGGCCTCGTTGCCCTTGCCGTCTGCGGAGCCTCTCCAGCGGACTGCGACGGAGGGAGTCTTGGAATACTCGAAGTTTACGAAGAAGAACAGCTTGTTCTTGATGATGGGGCCGCCGAGGGTCATGCCGTAAGTCGTGTTGCGGTCGGTTTCACGGGCGCCGGACTGCTCGATGCCGTTGACGGTGTTGCCGCGCATGTTCTCGTTGCGGTGATAGACGTAAGCAGTTCCCTTGAGGGTGTTGGTACCGGACTTGGTGATGGCGTTGACACCGCCGCCCTTGAAGTTGGCCTGGCGCACGTCGTAGGGACTGATGACTACCTGGAGTTCCTCGAGGGCGTCGATGGAAATCGGGTTGCCGCCGCCGGGGAGGTTGGAGGAAAGGCCGAAGTTGTTGTTGAAGTTGGCACCGTCGACGGTGAAGTTGGCGGTACGGCCGTCAGTGCCGGCGAAGCTCATTCCGTTGCCGCCGTAAGGGGAAAGGCGGGTGACGTCGGTGATGCTGCGGCTGATGGTGGGGATGCTGATGATCTCCTTGTTGCTGATGTTCATCGCGGCGCCTGTCTTGTCGGCGGCGAACTTGGAGCTTGCCTCGGAGATGACCACCGCCTCGGAGAGGAGGAGTTTGTCATCGTCCAGACGGGCGTCGAGGGAATAGACCTCGGCGAGAAGGAGCGTCACATCGGTGTAGTTGACCTTGCGGTAACCCATGCAGGAAATCTCTACGGTGTAGGGACCGCCCGAACGCATACCGTTGATACTGTAACGGCCTTCAGCATTGGTAAGACCATAGTACTGGGAGCCGGAAGGCTGGTGCACGGCGATGACCGCAGCACCGGGGACGGACTCGCCGGAAGCGTCGGTGACGCGACCGCCGAGAGCAGCTGTCGTAACCTGCGCGAAGGCGGAAACGGCAAAAGCCATTGCCGTCAGGGACAGCAACAGCGAAACGAATAATTTTTTCCTCATATTTGTAGAAAAGGTGTAAAAATTCTGTCACAAAGTTATGGCAAGATTTCATACCCTACAACCGATTTTCATTTTATTTATCAACATTTTTTTAGTAACTTTGCAAACTTTTAACCCGCGAGGAAAGATTTGCCTGCTTGCAACCTCGCCTTAAAAAATGCTAAAATGAATTATCTGTTTTCTTCGGAGTCCGTCTCCGAGGGCCATCCCGACAAGGTGGCCGACCAAATCTCCGACGCCATCCTCGACGAATTCCTCCGTCAGGACCCGGAATCCAAAGTCGCATGCGAGACATTCTGCACCGCCGGCCTCGTGGTCGTGGGCGGCGAGGTCCGTTCGGACAACGCCTATGTCGACATTCATGCAGTAGTGCGCAACGTCATCGCCCGCATCGGTTACACCAAGGCCGAATACGGCTTCGACGCCTCCTCATGCGGCATCATCAGCACCATTCACGAGCAGAGCGCGGACATCAACCGCGGCGTGGTCCGCGCGAGCGAGGACGAGCAGGGCGCCGGCGACCAGGGCATGATGTTCGGCTACGCCTGCAGGGATACCGAGGAGTATATGCCACTGGCCCTGTCGCTGTCGCACAGGCTTCTGCAGATTCTTGCGGCCATCCGCAGGGCGGAGCCGTCGGAAATGCCTTATCTGCGTCCCGACGCCAAGGCCCAGTTCACCGTGGAGTTCTCCGGCCATCACCGTCCGGTCCGCGTCCACACCATAGTCCTGAGCACCCAGCACGACGAATTCTACGCCCCCGAGTGGCTTGACGCCGCCGGCGGCGACCGCGACGAGGCCATGCGCCTCCGCATCGAGAATGACGTCCGCACAATCGTCCTCCCCCGCCTCATCGCATCGCTGCCGGAGCGCACCGCGTCTTTGTTCAAGGGCGACTGGAAGCTTCTGGTCAACCCCACCGGCAAGTTCGTCATCGGCGGGCCCGCGGGCGACACCGGGCTCACCGGCCGCAAGATAATCGTAGATACTTACGGCGGCCGCGGCGCGCACGGCGGCGGCGCATTCTCCGGCAAGGATTCATCAAAAGTGGACCGCAGCGCCGCCTATGCCGCCAGGCATATCGCCAAGAACCTCGTAGCCGCCGGCGTATGCGACGAGTGCCTCGTGCAGCTCGCCTACGCCATAGGCGTGGCGGAGCCCGTGAGCGTATTCGTAGAGACTTACGGCAGCGCGCATGTGGATATGGGCGACGGCGACATCGCCGCCCGCGTGGCAGGTCTGTTCGACCTGCGTCCCGCGGCGATAGTACGCAGGTTCGGATTGAAAAATCCAATTTTCGGGCCCACCGCAGCATACGGTCACGTGGGCCGCAAGCCCTACAAGGCCGTGGTGAAGGTCTGCGGAGAGCCCCGCGAGGTGCAGTTCTTCGGATGGGAACTGCTTGATATGGTAGATCAGGTAAAGCAAGCCTTCGGCCTATGAGTTCCCGCCGCGACAAGCCCCACCGCATCCAGATCAGCAACAAGCGGGCGTCGTTCGACTACGAGTTCATCGAGCAGTACGACGCCGGCATCGTCCTCGTGGGCACCGAGATCAAGTCTCTTAGGGCCGGCAAAGCCTCGCTGCAGGACGCCTGGTGCTATTTTTCGGGCGGTGAGCTGTATGTCCGCGGGATGAACATCTCAACCTACTTCTGGGCCTCCAAATGGGGCAGCCACGAGCCCGCGCGCGACCGCAAGCTCCTGCTCACAAGGCGCGAGCTGCGGCATCTCGCCCAGGCCGTAAAGAACAAGGGGCTCACCATAGTCGCCGTCCGGGCCTTCATCTCCGAGAACGGCTACGCCAAGCTCCACATCGCCCTGGCCCGCGGCAAAAAAGAATACGACAAGCGCGCCACCATCCGCGAAAAAGACATCCGCCGCGAAATGGAGCGGGGGTAGTCAGTTTGTTTTTTTCAATCGTTCACTGGAAAGACCTCATCCGGGACAACGGCATGACCGAGACCCGGTACAGCAGCGTCTACGCCCCCTACCTACGCCCCCTGCCGGCGTCGGCTGACGCCCTAATGGCTTCGGGGTCTCTAAAGCAGGGGGTACCGTCGGCTCCCTGGTATTCCAGCCCCCCGTCGGCTGACGCCTACATGGCTTCGGGGCCTCTAAAGCGGGGGTTACCGTCGGCTCCCTGGTTCTCCAGCCCCCCGTCGGCTGACGCCTACATGGCTTCGGGGCCTCCAAAGCGAGGGTTACCGTCGGCTCCCTGGTTCTACAGCCCCCGTCGGCTGACGCCCTAATGGCTTCGGGGCCTCCAAAGCGTGAGTTACCGTCGGCTCCCTGGTTCTACAGCCCCCCGTCGGCTGACGCCCTGATGGCTTCGGGGCCTCCAAAGCAGGGGTTACCGTCGGCTCCCTGGTCTTCCAGCCCCCCGTCGGCTGACGCCCTAATGGCTTCGGGGCCTCTATAGCGGTGGTTACCGTCGCCCCCCACTCTGCAGGTCCTTCCGTGGCAAGGCGGCGTCAGGAGACAACTGGAGTCTTCCAGACAGATTGGCAATTCCGAAAGCAGCTATTTTAGAATCCCATTCCGAACTGAAGCCAGAGCTTTTGCTCCAGGTCGGACCAGGTGCTGACGGATTCGTTGTAGATGTATTCCGTATATGCGTTCAGGATGGCCTCCGAGGCCTCTTTGCCAGGTAGCCCGTTGATTGCCATTTCTTCCAGGCGGAGGATTTCTTCGCTGAACTTCTGCTTGGTGCTTTGCCAGGCAACGGTGGCAAGTTTGTTGGCCCGGCGGAATAGCCAAAGGGCGCAATCGGGCTTGTATGCCTTCTGGCCGCATGCCCAGTAGGCTTTTGGCACAACTGTGGTGCCGCTGAATACGGGGACGCGAGGGCTTTGGCCGGGATTGTCAAGGGACAGCCAGCAGACTCCTCCTACGGAATCCGGCAGCCAGTTGCGGAGCTGGGTTACGTGGGAATAAGCGCACCATGCGACGGCGATTGTCCGGCGGAATTCGACCGTGCCGGGAACCAGGGTGTTCAGGGTATTCCTCATCGTCGTGGTAAGCCAGGGATTGGCGACAGGGCTGACGACGGTATCGGCAGGATGGGTTTTAGTTGCAGGACGGCTCATGAGGACATTCCTGGTCATGTCGTAAGAGGTGCCCTCATAGGTTTCCCGGTAAAGCGCCATGACGTCGCGCAGGCTGACTTTATTGTCCGGCTTGACGGAAAACGGAAGCTCCGGCATATCGTCCGACAGTCCGAGCGACGGAGCCAGGTGATTGAAAATGAAGAACTCCCTGTCGTTGTAGTTCTTCCCATTAGCATAGTCCGTATTGTAGCACTTCCAGTATATGAACTCGCCCTGGCCGTCCCAAAGACCGTTGTCCAGTGCAACCTGCTCAAGGTTTGATGAGGCAATGATGCTTTTGTCTTTCCTGTCGACCCTGCCGATGCGTGGAATGTTTGCCGACACCGCCACATGGTCGTCCGGGACACGCCGTGCCACCCATGCCGCGCCGATTCTGTCTTTGCCGACCCCGGTGATTTCGAATTGCCAGACCTCGTTCTTGTCGGCAACGGTCAGGCATTCTCCGGAGTCGCCATAACCGTATTGTTCGGCAAGGCGGCCCATCAGGAAAATGGCCTCCCGGGCACGGTCGCAACGCTGGAGGGCCACTCTCTCGAGCTCTTCGATGGTAAACCATCCGGCGCTGTTGATCAATGTATCGGGGCCGACGAAAGTGGTCTCCCCGATTGCGAGCTGCTTCTCGTTGAGGCAGGGGTAAGCAGTGTTGAGGTATGCGTAAGTGTGTGACGCTTCGGGGATTGTGCCCATCAGCCTAACCCCGGTGGTATCGCCCCTGAATGCTGTTTGCATGGTTCCGCGAAGGACTTTGTGCCGGGCTCCGGGACCATGATCGGCGGCCGGTTCAACGAAAGACCATGTGCGGTAACGGCCGTCGCATGTATGGGAAGTTATGACCGAGCCGTCTGCGGAGGCGAGGCGCCCAACCATGATGCTTGTGCAGCTCTGTCCGACATACTCCTGGGCTGAAAGCGGCAGGAACGACATGATGAAAGCTGTCGCGATGATGATTCTTTTCATTCCGTGTTGGATTATTTGGCATGCAAGATAGTTTATTTCGAAAAAGAATCCTATATTGCGGAAAAATAAAACTATTATGAATGACTTCGATAAATTGTGTTTCCACGTCTATTCAGACGGCAAGCGGGCCGACATTCCTTTCGGCACTGACGTTTTAAAAATCTACGCAATGAACTCCATAGCTATTGTGGCCTGTATCGCCGGAGTCAGAGTTCTGTGCCTGATAGTCGGCGACACCCATTTGCATGTGGTGATTTATGGAACACGAAAGTCTGCAGAGGTCTTTCGCGTCCTACTGAAATCCAGAATCGCAAGGCATTACACGATTAACGGAATGTCGGATCTCCTTGGCGATGGCTTTTTTCTCGTTTGCGATCCTATTCAAAACAGGGAAGAGACAATGGCGAAAATCATCTACACTCTACGCAATTCCCTTGATTTTTCACGGCAGATGCCTTGGGAATACAGATGGGGAGTTGGGAATCTTTATTTCACTCAGCATTTGAATGTGTACGGGAACAGAATTGGTGACTTGTCCTATCGTAAACTTTGCAGACTGTTCCACACAGAAGTTAAGATTCCGAAGGAATGGCTATATGATGACAGCGGGATGATTATGCCTGCCAGTTATGTTGATTATGAATTCGTTGAGCGGTTGTTTGGCAGTCCGAGGGCGTTTATTGCATTTCTGTACGTAAGGAAGGAGGATGAGCAGAAAATGAAGGAGCAACTGAATGCAAGGTATTTGGAGGAAAGAAGTATCGAAGATTTGCGCAAGATTGCTAATAAATTATGTATCAGCACGTTTGGACGGGTGTTAAGAAATACGACGATAAAGAATCGCATAAAAGTAGCTGCAGCAATGCTGAATAACCATACAGCGACAAAGTCCGAAAGCCTGGCTAAAGCAGTATTTTTAAATATGGAGGATTTGACTCGCCTCCTTTAACGGATTAATAACATTCTTATTGAAGATGCCACCCGACGGTAGCGTCTGTTTTGGTGTGTCTATAGCCAATAGGGCGTCAGCCGACGGGGGGCTGGAGAACCAGGGAGCCGACGGTAACCCACGATGGAGTGGCCTCAAAGCCGTGGAGGCGTCAGCCGACGGGGGGCTGGAGAACCAGGGAGCCGACGGTAACCCACGATGGAGTGGCCTCAAAGCCATCAGGGCGTCAGCCGACGCGCAGAGATAAAGCAACGCCCCACGCCTTCGAAAGACCGGGGCGGCAACAGTCACCCCTGGAACAGCGCCTTGACCAGTTCCGGGACGTCGGCGACCTTGACGACTTTGATTTTGCCGGCGGAGGATCCGGCAAAGGAAGAGGCGGAGGATCCGGCGGAGGAACCGGCGGAGGATCCGGCAAAAGATCTGGCGGAGGAACCGGCCGGGGAGCCGGCGGAGGAGCCGGCAAAGAATCCGGCGGATGAACCAGCGGAGCCGCCGCCATGGGCGCCGCCGAGGGAGCTGTAGGAGCTGACGAAGATTTTCTTGAAGCCAAGGCGGGCGGCCTCGCCGATGCGGCGGTCGATCTGGCCGACGGGGCGGATCTCGCCGCTGAGGCCAACCTCTGCGGCGAAGCAGACATCCGGTGGAATGGGATAATCGAAGTTGGAGGACAGCACCGCGCAGATGACGGCCAGATCGACCGCCGGGTCGCTGACGCGGAGGCCGCCGGCCATGTTGAGGAACACGTCCTTGGCGCTCAGGCGGAAGCCGGCACGCTTCTCCAGAACGGCAAGAAGCATGTTGAGGCGGCGGGTGTCGAATCCCGTGGCCGAACGCTGCGCCGTGCCGTAGGCGGCGGAAGACACCAGGGCCTGCACTTCGAACAGAAGTGGTCTGGTGCCGTCGAGCATGGCGGCGATGGCTGTGCCGCTCAGGCCCTCCTCATGCATGGGGATAAGCATTTCCGACGGATTCTCCACCTCGCGGAGACCGCTGCCGGTCATCTCGAAGACCGCCAGTTCCGCTGTGCTGCCGAAGCGGTTCTTGATGCTGCGTAGGATGCGGTATGAGCCGCGGTTCTCCCCCTCGAACTGAAGTACGGCGTCCACAATATGCTCAAGTATCTTGGGACCGGCGATGTAGCCGTCCTTGGTGATATGCCCGATGAGGATAACCGGTATGCCGCTTTCCTTTGCAAAACGCAGCAGCCTGGCTGCCACTTCCTTGATCTGGCTGACCGAACCCGGAGTGGACTCCACGGCATCCGTGTACATGGTCTGGACGGAATCGACAATCATCAGGTCCGGGGCCACCAAACCAGCCTGCTCGATGATATCTTCGATGCGGGTTTCGCAGAATATGAGACAGCCGTCGCCGATGCCGTCCGGAGAAAGGCGCGCGGCACGCATTCCCACCTGCTTCTCGCTCTCCTCTCCAGTAACGTACAGGGTTTTCAAAGAGGGGCATCCCAAAGGTATCTGCAGGCTGAGCGTCGATTTGCCTATGCCGGGCTCGCCGCCGATGAGGATCAGCGATCCGGGCACTATTCCTCCGCCGAGCAGGCGGTCCAGTTCGCCGATGCCCAGTCTGATACGGGCCTCCGACGAACGGTCGATGTCCTTGAGCCTGCGGGGCACGCGTCCGCTCTTTTCCTTCCTGGACGCACTGCCGCCGGAGCGTGCGGGCTCTGCGGGAGCCTCCACAAAGGTGTTCCACTCGCCGCACGCCGGGCAACGGCCGAGCCACTTGGGACTTTCGTTGCCGCAGCTGGAGCAGAACCAGACTGTCTTATTCTTGCTTGCCATCTTTCTTGAAATAATATGGGTCGTCCCTGAGGAACTTGACGCCGTTGCTCTCGTAACCCAGAATCCTCACGGCACCTATGGGCTCACGCCCGTAAACCTCGAGCGTTTCTATCTTGACCTTCTTGGAAGAATGGACTATGACGCCGTCCCCGGCGTACAGGGCCACATGCGTAACTTTGAGCGGCTCTTTCTTTCCGAAGAACAGCAGGTCCCCCGGTTCCCACTCGCCGGGTGCTACAGGTTTGCCGCAATATATCTGCTGACGGGCGTTGCGCGGCAGGACGAGGCCGTTCATATAGTAGCAGAACTTCACGAGGCCGCTGCAGTCGAAATGCTTTATGGAATTGCCTCCCCACATGTAGGGGGTTCCTGCGAAACTGCGGGCCAGCCTGATGATGTCGGCGGCGTTGGGCCGGAGGGCCTCGGTGCGTTTGCCGAAATCGCTGACGTCGGACGAAGGGACCCAGCCGGTACGGCCGTCAGGCAGCTGAACCTCTGTCCAGCAGCCGCAGGTGCAGGTTTTGCCTGTCTGGCGTACCAGGTCTCCCATAGTGAAGTCGCAGATGGGGTCATGATTCCTGCCGGGGCCGGTGCGGACGCGGGAGTACTCCGCCGTGCATATCCATTTGGGCGCGGCGAGCCAGGCGTCCTTCTCTTCGTCCGTAAGGGCGTGCAGGCTAAGGTCCGTCACCCACCCGGTATAATCCTCGGCGCGTACCTTGACCCAGTAGCCGCTGGTGTCCAGCGTCTCCACCAGGGCGCCCATAAGCATCTGGTTCTCCAGGGGCGCCTCATAATCGGGGCTTTGCCTCATAAAAGCGGACGAAAGCGTGACCACCGCCCAGCTCAAAACTGATAGAATTGTCATACTACGGCAAATGTAACAAAAGTCCTGCGTTTTGTCAACCCGGGAATGCGATGGCCAGCCCCGCGGTTACATTGGTCATACGGCGGGAGAAGTTCAGGGAGTCCGTGGCAAGGTAGAGACTGAGCCCGGGCAGACGCACGTTGAGGGCAGTACCGACGTTGATGCCGAAGTTGTTGAATGCCGTGCTGAGCGCCAGGCTGATATACTTGACGGGAGTGACCGCAGTACCCAGGCGCACCTCCCTGAAGTAAGGCTGATACGTTCCCAGCATGCCGACGCTCCAGCCGTCGTAGAACGGCATACGGTACTGCGCCGACAGATGGATATCGTAATTGAGCATTTTGAACCGGGAACCGCGGCCGCCGGGCTCGAGGGCGAATATCTCGTTCTTTGATTCCACCGCCCGCCCGGAATAGTCGAGCCGCGCATCGAATCCTCCGCCCCAATACATTAAACCGAAGTCCAGGACCGACAGCCCGAGGGTGAGTCCGCTCGCAGGCTGGACGTTCAGGCCGAAATCAACTGCGGTTCCTATACCGGAGAAGCCGAGTCCGCCCAGTCTGGCGGATGAGAAATCGTACACCTCGCGCCCGTCCTTCCAGGTGGAAGGGACCGTCAGGACGGACGAGGAGAAGAACATGCCGGCATTGAGGTCTGCGCCGAATCCCCCGTCCGGGAACACTCCGACACGCATGGTATTGATGTCCAGCCCCATGCCGAAATAGCCCAGGAGCAGCTTTACGTTGCCGCCGACAGAGGCGATGTCGCCGAGGTTCCTGGTGTAGCTGCCACAGAGTTCAAGGTAATGGACGGAGCGGAAGCCGACGTTGTCTACGCCTATCGTGCCGGAGAGATTGGAAAGGTCGCCATTGAGGTCAAGTACGAAGTCGCGTATGAAGTTGAAGGATGCGTTCAGGCGGGTGTCGGACCGGGAGTTGAGGGAAACGCTGTAGCGGCTGTCTTCCCACTGCCGGCCGAAGGAAAAGATCTGGGCTGAGGTACCGGCCAGGAACCTGTTGTCGATCCCGAAGTTGACCAGGTCCCCGAGCTGCGCAAGTCCGAGGTTGAAAGCGGACCAGCTCGAAAACATTGACGGGACGGCGCCCAGATTGATCGTGGGCGCATAGAAACTTGCCAGGAGCGAGGCAGACCCGTTCCCGAGCCCGATGGAGAAGAACCTGTACGGCTCCCCCTCCACGCGCGTACCGGGATTGACATTCCAGGCATAGAGGCAGTTGTCCAGGAAAAACGCGGTCTTGGATTCCTGGGCGTTAGCGCTCACCGCAAGCAAAACAGCGGCGGCGATTGTCGGCATCAAACGTCTCATCAGATGCGAAAGTAGTGAATAACTGCCAGAAACACAAGTTCCGCGAAAAAAATGTACCTTTGCCTGTCACGAGAGTGTTTTTATGAAAATGAAGAACCGAGCCCTTTTGCTCTTCCTGGCCCTGCTGATGCCTTTTGCCGCACATGCTCAATGGAGAGTCGGCGTTACGGGAGGAGCCGATTACAATCTTTACTCGATGGACAAGCAGTACATGACCGACTTCCGGATTGACGGTATGTGGGGTGCCACGGCCGGTATTTCCGGACAGTACGACATTGCTGACTGGCTGGCAGTGCGGGCCGACTTGAACTGGACGCAGAAGAATTACCGGAAGCACCGCGTCGTGTTGAGCCAGATTGATTACCGGTACAGGAACGACTACCTGCAGCTGCCGGTCATGGCTTCATTCAGCGCCGGCGGGACGAGGCTCCGCGGATTCTGCAACCTTGGCGTATATGCCGGCTACTGGCTCGCCGGCCGTCTGGGAGGAAGCGATTTCAACAACTTCGGCGACTATGTGATGGACATCAACGAGAGCATTGTATTCAACCCCGAGTCCGACCAGCGGCTCGACTTCGGTCCGGTGGGCGGATTGGGACTGGAATACCGCCTGGGCCCCCATTGGGCCGCCCAGGCCGAACTGCGCTGCTATTACAGCACCGTGAGCACCTCCAGGCAGTACATGAGGGTAAGGGATTATCGTTACAACACCACCATGGCCGCCCAGCTGGGCGTTTTTTACATTTTCTAAAAAGGGACGTTCATGAAACACGCTATATTTTGTGTTATGGGAGCGGCGCTCCTGCTGACAGCGGCCTGGGGGTGCCGTAAGGAAAGCGATGCGCTCACGGCTTACGATTATGACGAAAGCCTGGTGTTCGAAGCGGCAAAAACATCCTTTGCCGCCAAGTTCGACATCATCTGGAACGGCATGAACCAATACTATGCCCTATGGGACTATGAGGCGGAACAAGGCCTCGACTGGGACGCCGTATATGATACCTATTACCCCAAGTTCCAGGCCCTGGACCAGCGTGGCGAGGACCAGACCGTGACCGACGAGGAGCTGTCGGCCCTGCTGGAAGAAGTCCTCGGATCATTCCACGACGGTCATTTCAACATAGACGTCCTGAACCACAAAACCGGTACGACGGTCAATTGCCACCCGTCCCTTAAATCATTCAACTCGCGAGATGACTGGAAGGCGGCGGTTTCCACCCCGCTTAATCTGGGTTATTACGCGAATCCGGCCAATGGTGAGGTTGAAACAGATGCCGACGGCAACCCCATTGCAGAAGTTTGCAAAACCAGTGTCTCTTTTTTACTCTCCCGCAATTTGCAGACTCCGGGAATGGGCGGCTATTGGATGATGGCCAGAATCGAGGAATTGGAAGCGCTCCCGTCGCTCTCCGATTATGAAGCTTTCGAGCTGCAGAATTTGAATGACCTGAAACTTGAACTTCGGACCCTCAACGGCAAATCGGATAAACAAGCGCTTGCAATATACAACCAATTACAGGCCAAATACAGTTTCCTGGGCATTCCAGGCTTCGATTATATCGACCCCGCTTTTGCCAAGAACGGCCTGGAGATCAAGTATGCCCTGCTGAAAGGCAACATCGCCTATCTTGGTTTCAACCATTTCAACCTTGGAGCATATCTGGATGATAACGAATCCGAGGAAGAGTTTGACATGAGCAACCCCCTCACCAGGCAGCTTGTAGTGGGGGCAAGGGCTATCTGGCAAGGGTGGTTCGACGGCATCCAGACACTGCACAAGGCCGGTAAGCTGGGAGGCGTAATAATAGACGTGCGCGGCAATACGGGCGGTTCGGTGACTGACTCCCGGTTCGTGGCGGGAGCACTTGCCCCCGGCAGATACATCCACTTCGGCTACCAGCGCTTCAAACGGGGCACCGGACGCTACGAGTATTCGCCGTTGATGGAGGCGCGCCTGGGCAACATGTCCCAGCCGCACGAAGATGTTACGGATGTGCCGATCGCAGTTCTGACCAACTGTGCATCCGTCAGCATGGCCGAATCCACAGCACTGAGCGTAAAGACACTGCCCAAAGGCAAAGTCATCGGCAAGCGCAGCTTCGGCGCCATCTGCGCACTGTGCACCAACGACTTAAGCTCCTATAACTATTCCGGTTATATCGGAGTGGAAGGGGTCACGCCGGTTTTCGGCTGCGTTCCTGCAATGGCGTCGTTCACTTTGGACAAACGCATTATCGAGAGCGAGGGCGTCACCCCGGACATCGAAGTGGACTTGGACGTCGCACAATTCCAGGCCACCGGCCGCGACACCCAGCTCGACCGCGCCCTGCAGTATATCCGCGACGGGCAATAGCGGTCTACTCAACTATGCAGAAACCCTCAAACCAGTTGGGGTTGGAGATGGTATAGAGGAGTTCGCCGTTCTTGAAGATATGGTTGGATGTCGCGATGTAGCTGTCGCCCGACGACGTTACCCTGATACTGCTTTCGGAGCTACTCAAAAACTGCTGATCAACTTCAGTTTCTATCGTCCGGACAGCATTTCCGTCACATAGTTCGGTAATCACAGCCTTCTCGCCCCATTTCAGGAATGCCGTATGAAGATGACTGCCGGCCAGACTTAACGCATATTGGAAATAATCCGGGGAGTGGTAAATGGCTGAACAATCAGTTACGTTTTTATACAGCATCGCATCATAACCGCCTTTCTGTTTGAGTGTCAGGACATATACGTCTCCGCTTTCGGAAATATCAACGAGACCATCATAAGAGTAATCCTGCAGTATGGAAAAAGTCCACTCGCCGGACGATGAGTATTTATACAAACCGAGGTGATACCCGTTGGACGGGTCTCGATACGAGGCCGCAATATACAGGTCGCCGGACGGAGAAAGGGCGCAGTTAATACTGTACATATTATGATAATCGCCGGGAATGACGTCGCTCATGACCGTCCCGTCCGGATTGACGACCACGACATAATTATACTCCCTGTCGTTCCTTTGATACACTATTGCGACTCTTCCGTTTCGTGCAGCCATATCCATGGTCGGATCGTCCCAGCTCGTCTTGTTGATTGTATAAACGGGTTTACGGTCTTTGCACACATAGAATATGTATTCGTGGTTCCAGGAATCATAATACGCCTCGTGAGAGTAAAGTGACTGGCCATCGGCACATATTGCCATTATGTAATACAATTTGATTTTGTCTTCGTCGAAAGCACCGTTCAACGGGTCCGGTTCTCCGTCGAGATACAGCAGTTCGCCCTTGCAGAAATAATAGACCTTGTCCTGGGAAGCCCTGATTACCGTAACCGCGCAGCTCGCTGTGTAGTCGCCCTCATCGGTCTTGACCGTTATGACGGCGCTGCCGGGCTTGAGGGCCTTGACGCATCCGGAAGCGTCAACGCCGGCGACCTCGGGGTCGCTGCTGGAGAATGAAACGGACGGGTTGGTGGCGCCCGCCGGTTCAACGGTGGCAGTGAGCGAATACTCTTCGCCTTTGATGAGTTCCAGCTCCGTCTTGTCGAGCTTGACTCCGGTCACCGGGACAAAAGGCTTGCAGACAGAGACGACGCAGGCGTCGGTCTTGCCGCCGGCAAGGGTTGCGACCGTCACTATGGCCTGGCCCTCGCCCACTGCGGTGACGGTACCTTCCTGGTCAACGGTGGCGACGGCGGGCGCGGTGCTGCTCCAGCTGAGGGCTGTGTTGGTGGCGCCCGCCGGTTCTATGGTGGCAGCCAGCACTGTGGTCTCACCGATGGTGAGCGAAAGGTCGTGCTTGCTGAGGGTGACGGACGACGGGTCGATTTCCTGGGTGCATCCGGCGGCAAGGGCAAGAAGCGCCGCGAGCAGGGCGATGTATTTTCTCATTCTATGATACGGTTTTGCCGCACAAACCGGGCAGCTTGCGCGTTGTTGTTATTTATGTTGCTGATTACTAATGCGTTAATGCCCCCCCTGTAGAGGGGCCACAGACAAGGCTTGTATGATGTGCCAAAGCCATTCTAATTTCGCAGACTTCCAAAAATACGAATAATCCGGGATAATTGGAACGCCAGAGGCTGTTTTTGTTCCATTTCACCTTAAATCAGTGCTGTTTGGAACAAAACCAAGTCATATCGTTCCAAAGCAACGCCGGTGCACCCTCCCTGTCATTCTGAGTCGCCTCCTCCCTGTCATTCTGAGTCGCACAGCGACGAAGAATCTAAAAAAAGTGTTATCTTTGTCCTGATATAACAAAGACAGATATGAATCTCAGAGACATCAAGAAAGGTCATAAAGAATTGTAATCTTTCGAGTTTCTCAAGTATAGGAAAAGGCCGCAGCGATGCGACCTTTTGGTTTAATTCCATCGAATTCGACAGAATACTATTTTGAATCATTGTTATCTCCCAATAGTAGGCTCACCTCTTTATCAAAGTCGGAGACTATTCTTTGCGTTTTATTGAAAGCTTCATATTCCTCTTCGGCTTTGCGCTGGGCATCTTCATGGGAGATTTGTCCTTTGCTACGGTCAGGCAGAATTTGAAAACGCCTGAAAGCCAGAAACTCATTTACACTGGCCGCAAATTGCTCCATGGTAAAGGTGTTCTCGTTCTCAATGAGGTCTTCGATGTAGTCGAAGTATCCGGTAACGGCTCTTTCCAACCGCTTGATTTCTTTCTCTTGCAGATAGTTCTTTGCCACGGAAACATCTGATTTGAGTATGCGTCCGTCCGGGGAATTCTTCCAGGTTGTCAGCCCCATGTGCTCTTTGCTTCTGTCTGCGCTTTCATATACGATTTCAGCCGCAGTCTTTCCAGTAATTGCATAATGGAACTTGTTCTGAATCATAGCATAGAAATCCTTTGTAGTAGGGGCCGCACGGTCATAGTCGATGCTGCATTCCGCATAGATATCTGTGATTTGCTGCCAGATTCTACGCTCGCTGGCCCGAATGGAACGGACGCGTTCCAGGAGTTCCCGGAAATAGTCCTTGCCGAACAAGGCTCCGCTATCTTTCATCCGACGGTCGTCCAGCACGAATCCCTTCTTTATATACTCTTTTAAGATCCCCGTTGCCCAGATGCGGAATGCGGTGGCTCTAGCCGAAGAAACGCGATATCCGACAGCAATGATGGCATCAAGGTTATAATACATGATTTTTTCATCAGATATGCCTCTGGCACCACTCTGTGCGGTATTCAAAAATTCTTTGATTACCGCGGAGCGCTCTAATTCCCCCGTCTCAAACACCTTCCCCAGATGGTAGGAAATGTTTTGAACTGTACAGTCAAACAAAGAGGACATAGCCTTCTGGGTGGCCCATATGGTTTCATCCCGTAAGACCACATCCACCTTCATATCCTCTGTTGGTGTATTATAAATCAGCAACTGAAAATCTTTCATGGCATCATCATTTTCCACAAAGTTAAAACAAACAAAAGCCAAAACCAAGAGACTACAAGCTTGTAATCCCTTGGTTTTGTTGATAGTTTTGCTATGTCGGAGGTGCTTGGGCTATTCCACTACGGCAAAGCCGGTGAGCCAGGTGTCAGTTATCGTGAAGAGAGTTTTTTCGTTCTTGTAAATATGATTCTCGGTGGCAACGTACATGTCGCCGGAAGACGAGACAATCAGTGGATTCTTGATACAGATATCGTTCAGATTCAATGTCCTTACCGGTTTGCCGTCGCAGGCTTCTTCCATTGTTAAACGACCGCCGGTTTCGCATTGAACCGCCGTATAAACATGACCGCCTGTCGCGTGCAACCCATATCTCTCGTTTCCATTCACAGTGGTATTATAAACGACTTCTTCATTTTTCAGGAGTTCGACGTCCGTGCCGTTGCCAGACAGAATGTATCTGTCGCCTTCGTCAGAAATGCCAATAGCCGAGAAACCATTAAAATCGGGCTTTATCAAGGTCTCAGTCAGGGTGCCGTCGTTAGCATACTCATATATTGCCATATAGCGACTGCCGAAGGAATCCCAAATTACGTCAACGATATCGAACGTTCCGTCAGGTGCCATAGCGCAGAACATCTTCGTCCAAGAAAACGACACAGCTCTTCCTGTAATGTATTTTCTTGAACTCGTTCCATCGTGATTTATCCTGACTATATAAAATGAATCCTCGCCCTCCCAAAGAACAATTCCTACATATCCATTGCAGCTGGACATACCTATTAAATCGTATGCAGAATGTGCATCGACTTTGCAAACAGGCTTGCGGTTTTTGCACAGGTATAAAACATCGCCGCCAGATACATAACTGCCTTCATTCAACACTATGTCGGAATAACGTTCCAGGCTATATAAATCAGAGCCATCCGAACATATGCCTTTCACATAATTAAAACTGGAAATAAAGGAATCGGTTTCCCGGTCAAAAGCCCCACTAAGGGGATCCGGCACTCCATTGACGTACAAATCAGTTGTGCTGTCCACAGTATAATACACCCTCGCGCCCGCTTCCTTGCTCACCGTCACGGCGCAGCTTGCGGTGAATCCGCCTTCCTCTGAGGTGGCCGTGATAGTGGCAGTGCCCTCAGCGAGCGCCACCACCTTGCCTTCTGAAGTCACAGTGGCAACATCGCCGTTGCTGGAGGTCCAGCCCACTTTTTTGTTGACAGCGTGGTCCGGGGTGTAGAGGACGGTGAGCGTGTATGCCTCTCCGACCTTGAGCGTGAGTTCGGTGGGATTGAGGCTGATGCCCTTGAGGGTGTTGTCCTGGGTGACGGTGACCTCGCAGAAGCCCTGCTTGTCGGGGTATTCCTTGGAACGGGCGGAGATCCTGGTGGTGCCAGCGGCAACGGCGGTCACAAGGCCGCTGGCATCGACTTTGGCGATGTTGTTGTCGAAAGACGCCCATTCAACCTCCTGGCTGGCGCCGGCAGGGGAGACGGAGGCGCTGAGCTGTGCCGTCTTGCCTTCGGCGATCTCGACGCTTGCGGGAGTGATGGTAACTCCTTCAACCACTGCCGCTACCGTTACCTTGCACTCGTCCGTGAAGCCACCATCGACAGTAGAGATGGTGACGGTAGCCTCGCCGTAATCGACGGCGGTGACTACGCCCTCGTCGGAGACAGTGGCGACTTTGGTGTCGCTGGAGGCGAATTTGACGGAACGGTCGGTGGCGGATTCGGGATCGACGTACCACTGGAGGGTGGCGGTTTCCCCCTTCTGTAGGGTCAACTCGTTGGGCTGCACCCACACACCGACTACGGGAATGGTGTATTTGAGAACCGTCACTTCGCACTTTGCGGTGAACCCGCCGTCTTCCGTTTTGACGGTGATGGTGGCGGTGCCTTCGCTGTGGGCGCGGACGTAGCCGAGGTTGTCGACGCTTGCTACCTCGTCGTTGCTGCTGGTGAAGGTAACGCTTTGATTGCTGGCGTTCGCGGGCTCCACGGTGGCGGTGAGCTGGTAGGTGTCGCCCTCCGTCATCTCATAGCTGGTCCTGTCCAGTTTAACGCCCGTTACCGGTACTGGCTTCTTGGTCACCGTGACGATACATGCGTCCGTGAGACCGCCGGCGAGGGTGGATACGGAGATGCTGGCCTGGCCTTCGGTCAGTGCAGTCACCTTGCCGTTCTTGTCTACATCGGCTACACTGGGCTTGGAGCTGCTCCAATTGACGGCGGTGTTGGTGGCGTTGGAGGGGGCGATGGTTGCCGTCAGCGAGGCGGTCTCACCTTCGGCGAGCGTGAGCTCGTGCTGGTCCAGCCGGACGGAGGTGGGGTCAACTTCCTGGGTGCAGCTGGAAGCAAGGGTGAGGAGCGCTGCGATTGCGAAAAGGATTCGTTTCATAGCGGGATACGGTTATGGTGCACAAACCGGGCGGTTTGCGCGAGGATGGTGTTTATATTATTGATTATTAGCGATTTACCCCCCCCTATGGAGGAGCTGCAGATAAGGCTGATATGACGGGATAGAGCCACTGATTCCATCGTAACCGTTCAAATATACGTATTATTTGCAAGAATTTGGAACGCCAAAAGCTGTTTTTGTTCCATTTCACCCTAAATCAGTGCTGTTTGGAACAAAACCATGGCATATCGTTCCAAAACAACGCCGGTGCACCCTTTCCTGTCATTCTGAGTCGCATAGCGACGAAGAATCTAAAAAAAGTGTTATCTTTGCCCCGATTTAACAAAGACAGACATGAACCTCAGAGACATCAAGAAAGGTCTTAAAGAATTGTAATCTTTCAAGTCTCTCAAGCATAGGAAAAGGCCACAGCGATGTGACCTTTTCTTCGTTATTATTTCAATAGTTTCCTTGATGCGGCTCCATTCTCGAGAGCTGTCATTTGCTGAATGGCAATAGCATTGAGTCTGCGGAGCCGTTCTGCCTGCGAAAGTCCATCATTGATAAACACGGCGTTCAGGTTCTCCATGTTGGACAGGCAAATGAGCTGATTAATCGTGGCATAATCACGAATATCCCCTTCGAGTTCCGGATTGAACTCCCGCCACTCCTTAGCTGTCATACCAAACAAAGCAACATTCAGAACGTCAGCTTCATTTGCGTAGATTAATGAAACCTGCACCTCTGACAGTTCTTCCGGAATAAGATTCTGCTTAATGGCATCCGTATGAATACGATAGTTAATCTTAGAGAGCTCTCGTTTTGCGGTCCACCCAAGCAATTGCTGCTCAGCACTTTTCAACCGCTGGAACTCTTTAACCAGATACAGCCGGAATTCAACTGAAATCCATGAGGCAAACTCGAATGCGATATCGGTTTGTGCGTAGGTTCCCCCATATCTGCCTGATTGAGATACTATGCCTATAGCATTTGTTGCGTCAAACCAACGGGAAGGAGACATGGTAAAATCGTTCAGCCCAGCTTGCTGTCTAAACCCCTCGAATTCGAGGGGGTTAAAAGCCGGATTTTAGAGAGTTTCCCATATTCCAAGGAATTCTATGGTGTTGCGGTTACGCATCCAGTTAGCTATCACTCCGTTTGGATCCATCCAATTCTTCTGGCGGGCTATGTCAGTGATGCATATATAATCAACACCATCCTTAGACATGGTCCTAACCACTACATCTTTTACAACTAACTCGTTCTTCTTTTCCATAACCTCAAACGTTTTCCACAAAGTTAAAACAAAGAAAGGCCAAAACCAAGAGACTACAAGCTTGTAATCCCTTGGTTTTGTGGATAGATTTGCTATGTGCGATGCGCCTGGGGCTATTCCACTACGCAGAAGTAGCTGATATAGTGGATTTCGCCGGGAACTGTGAACAGGACAGCGTCGTTCTTGTAGATCCGTTTGCCGGTTGCAAGGTAGACGTCTCCGGAGGTGGTGGCATGCATGCTGTGCAGGCCGCTGTCGATGTTGACGGTGCGGAGCAGGTTGCCGTCGCAACGTTCTGTGGCTTTTTTCTCATCTTCGTCCAAGGCGACAGTGTAAATATGCCCCCCGGCAATGCTCAGGTCGATATTTACGTATTTATTGTACTGGTCTGTCACGGAATACTCCTCTCCGTTTTTGTACAGTACGGCATAGTAGTCGTCATCCTGATATAATGTAAAGACATATACGTCCCCTTCGTCCGATATGTCGATTTGGCCGGGATACTCGTGCTTTGGCAAGTCGTAATAAGACCACTCTTTGTCTGTGCCGTATTTGTAAACGCCAAGATGGCGGTCCCCAAATGGATCTTTAAAGTCAGGAGCAATATATAAATCTCCGGAAGGCGAGAAGGCGCAGGGCATATCATACATATTCTTATAGTCTCCCGGTATATCACTCTTTGTGACCGTTCCGTCGGGATCGACGATAATCAAATAGTTGTTTTCACCGCTGGTGGAATAATAGGTAAATGCGACTTTGCCGTCACGGGCTGCCATTCCATGCACGTTATCGGGATCTTTAAAGTACTCATCCAAACGGTAAAGAGGCTTTCGGTTTTTACACAGGAATAATGGATTCCCGCTGCTGATGGAGCTTTGATACCATTCCAAAGTATATAGGTCATGGCCGTCGGCGCGCATCCCAATTAAATAAGCGAACGAGTAGCTGGCATCATTGATGATTACTTCAAAAGCCCCGGAAAGCGGATCCGGAGTCCCGTTCAGGTAGAGTATTTTTTTCGAGGTCAGATAATTATTGATGTAACAGTAAACCCTTGTCCCCGTAGTTTTGCCGACCATCACTTTGCAGCTTGCTGTTAAGCCGCCCTCATCAGAGGTTGCCGTAACGATGGCTACGCCTTCCTCCTTGGCCGTCACTTCGCCCTCGGCGGATACCGAAGCCACGTCGGCGTTGTCCGTCGACCAGCTGACTTTCTTGTTGGTGGCGTACTCGGGAGTGTACACAACTTGCAGCGTCTGTGCCTGGCCTACGGTCAGCGTGAGCTCAGACGGATTGATACTGATTCCCCTCAATGTGGGATCCTTGATGACCGTGATCTCGCACGATGCGCTTACGTCCGTAAAAGCCTGGGAGCGTGCGAAGATTTTTGTCGTGCCCTCTTTTACGGCAGTGACGAGGCCGTTGGCGTCAACTTTTGCCACATTGGTGTCATAAGAGACCCATTCCACCGTCTGGTCGGCATTGGCCGGACTTACAGTTGCGCTCAACTGGAACGTCTTCCCTTCGGCAAGCGTTACCGACGCAGGCTCGATGGTGAGGCCGGTCACTTCAACTTTCTTGACCGTCACCTCGCAGGCGGCTTCGATGCCTCCGCAGCTGGCAACTATCAAGGTCTTTCCGGCGCCCACTGCCGTTACCTTGCCTTCCTGGTCAACCATTGCGACAGCTTCGTCGATGGTCCGCCACTGGACGGTCTTGTCGGTGGTATTCTCCGGGAGCACGGTAGCCGTGAGCACCGCCGTTTCGCCTTCGGTCAGCTCCAGCGTCTCCCTGTCCAGCGTGACGCTCTCTGCGTTGACGGTGACGGCGTTGACGATAATGTGGCAGGTTGCGGTGAATCCGCCGTCCTCGGTGGTGGCGGTAACGTCACCCTCTCCGGGGATAAGTCCGGTTACCTTGCCGATATTGTCAACGCTGATCACGTTCTCCGGGCTGGCGCTCCATATGACGTTCTTGTTTGTGGCGTTGGTGGGGAGCACCGTGGCGGAAAGATAAACGCCGCTGCCTTCCTCGATGCCTATCTTGTCGTAGTTGAGGGAGATCGACTCGACCGGGATGACTCTCATCTTCACGATTACGGCGCAGTCGGCCCGGAAGCCGCCGTCCACCGTCGTTACGGTGATGGTGGAAGCGCCCATGGCCATAGCGATGACGGTGCCGTCGTCGCTCACCGTGGCCACGTTTGGTACGGCTGACGTCCAGGTGACGCCTTTGTTGGTGGCGTCCTCCGGCAGCACGGTGGCTGTGAGATTGTGGGTTTGGCCCTCGAGCAGTTCGATCTCTGTGTCTGAGAGCCTGACGCCGGTTACGGCCACCTCGGCGGGAGTCTCCACGCAGGAAGCGAGAAATGCGGTGGCAAGCACAGATGAAGTCAGGAAAGCAAGGATTCGTTTCATAACGGGATACGGTTATGCCGCACAAACCGGGCGGTTTGCGCGTTGTGGTTATTTAAATTGCTGATTACTAATGCGTTAATACCCCCCCCCTGTAGAGGGGCCACAGACAAGGCTTGTATGATGTGCCAAAGCCATTTTAATTTCGCAGACTTCCAAAAATACGAATAATCCGGGATAATTGGAACGCCAAATGCTGTTTTTGTTCCATTTCACCTTAAATCAGTGCTGTTTGGAACAAAACCATGGCATATCGTTCCAAAACAACGCCGGTGCACCCTTTCCTGTCTTTCTGAGTCGCATAGCGACGAAGAATCTAAAAAAAGTGTTATCTTTGCCCCGATATAACAAAGACGGATATGAATCTCAGAGACATCAAGAAAGATCATCAAGAATTGTAATCTTTCGAGTCATACAAGGATAAGAACAGGCCACAGATGTGGTCTGTTTTGTTTTTTATGTCAAAAGCGGTATATTTGCATTGTATGAGGCTAATTAAACGAAATATGGCTCAAATAGTTGCTTTGTGTGAGAAGCACAAAGTAATGCAGATATATGTGTTTGGGTCTATACTTACCGGGAAGTTCAACAAGAAAAGCGACA
>JAFZZW010000085.1 GCA_017615615.1 Bacteroidales bacterium
CGGCGACCGTCGTGGCCGCCGTGACGAGAGGAAGTAATTTTCATCCTCTGAATATGCCTCTTCAGGGGCGCCCGTGCTGCGGGCGCCCCTTTTTTTTATCCTTTGTGACCAATGACCATTAAAAATCGTAAACTAGTGACGAACAGCCGGCGACGGATGAGGTTTTGAGCGGGAATTTGCTTTCCTTTGCGAAAAACAAAGACGCTATGAGAGCTTCATCTTCCTTCCGCCGGCTGCCAGCCTTGTTCGCCATAGTTTATTCTTTTTTCTGGTCCTGCTCCCTGCTGGACCAGCCTCTCCAGTTCGGCAGTCCGCGAAAGGAAGACCGCTCCGGGAACTCCGGTTCCGGGAGCGGAAAGGAGCGTCAGGATACGCTTCTGCTGGTTTCCGCAGTCGATTTCCCGGAGTCCTATGACTGGCAGAGAGACAGCGCATGCGGAAAAGTATCCTGTACGCTCCGGCTCTTTCGCGGAGGGCAGGAGGCGCTGGGCATCCCGGCCGGTCCGGGCACTACCGTCAGCTCCGCTCCGGACGGCCACCATATTATCAACCGGGACCTCTACACCATATACACCGGCACGGAGGGCACTTTTATCGGAGCAAACGGCATCGGCCTCGCGCATTGGGACGACAGGGAATACATCGTCGGCCTGTATCCTTCCGGCAACGATATCTACACCCTCGGACAAAGCTTCGGCGGAGGAATAGCATTCCGCTGCAACGGACGGGAATTCTTCCGGGATCCGGAAGGGATTCCCCTGGGAGGTTTCGGCTCGGATACTTACGGCCCCACGGGAGCCCTTTACTCCGACGGCGAGAGCATCTGCTTCGCCTACCGGCGCAAACAAGACGACAAGACGGAAATAGTTTTCATGCGCGACGGCGAACAGGACGGCCCGCCCATCAGACTCACCTGCATTGAAGTACTGGATGCCAAATACATCAGCGGGGACCGGACGGCCCTGTACGAGCAGTCGGGACACACCAGGCTCTTCTCGAACGGAAAATCCGTAAGCCTCACCGAATACCGCGGAGTCCGGTGGACCGACGCATCCCTGATATCGCTGGGAGGCAGAACGTGCGTGGCCGGCCAGTGTTTCATGTCCTCTTCCCACAGCGAAGGGTGGGGCATCGGCTACGGGTACGAGTTGAACCTGCTCGACGGGTCACCGGAGCACCTTTATTTCGACGGCGACGTCTGCCTGCCTCTGGATCTGGACGACTACCCCGGCTGCCGGTTCATGGGAAGAAGCTGCGCATGCGCCATCGGCGGCAGTCTGGCGGTAGCTTTGACCCCCAGGGACGAATCAATTCACCCGTATGTCACCTGCAAAGGCGTCAGGCAGGATTATCCCGTACACGGTTTTCTGTCCGGCGTGGCTTTTCAACTCCCCGAATGATATGCTTACACGTACTTATTCTGCCAAATGCGTCGGCATCGACGCCGTAAAGGTCACAGTGGAAATCAACGTCGGCAAGGGCATCGGAATCCATCTGGTAGGCTTGGCCGATGCCGCCGTAAAGGAAAGCCTGCTCCGCACGATGACGGCGATGCAGGCGCTCGGATACCATATCCCCGGCAAGCGTATAGTAATCAACCTCGCTCCCGCGGATATGCACAAGAGCGGCAGCGGCTACGACCTCCCCATTGCGGCCGGTATCATCGCAGCGACGGAACAGAAGGCCCTGCCGCTTGCCGAGCGGTACCTGATGTCCGGCGAATTGGGCCTGGACGGCAGCGTGAGGGCGATTTCCGGCGCCCTTCCGTTCGCCGAACTCGCGGAAAAGGAAGACTTCGACGGCATCATTCTCCCCGTCTCCTCTGCGCTTGAGGCTGCGGAATTGAACAATAAATCCGTATATGGCGTCCGCAACCTTCAGGATGTCGTCCGCATCCTGGAGGACATCGAGGACCGGAGCGACCTCCTGGTCTGGAATTCAGCGGAATACAAACGCATCATATCCCCCGTATGGAAGTCGGAGCCGGTGATGGACTTTGCCGATATAGTCGGCCAGGAAGGCGCCAAGCGCGGGATGGAAATCGCCGCCTCAGGCGGGCACAACATAATTATGGTCGGTCCGCCGGGCAGCGGCAAAAGCTCGCTCGCAAAGGCGCTGGCGGGCATTCTGCCGCCCATGACGCGGGAAGAGAGCCTGGTGACGAGCAAGATATTCAGCATCGCCGGCAAGGGCAGCATGCGTTACGGGCTGATGGACCGGCGGCCTTTCCGCGCGCCGCATTACTCCGCCTCGCTGGCGGCCATAATAGGCGGCGGCGCGGGTGACGGCATCATCCCGGGAGAAATCAGCCTCGCACAGAACGGGGTGCTCTTCCTCGACGAAATGAGTCTCATGCCAAAAAGCGTAATAGAAGCCCTCCGGGGGCCGATCGAGGACCGGAGGGTAGTAATTTCCAGACTCAAGGCTAAAGTTGAATATCCAGCATCGTTCATGCTTGTAGCGGCATCGAACCCATGCCCCTGCGGCTATTACGGCGTTCCGGACAGGTGTACCTGCAGCGTAACGCAGCGCCTCAACTACATGGCACGCCTCAGCGGGCCGATCATGGACAGGATAGACCTTCAGGTGACTGTCGCCCCTGTGCCGGGGCACGCAATCCTGGGGGCGCCCAAGGCCGAGCCCAGCGCAGCAGTGGCGGCAAGGGTGCTGAGAGCCCGGGAAATCCAGCGGCAGCGGTTCAAGGACGCCGGTATCCAGACCAACGCCGAGATGACCAACAAGCTCATCGAGCGTTTCTGCCCCCTGTCGCAAGACTGCCAGGAAGTGCTCGTCAAGCTGATGGACAAGCTCGGTTTGTCCATGCGCGCCTACTTCCGCATCATCCGCGTCGCCCGCACCATCGCCGACCTCGCCGGCGCTCCCGCCATCACCGTCCCCCATCTCACCGAAGCCGCCGGCTACCGCTTCCTGGACAGAATGAATATTTTGAAATAATGTTTTGGAATAGTACTATTTTTAGTATCTTTGCGATGGGTTCGAAAAAGAAACTGATCAAGCGCTTTTACCGCCTGCCAAATGACTTTACTTTTGATGAACTGGTGAGGCTGTTTGCCATACTCGGGTTCGAGCTGGACAATAAAGGAGCAACATCAGGATCCAGGATTCGTTTCCGCAACGGGGATAATGATTTCGTAATGCACAAACCTCATCCCGGAAGGATTGTTAAACCGTCAACTTTGTCGGATGTGTATAAATATCTCAAGAATAAAGGACTGTTATAATGGGGACAATGTACTATAAGGGATATCACGGAAGTATAGAATACTCCGATACCGACGAGTGCTTTCATGGTTCCGTGTTAGGCCTGAGGCACGACGGAATTATCTTCGAAGGCAAGTCTGTAGAAGAGCTACGTAATGATTTTGAAGGCGCCGTTGATTATTATCTTGAAGGATGTGCCGAAAATGGAAAAACTCCAGAGAAACCCTACAGCGGCAAAATGGTTCTCCGCATGGAGTCAAACCTTCACGGCGATGCCGCCGAACGTGCCGCCAAGCTTGGCATAAGCCTCAATGAATTCATCACCCGTGCAATAAAGGGAGCTCTGGGACAATAACCGTTTATGAAAACCATACGCATTCCATCCGTCCAGGCCCTCGGGGCCGCCGCAAAAGAATTCCTGCAGGCAATCGGCGACCACAGAATCATCGCGTTCTACGCCCCCATGGGAGCAGGCAAGACCACGTTCATCACGGCGGTCTGCAAGGCGCTGGGCGTTCGGGAAGACTCCGTCAGCTCCCCTACTTTCGCCATTGTCAACGAATACCGCACCGCTTCCGGCGAGCCGCTGTACCACTTTGACTTCTACCGCATCGAGCGCCCGGAGGAGGCCCTGGACATCGGCCTTTACGACTATCTTGACAGCGGCGCCCTGTGCCTCATCGAGTGGCCGGAAAACATAGGGCCTCTCCTTGGAGAAGAGGCCCTGAAAGTCAATATTACGGTTGAACCGGACGGCAGCCGCACGCTACGATTCGCCGCCGGTCTCTGATACTCCGGTCGCATAATCCAGCATCTGGCTGAGGGTGTCGGTCAGGCGCTTGCCCAATTCTTCCTCCCCGTTCCTCTCCAGCACGTCTGCCAGGTAGTAGATATAGCTGCCGCAGGTCTCGAACTCCGTTTTCGCGAATTCGTAGAATTCAAGGTAGAACCTGGCGGTGACGAGCAGGTCGGCGGCAAGCAGGGATGCGATTTCGCGGCCCCTGTTGTCGTTGCCCAGCCTGTAGAAAGCGTCCGCTATGTTGGTCACAAGGTAGTCGTTGGTGTTCATCCCGAGCGGAATGCTCTCCAACGGGTACCGGCGCATTATTTCGTAGCAGCGCTCCAGCATCTCTTCCGCCCTGTCATTCTCACCGGCCTTGATGAACGCGTTAGCAGCGCTCAGGAAAACGTTGCGGACGGCCATCACGCCAAGGTTGGTATAGATATTCTGATAGTCGATGAAGTAATCGTCGGCCCCTACGGCGTCCCAGCTGTAAACCTCTGTCATCTTGCGGTACAGCTCATCCGTATCCACGAAACCTATGTCGGTCGTACCCACCTTGTTGCGGATGGGAACGAACTTGTACGAATACCCTTCATACACGAGATAATCTTTCAGGCCGATGTTGAGGTCGCCTCCCATATTGAGCATGTGGAGCGGACGGTCCCACTCGTACTGGCTCAGGAGATCCAGCATGAACAGTTCCGGCTTGGTCAGGAATTCCTTGCCCTCGGGAATCTGGAGGACGATGCTTTCCGGAATCATGTCGGCGTACTTGGCATCCAGGATGCCGGAGGAGATGACGTTGGCTTTGTTGACCGGAATGACGATCTTGCGCGCCGGGATATAGTCCACCTTGCGCCCGCTGGTCATAGGAAGACGCACGTCAGGATGCTTGAACAGCATGATAACGTCCGAAATCTTCATCTCCGTCCCCCTGGAATCCACTATAGGAATGTATTCGTTGGTTCCGTAGAGGTACTGCTCGGGGCCGATGGCAAGCTTGAGCGGCGCCGATTCGTTGCAGGCCCACTTCATCTGGTCGATATGCCAGTCGGTACCGAGGAGGGAGGTGTTGCAGATGCGGACGTCGGTGCGGACGTTTTCCACCTCCTGCGCGTACCACACGGGGAAGGTATCGTTGTCGCCGTGGGTTATGAGGATGCCCTGGGGGCCCACGGAATTAAGGTAATTGCGTGCAAGTTCCACGGCGGTGCGGCGGCCCGAGCGGTCGTGGTCGTCCCAGTTCTGGCATGCCATGAGCACTGGAACCAGGAGGCAGACGGCTGTAATCCCTGCCGCCAGCGGTGCGGAAGACTTGTCCTTAAGCGCCCCGCCTATCCACTTGTACAGCGCCGCCACCGCCATTCCTATCCACACGCTGAAGAAGTAGAAGGAGCCGGCGTAGGCATAATCCCTCTCGCGCACCTGGTACGGCGGCTGGTTGAGGTACAGCACGATGGCGATGCCCGTCATGAAGAACATAAGGAACGCCAGCCAGCAGCCGCGCTTGTCGCGGTCGAACTGGAAGAAAAGTCCCAGCAGGCCAAGCAGAAGGGGGAGGAAGAAATAGTGGTTCTTCCCCTTGTTGTCCGCCAGCGTGGACGGAGCGCTGCTCTGGTCTCCCAGACGGATATGGTCGATGAAGGCGATGCCGCTCTCCCAGTTGCCGTGGAATATGTCCCCGGGCGTAGGCGAGTGGATTTCGTTCTGGCGACCGACGAAGTTCCACATGAAGTAGCGCCAGTACATCCATCCGAGCTGATAGTCGAAGAAGTAGTAGAGATTGGCACCCATGCTGGGCTTGCGATCGGTAGCGCCTGCGACCTTCCGTCCCCTTCCGCCCGTATAGGCGCGGTAGAAATCCTCATAGCGGCCGTCGGGGGAAGTACTCCACATGCGCGGGAAAAGCATCTTCCCGGAAGAACGGTACTTTGCATCGACCGGGCCGTCCACCTTCTTGTACTTTCCTCCCAGGGGCGCCCAGTATCTGGAGGTCTTGAGGTCGTAAGGTGCGGCATAATACTGGCCGTAGACAATCGGCGTGGAGCCGTACTGCTCACGGTTGAGGTAGCGGACAAGCGTAAAGGCGTTGTCCGGCTGGTACTCGTTGGTGGGCGTCTTGGCGCAGGAACGTATGATGTCGATGCTGAATATCGAGAAACCGATGGTGATCATCGTCAGGCACAGCAGGGCGGTGTTGAGGAACACCTTCTGCTTCCGGAGGGTGACGAAAAGCCCCCAGAAGCACAGGGTCAGCACGGCGGCCAGGAAGAATGCGGCGCCGCTGTTGTACGGCAGGCCAAGGGTGTTGACGAAGAACAGGTCGAAGTACGCCGCCAGCTTGGGCAGGTACGGGATGAACAGGAACACCAGGAACCCGAGAATGAGTATGCCGATCGCCACAATCTTGACGAACTCCCAGAAGGTGAAGGGCCCGTCCTGCCTCTGCCTGTAGTAAAACATGAACACTATGGCGGGAATGGCCAGCAGGTTGAGCAGGTGGACGCCGATACTGAGGCCCATCAGGAATGCGATAAGCACGATCCACCGCAGGGCGTGCGGCTCGTCGTAATGGTCGTACCACATGGTCATCGCCCAGAACACCAGGGCGGTGAACAGGGACGACATGGCGTAAACCTCACCCTCTACCGCAGAAAACCAGAACGTGTCCGAGAAGCAGTATGCCAGCGCACCCACGAGGCCGGAGCCGATGACAGCGATGGCGCCGCCAAGGGTATCCGTCTTGATCATACGGCGGGTGAACCACACTATGGTGAGGTAAAGCAACAGTATGGTAAGCGCCGAACACAGGGCGCTCATGGCATTGACGAGGATGGCCGCATGCATATTGTCCCCGAACATCGTGAAGAAGCGGGCGAAAAGCTGGAAAACGGGGTTTCCCGGCGGGTGTCCGACCTCCAGCTTGTACGAAGAAGCTATGAACTCGCCGCAATCCCAGAAGGAAGCGGACGGCTCAATGGTAAGCAAATATGTAACGGCGGACACCGCAAACGCAAGAAGCGCCGCAATGCGATGCCAGAGAGTAAACTTCTTATCATCCATAGCTTACAAAGATAATGTTTTTTTGCCAACCATGCGAACCACGGCTATGAAATGATACGAATTGTTGTTATTACATTTTTTTGTTATATTTGGGCGTTACTCCCAACTCCATGATTTAGAGAGCGATTAGGTAAAGGCCCATGCTCTCTATTGTTAACCGATTAACGTTGGGCCACGGATGCTAACTCTAAAAAATAATGAAAAAACTAATCACATTTATCGCAGCACTTCTATGCGCAGTAACGGCCTTTTGCCAGGAATGGCAGGAAGTGGTTTACCTGAAAAACGGTAGTATCATTCGAGGGACAGTGATAGAACAAGTCCCCGGGCAGAGTTTGAAAATCCAGACTGCCGACGGCAACGTATTCGTCTATCAGATGAGCGAGGTTGAAAAAATCACCAAAGAGCAGTCTGCTAAAGCTTACAGCGGCGGGCGGGGCAACAACCTCCTTGATGGGGAATTGGAGTGCACTTTGACCTGGGGCAGTCCTTGGTTTTATGTTGACGGGCGCAAGATTCTGGCCAGCGACGCCATTGAATTGCTTGGCTCAGATGCTTATAATGAAATCAAACAGTATAACAGTAATTGGACAGGAGGTGATTTGCTCACTTGGGGAGGAGCCGGCATTCTTGGTGTGGCATTATACCACCTGATAGCAGGCGCTGTCGATACTGCATTTGACGGCCATTCGTCAGGTCATTTTATCCAAGCCGGAATATGGGGAGGCCTCGGCGCCTTATGCTTTGTACCCGGATTGCTCATCGAAAGCAATAACCAGAAAAAGGCCAATGAGATAGTCGAGAAATATAATTTGTCCAGGGCTTATTCTTTCCTGGAGCCGATTCCGATTAAACCGGTTAATCTTAATACTCAGCAGCCTCAAGGCCCCGGTTATTATCCTGTCATTGCATTCGCCATACCGTTTTGACGCCATGAAAAAGATAATTGTTATTTTGCTTCTGCTTGCTGCCGGCGCTTCCGCTCTGGCCCAGGACTGGGTAGATGTTGTTTACCTCAAGAATGGAGGAAGGGTCAAAGGGGTCATCATTGAACAGATTCCAGACAAAAGCCTGAAGATACAGACATCCGATGGCAACGTCTTCGTTTATCAGATGAGTGAAGTTGAGAAACTGACAAAAGAAGAGAGTGCGAGAGAGCCTCAACCCCAAAGAGACAAATATAAGTCTTATAAATATGATGTTGCTTCCCTGAGAGTGAGTGGTGCCCACGTCATAAACGACGCAGGTACCGTATTCACCAGAGAGCAGATTACTGACATTATGGGCCCCGAGATGGCAAATCGCCTGTATGATAAAATCATATTTACAAGCTGGGGTGCACCGGTATTCTCTATAGTAGCCGGCGGAGGTATAGGCTGTGCAGTCGGTGGAGCCATGTCAAAAAACGATACACTGATAGCCATTGGTGCCGTTGTCGGCCTGGCAGGTTTAACGGGGGCGGTGTTCGCGATAAAAGCCGCTTTCGACGCCGAAAAGATTCTTGATGAATTCAGATCATCCGCTTACTCAATACAAATTGCTCCCTGCGCGCTTCCGGTCCTTGCCATGGAAAGCACGGGCTTCACGCCAGGGTTATCGTTGAGCATCCGTTTTTAAAGCTGCATGAAAAAAATTATCCTAACTCTGCTTTTGCTGTCCTGTATTTCATTCCCGGTTTTCGCCCAACACTGGATTGAGGTTGTTTACTTGAAGAATGGGGGGAGGATTAAAGGGACCGTCATCGAACAGGTTCCCGGAGAATCGCTGAAGATTATGACGAGTGACGAAAGCATCTTTGTTTTCAGGATGGACGAGGTAGAGAGAATCGTCAAAGAAGAGGTGCAGCCGGCAAGGCAAAACGGTAATCCCGCATCTTATGGTTATCCAGCCGGAAAACCAGCATCGGAGAAACCGCCCTACTCCGGCCGGGCAAAAGAAGGAAAAGTTATGATTGATTTAGGTGTTGGCCTGGCTCCGAACAAGTGGACCGAGAATGCAAATTTCGATGCAGTTGTCAAGAAAGTCGTTCCCAGTGAATACTGGTCAATGTTTTCTTTTGCCAAAAATGCAGGATTCACCGCACATGCCGGTTTGGAATATGATCGGTTTTTTAAGCCTGGAAGTCCTTGGTTCTGGGAGGCTGGAGCATTTGCAGAGATGCAGAATACCGGTCTGGACGGTTTCTTCCAGTATAAAAGATTTGTGAGGTGCACCGCAACTACATGGAACTTCGCCGCCCAGGCGGGAGCAGGTATTCAAACGAGCCCCAACACGGAAGGGATGCACTTCTACATAAAAGCCGGAGCGTCCGTAGGGTATATCGCGATTGGAGATATTAAAGCGAAAGGATCCGGCGAAGCGGCAGGACTGGAATACGATTTGGACGCCCTGGATGCACACGACCTTAAAGGGGAGGGTTCAATCTTCGCTCGGCCGTACGCAGAATTAGGATTTGGAAATGACAGTTTCTTCCGGTTCGGAATACGGTATTCTCCCCTGTTTGGCAACTACCTGTTATGTCACTGCATAACAGCTAACGTATCGATTCCTCTTATGTAAAGCATTCCGTCTGCAATTACATTAATTGTTGCAGACGGAATGCTTGATATACTTCTGCCGGAATCAGCCAACTTGCTATTCGGGCCGGAATTCCAGGATGTCGCTGGGCTGGCAGTCCAGCGCGGCGCAAAGGGAGTCAAGGGTTGAGAACCTTATGGCCTTTGCTTTGCCGGTTTTGAGGATGGAGATGTTCGCGGGAGTGATGCCCACCTTCTGGGCCAGCTCCCCGGAGGACATTTTCCGGCGGGCGAGCATCACGTCCAGATTGATGACTATCATACCTTTAATCCTCCTTTTCGGGCTCTTCTGCGGGTTTGTCCTGGCCCTTCAGATAGTTGGGGAGCTCCATACCGGCCATCTTGAAGAGGTCCTGGAGAGGGGGTACAGACTGCATCAGGCCGGAAACGAAGTTGGCGGTAGCGGTTTTGCCGTTCACGTTGCTGCCGCCGTCCCATACGGTGACCTTGTCGATGTTGATGCCCTTGACGGCCTCCACCTGGGTCTTGACCAGCTCGGGGAGTTTGTCGGTTATGAGCATTGTGATGGCGTTCTTGGCGTCGCCGCCTGCGGCCTCTACCAGCTGGCCGAAACCTGATGCCTGCTTGGAGAGAATCTCGAAGGTACCACGGGCCTGGGCGTCCATCTTGGCGTAGATGGCATCGGCCTCACCCTTGGCTTTGCGGCGGAGCTGTTCGGCCTGAGCCTCGGCCTCGATGATGGCCTTTTCCTTTTCGATCTGCGCATGAACGACGATGTTGGCCTGCTGTGTGGCCTTCTCGCGGTCGGCGCGGGCAAGCTCGGCGTCGCGCTCGCTCTTGTATGCCTCCTCCAGAGCCTTTGCGGCCTGGACCTTCTCTGCGGCGACTGCGAGGCGCTCGGCCTCTGCCTGCTTCTCGCGGCGGAGGGCGTCGGACTGGGCGATGGCTATCTTGGAGTTGTTCTCACCCTCGACGGCCTTTGCGTTGGCGTCGGCGGTCTTGATACGGGTGTCCCTGGTGGTCTCGGCGATACGGATGTCCTTGTCCCTGTCGGCCTCGGCCTTACCGATTTCACCGTAACGGTTCTGTTCGGCGACGCTCTTCTTGGCATCGTTGATGGCCTTTGCGGCGGCTTCCTTACCGAGGGCCTCGATGTAGCCGGACTCGTCCCGGATATCGGTAACGTTCACATTGATGAGCTTCAGGCCGATCTTGCGGAGTTCCGCCTCCACGTTGGTGGAGACGTTGGCGAGGAACTTGTCGCGGTCGGCGTTGATCTCCTCGATGTCCATCGTCGCGATGACGAGACGGAGCTGGCCGAAGAGGATATCGGTCGCGATGTTCTGGATGGAAGCCGTGGTCAGGCCAAGGAG
>JAFZZW010000086.1 GCA_017615615.1 Bacteroidales bacterium
ATATCTTGCTTATTCGCCGAATAAACATTAGATTTGCACCGAAACGAAGAAACGATATGTATCTGCATCAAAGAAATAACTGGTGGGAATTCAGCTTCGACAAAGAGGCCGTGATGAACAAGCTCGGGCCGGTAAGGGCCAGGCAGGGCCTTATGCTGGGCCGGATGTCCTCACTTGGCTTCGACTTCCAGGACGAAGCCATGCTCACCACCATGTCCCTGGAGCTCGTCCGATCCTGCGAGATAGAGGGCGAAGTCCTCAACCTCACGGAAGTCCGTTCCTCCATCGCCCGCCGCCTTGGCATCAATACGGCCGGCCTGGTGCCTGCATCCCGTTACGTTGAAGGTATAGTGGAGATGCTCCTGGATGCCACCCAGCATTACGACAAGCCCCTCTCCGACGATCGTCTCTTCGGCTGGCACAACGTCCTGTTCCCGACAGGGCGAAGCGGTCTTTATGCCATAGAAGTGGCCAAATACCGTAGCGGCGAAATGCAGGTAGTCTCCGGGCCGATGGGTCACGAAAATGTCCACTACGAGGCTCCAAAGCCGGAGCGCGTGCCCGAGGAGATGCACCGCTTCATCGACTGGGTAAACGCCGATAATGGCACAGACCCCGTCCTCAAAGCCGGCATCGCCCACCTGTGGTTCGTCTCCATCCACCCCTTCGACGATGGCAACGGCCGTATCACCCGAGCCATCACGGATATGCTCCTGGCCCGTAGCGAACACTCCGTCAAGCGCTTCTACAGTATGTCCAGCGAAATGAAGATTCTGCAGAATGAATACTACGACGTTCTGGAGAAGACCCAGAAGGGCGACGGCGACATCACTGCCTGGCTCCTCTGGTTCCTGGACTGCTTCGACCGGGCTCTTTCTTCCACGGAAGAGACGCTCGCCTCCGTCCTTGCCAAGGCCCGTTTCTGGGAGAATCATCGTGACCTGTTTGTGAACGAGCGCCAGCGCAAGATTATCAACATGCAGTTCGACGGTTTCTTCGGCAAACTCACTTCCGGCAAGTGGGCCAAGATTGGCAAGTGTTCTACCGACACGGCCCTGAACGACATCAAGGACCTTGTTGATAAAGGCGTCCTCCGCAAAAATGACGAAGGCGGCCGCAGCACCAACTATTCGTTAGTGACAGAATAACCGATTTTACATTCCGGAGAACTGGCAGAAATGCCACGTTTTCGGAATACAACACTCTTTTGGCCTTCCAATACACTGGGAGGCCGTTTCGTTTTGAATGTTTTTTGTTCGTCAAAAAACAATTATCTTTGTCCGCATGAGATCTATTCGCCACATAGCGGTTTCGCTGCTGATTATGCTGCCGGTGGGGCTGCTGGCGCAGCCCTGGGAGGAATGCAGCCTCCGGGACATTGAGCCGGGCGGTTGGCTGCTGGAGAAGCTCCAGACGCAGAGAACTGGCCTTACGGGCCATCCGGAGGCGCTTTCGTATCCTTACAACACCTGCCTGTGGGCGGGGGAGATTCCGAGGATGGGAGACCACGGCAGGGACTGGTGGCGCTACGAGCAGACGGCCTACTATACCGACGGCCTGCTGAGACTCGGTTACCTGCTGGACGACAGGCAGTTGATAGAAAAAGGCGAGGCCGGCATCGGCTACACCCTGGAGCATCCGTGGGAGAACGGCCGCCTCGGCTCGCCTCTGGTGGACTATACCTGGCCTTTCGCCGTTTTCTTCCGGGCCATGAAGGCCGCTTACGACGTCTCTCCCGACCCTGCAATCCTTCAGGCTCTCACCCGCCACTACAATTCCATCCCACTTGCACAGCTCGTCCGCAAGCGCGACATAATATCCCTGGAGGGCATGCTCTGGACGGCAGGGAAGACCGGAGACAAATCATTGACAGCCAGGGCCGATTCCGCATTCCGCATGCGCCGGGAGCTGCTGGGCGACAGGAAGCTGAGCCGCGACGACCGCGTCACTCCGGAGTTTCTCCGTTCGCCCGAGCCGTACAAGATGCACGGCGTGACCATGAGCGAAATCCTCAAGCTCCCCATTATGCTGTACGCCGCCACAGGGGATCCCTGGTACAAGGACCTCGCCGTTTATTCCCTGGACCGCCTGTATGAGGAGGATGGCCTGCCGGACGGCCTCTTCACCAGCGCCGAGTGGCTTCAGGGCCGGGAAATCCGCCACAGCCACGAGACCTGCAACGCCGTGGACATGACCTGGACGCTGGGCTATTTCCTGGAAATCCTCAAGGCCCCCCGTTATGCCGACATGCTGGAGAAGATAGTATTCAACGCCGGAGCCGGCAGCGTGACCGCCGACTTCAAGGCCCTGCAGTACTATTCCTCTGTAAACCAGTTTATTGCGACCGGCACGTCCAACCACAACAAAGACAATTATTGCTCCACCTGGATGGCCTACCGCCCCACCCACCAGACCGAGTGCTGCGCCGGCAACATCCATCGCCTGTACCCCGATTACGCCGCCCGCATGTGGCTCCGCGGCAAGAAGGAAGCGGTCGCCGCACTTTACGGCCCTTCGCGGTTCCGCTACAGCGACGCCCTGAGCTTCACGGAGCAGACGGAATACCCTTACGGCCAAACGGTTACAATCACTGCAGAAGCCGCAGGGCGCAAGCAGCGTGCAAGGCTCACCCTCCGAATTCCCGGGTGGTGCACCGGCGCGTCCCTCACACTGAACGGCAAGCCTGTAAGAAAGCCCCTCGCAGCCGGCACCTTCGTCACCTTGAACCGCAGATGGGCCTCCGGTGACAAGGTGGTCCTCACCCTCCCCATGAAAGCGGAGCGCAATGAAGCCTATGGCGGGGGAGCGTGGTTCGAACGCGGCCCGCTCGTTTACAGTTATGCCATTCCCGCAGATTTCCGGAAGGATACCGTCCGCTATGCCAACATGAACGGCAAATACCCCGCCGACGACGAAGCCTTCCCATGTTGGGACATCCGCCCCTCCGGCGCATGGAACTATGCCGTCCCGGCAGATGCACAGCCGGAAGATGACGGGGCTCATCTGCGGATTCCAGTCGTTCCCATTGAATGGGACTGGGACAAGGGCCCGCACGGAGAACTCCTCACGCCGGATATCCCCAAGAACATAACTCCTACAGGGCCGGAGCAGTACCTCGAACTCGTCCCATACGGCCAGACGACCCTCCGCCTTACGGTTTTTCCCGTTCTGGAAGGCCGGAATCAGCCATAAGCTGCCGGAATTACCCGGGCCAAGTGAAATATTCCGCAACGGAAAAAAGGCGTCTATCCTTTGGATAGACTCTTTTTTTTTCCTATTTTTGAAAGTTAAACACCCGACTATGACCATAAGGCACTACATCCTTTCCCTGCTTTTTGTCGCCGTGACGGCTTTCAGCCTTGGCGCAGCAGATAAGACTTACAAGCTCCAGTCTCCTTCCGGAGAGCTTACAGTCAGCATTACCGCCGGCCGGCAGGCCGACTGGTCCGTGGCCGTGCAAGGCACTACGGTCCTGCAGAAATCCCCCTTGTCCATGACACTCGGCAACGGAACCGTCTTCGGCCGTGACATGCAGGTCAAAAAGGCCGTCAAGCGCAGCGTCAGCCGCACGGTCAAGCCTGTCGTCTACCGCCAGTCCGAGGTCAACGAGGCCTACAACGAGCTCACGCTCCGCTGCAAGGGCTACTCCATAGTTTTCCGCGCTTACGACGACGGCGCGGCCTACCGCTTCGTGGCAGATCAGAAGGCCCCGTTCAAAGTGCTCGGCGAGCAGGCGGCCTTCAACCTGGGGCAGGACGCCGAGGGCTTCATCCCTTACGCCTACAAGAAGAACGACTCCTTCGAGTCCCAGTTCACCACTTCGTTTGAATCCCAATACACCCGGACCGTCGTCAGCGGCTGGGAGAACGGCCGCCTGGCCTTCCTTCCCGTCACCCTCAGCGCCCCCGGAGGCATGAAGGTCTGCATCACGGAGAGCGACCTCACCGATTACCCCGGCATGTACCTCTCCAACGACGACAAGGACAACACCCTCGAGGCCGTATTCGCCCCGTACCCCAAAGAGATAGTCCAGGGCGGCCACAACATGCTCCAGGGCCTCGTCAAGAGCCGCGAGGATTTCATCGCCCGTGCCGACGCCGGCCAATCATTCCCCTGGCGCATAGTCATAGTTGCCAGGGAAGACAAGGACCTCCTTACCTGCAACCTCCCCTGGCTCCTCGGCTCCGAGCCCGCTCCCGATATGGACTTCAGCTGGGTTGAGCCCGGCAAGGTGGCCTGGGACTGGTGGAACGCCTGGAACGTCTATGGCGTCGATTTCCAGTCCGGAGTCAACACCGACACCTACAAGTACTACATCGACTTTGCATCCAAGAACGGCATCCGCTACGTCATCCTGGACGAAGGCTGGGCCGTCAACAAGAAGGCCGACCTCTTCCAGGTGGTTCCGGAAATCGATCTCCCCAAGCTCTGCAAGTATGCTGAACGCAAGGGCGTCGGCCTTATCCTCTGGGCCGGCTACTGGGCCTTCGAAAAGGACATGGAACGAGCCTGCCGCGAGTATTCCGCCATGGGCGTCAAGGGATTCAAGGTGGACTTCATGGACAGGGACGACCAGCCCATGGTAGGGTTCTACGCCCGCGCGGCGGAAACTGCAGCCCGCTATCACCTCCTTGTCGATTTCCACGGCGCCTTCAAGCCCGCAGGCCTTCAGAGAACCTGGCCCAACGTGCTCAACTTCGAGGGCGTCTATGGCCTGGAGAACGTCAAGGGCTCCAAGAAATACGACATCGACCTCGTGACCTACGAGGTCAGCATACCTTTCGTCCGCCTCGTCGCAGGCCCGGCGGATTACACCCAGGGCGCCATGCGCAACGCCGGCAAGGACAATTTCCGCTACGTGAGCTCCGAGGCCATGTCCCAGGGCACGCGCTGCCGCCAGCTTGCGGAATACATCATTTTCGACGCCCCCCTCACCATGCTCTGCGATTCGCCGTCCAATTACAACAGCGAGAAGGAATGTCTCAAGTTCATCGCCGACGTTCCCACCGTGTGGGACGAAACGGTGGCGCTTGAGGGCAAGGCAGGGGAGTACGTGGCCATGGCCCGCCGCAAGGGAGACGTCTGGTACGTCGGCGCCCTCACCGACTGGAACGCCCGCGAGCTGACGCTCGACCTCTCGTTTACCGGCGGCGCCCCTCTGATCGAGTTCTTCCGCGACGGTGTCAACGCCGCCCGCGCCGCAAGGGACTACAAGCACATCTGGACTGAGTTCCCCGCCGACGGCAAGGTCACGGTCAGGATGGCCCCCGGCGGCGGCTGGGCCGCGATAATCCGCAAGCAGCCCGAGCCGTGGCAGAAGACCGACAACGACTGGTCCCGCTTCGGCTACTACGAGAAGCAGAACGCAGAACTCACCGTCCGTCCCAAGGCCGTGCTTTTCGGGGACTCCATCACCCGCAACTGGGCGAGCAAGGACCCGAAGTGGCTGGAGGAGCACAATTTCGTCGGCCGCGGCATCAGCGGGCAGACTACAATGCAGATGCTCTCCCGTTTCCGCCAGGATGTCATCGAGCTCGAACCTGAGTATGTATTCATTCTTGCCGGGTGCAACGACATCGCCCGCAACAACGGATACATCGATGTCAAGAATACCTTCAAAAACCTGGTTTCCATGGTGCAGCTCTCTCAGGTCAACGGCATCAAGCCCGTCATGTGTACGCTGACCCCCGCACGCGAGATCGGCTGGCGCAGGAGGGTAGGAGACCCCAGGCCACAGATAGCCGAGCTCAACGCCCTCATCAGCAGTTATGCCGCAGAGCATAATATTCCGCTGGTTGATTACAACAGCGTCATGCGCACTCCGGAGGGCGGCATGGACCCCGCCTACGAAACCGACGCCGTCCACCCCAACCTGGCCGGCTACAAGGTAATGGAGAAAGCCCTGCTGGAAGTATTGGAAAAACTGGATTAAAGCTATATGAAAACGAAATCATTCATGCGAACCGTCGCCCTCGTGTCGCTGCCCGTCCTGCTGGCTGCATGCACCCTTGAGGGACCGGAAAACCATGTACAGGGAACGACAGTCCTCACGGTGAATGTCGCCTCCGGAGCCACCAAAACCACTCTGGGCGAGTCTCAGGGCGGCGAACGCCCGGTTTATTGGACCGACGGCGACTGCCTGGCCCTCAACGGTACAGAGTCGGATCCTCTATCCGGCGTGGCGGCGGAGCAGACTTCCGTGTCATTCTCTTTCCCGGGCGTCATCAATCCGCCGTACGACGTCCTGTACCCGTCATCTTTCTATAAGGACGCGAGTACGATAACCCTTCCCGCCACCCAGGCATACGCCGCGGGCAGTTTCGCCACTCTCACCGAGCCTCTCGCCGGGCATTCGGAGTCTGCGGACGTCAGCATCGACCACCTCTGCGCCATCGTCCAGATATCCGTCCGGAAAGACCAGGGCGTCAGCGCGGCCAACCTTGCCTCCGTCGTGTTCTCCGGCAAGGACGGCGAGCAGGTATGCGGCGACTTCACAATAGACTATTCCGCCCATACGCTTGCCGCCGCCGGCGACGGTGAAGAACTCACGCTCACCGTGGGCCAGGCCCTTTCGGAATCGTCGGCGCTCGATCTCTACATGGTCGTTCCCGCCGGAACCTACGCGCAGGGCTTTACGATGAAGCTGACGGACGCCGCCGGACGCTCGATGACCAAGCAGAAGAGTTCGTCCATAACCCTTACGGCCGGCAAGCTCACCAGGTTCCCTGAATTCAATTTCGTCCCTTCTTCCTTCGCCACGGAACTGGGCCTCCCCAACGTCATAGAGGACGTCATCACCCCCGACGGCTACAACATCACGGGCCGCGTGGTGGACAATACAGGCCGGGGCCTCGAGGGAGTGGTGGTTTCCGACGGCCTTCAGTGCGTGCGTACCCTGTTCGACGGCAGCTTCTACATGACCAGCACCATCGCCGACGTGAAGTTCGTCCACGTCAGCACGCCTACCGGCTATATGCCTGCCGTCAATGGCGGCAAGCCTGTTTTTTACAAACTTCTGTCGGATTATTCCCCCTCGGCTGGAATCTACAACGTGGGCGACTTCGTGCTTACCCCGGTCGCCAATCCCAATCGCTTTACGCTTCTCATTACAGCTGACCCTCAGCCGCGCAAGAACAATTATACGCTCGACAAGATAGCATATAAGTCTCTGGATGTCTGCCAGGACCTTTACCAGGAACTCTATGACGTCGCTACCGGCATCTCAGGCCGCCAGGTTTACGGCATCTGCCTTGGAGACATAGTTCATGAAGACATGAATCTCTTTTCCAACTACGCAGCGGCGTTGGGCACGCTGGGATATCCCACTTACAACATCATCGGCAACCATGACAACGATTATGACGCCAATTCCGATGACGAGGCGGCCGGGACGTACGAGTCATACTTCGGCCCCCGCAATTACTCCTTCAACATCGGCGGCATCCATTTCGTGATGCTGGATAACCTTATCCAGGGAGGATATGACGGTGCCAAGACTCTCGACGCCTACGACCAGGGCCTTACCGACAGTATCTGGGAATGGCTCCAGGCCGATATGTCCTTCATCCCCACGAACACCAGGATCATGGTCTTCGCCCACTCTCCGATGTTCAAGCAGCTGAAGGGCAGCGAGCGCACCAATACCGCATATCACGCCGGCACACGTAGCAGCGTTGACGGCTCTTACGGCTATGGCGACCTGTTCGACAAATACGCCGAGGTCCACGCCTGGGCCGGCCATACGCATGTCGGATTCAACTACATCTATCCGTCCAATCACCGCCATAAGAATATCCAGGTGCACACCCTGGCACGTTCTACCGGCGAACTCTGGACCAACGAGTACCTCGCCGCCGGCACGCCACGCGGCTTCACGGTCGTAGAGGTGGACAACGGCAACATCAGCTGGAAATTCCACCCCGTCACCCGCCAGAGGGGCTCTTTCCAGGGCGTAACCACCGGCTATTGCTCCGCGGGCGCACCCGCATACACATGGCGCGATTGGTCTTACAACGGTTCCGGCGTAGCGGTGATGAACGGCGGCGGGGCCCTTGACGAAAGCTACCAGCTTCATGCCTATCCCCGCGGCGCGTACGGCGACGATTATGTCTATGCCAACGTGTTCCTCTGGGACGAGAACTGGGAGCTCCCAGTCTGGACTCCCGATGGAGGCACGCCGGTTACAATGACCAGGCTCGTCACCCCCGATACGCAGGACAGCCTGTCCGATCCCTTGGAGGCAAAGGTTTACGACGCAGCCGACACCGAATTCCGTACCTGGTATAAGACGTATGCCAACAAGAGCGGCGGCAGCCTTGCCGCCCTGGACGGTTACAGGACCAGGGAACTTTACTCCGCCGACGGCTACCTCAACACCATCTTCCGCGCCCCCGCAAGCGCTGCTCCCGGCAGCGGCACCGTCTCGGTCACCGACCGCTTCGGCAACGTTTATTCCAGAACAGTCACTTGGTAATAACCACATTATATGAAACGAATACTGCTCACAATGATGCTCATGCTTCTCCTGCCGGCGGCGCTTTCCGCCCAGCAGGCGAAGACATGGTCCGGCGTTGTGGTGGACTCCAACGGCGACCCCATCCCCGGTGTCGCGGTGTTCATCTCCGGCGCCACGTCCGGAGGCTCCATTTCCGACCTGGACGGCTCTTATTCAATCAGCGCCCAACCGGACGACGATATCAACTTCGCCTGCCTCGGTTACGAGACCATCATTCTAAAAGCCTCCTCCGCGCAGATGAAGCGCGTAGTGCTGAAGGATGAAGCCCAGGTCCTCGAGACCGCGGTGGTCACGGCCCTCGGTATCAAGAGGGACGAAAAGTCCATCGGATACTCGGCCCAGAAGATCGAAAGCGAGAAGTTCGCCAACACCGCCACCACAGGCAACTGGCTCAACGGTATCTCCGGCCAGGTCGCGGGTCTCAACATCGACCGCAGCAGCAGCCCCAACGGCTCCATGCGAGTTACGGTGCGAGGCGAGTCCTCGGCCACCCTGGAGAACAACACCGCCCTCTTCGTGGTGGACGGCATCCCTATGTACAACACCGCCACCGCCTCGGACACCGGCGAAGGCAGCTCCTACAATGTGGACTACGGTAACGGCACGGCCGATATCGATCCCGAGAACATCGAGAGCGTAACCGTCCTGAAGGGTGCCGCCGCGACGGCCTTGTACGGCAGCGCGGCCTCCAACGGCGCCATCATCATCACCACCAAGAGCGCCGAAAGCCAGGACGTGGTGTTCAAGGTGAGCTACAAGTCCAGTTTCGCCGCCGACAAGGTGCTTTCCTCTCCGGACCTCCAGTACGAGTACGGCCAGGGCAGTACCCAGGATTACTACTATTACCTGGACGGAAGCATCGCAGACCGTGACGCGAATCCCAATCCCGGTCTGGACCCTAACCGCAAATATGTCTCCCAGGGCAGCCTTACTTCCTGGGGACCCCGGCTGGACGGCAAGGAATACTACCAGTACTACAACGTCGACCAGGGGATCAACGTAACAAAGAACGAGTACGGGCAGTGGGAGCGCACCGCCACGCCTTTCGTGAGCTACGGCGACTGGTTCAAGCGCTACTTCAAGACCGGTCTTACCTTCAACAACAGCATCGTGATGACCGGCCGCCTCAACAAGGACAACTCGGTGCGCGTGAGTTTCTCCAACAATTCCGTGTCGGGAATCGTGCCCAACTCCCCGTCGGCCACCAACTTCCTCTCCCTCAAGACCACCAGCCAGCTCAACAAGATGGTCCGCGTGGAGACATCAGTCAACTACCGCAACACCAAGCAGGACAACATCCCCGTATCGTCCGGCTACGGCAGCACCGCCATAATGTATTCCCTGTGGTGCTACGCCCCCAATATCGACATGGACTGGGCCTCCAATTACTGGCTGGACGCCGCCAACTACAAGCAGGACACATCCCTGTCGGGGGCCAAGAACAACGCCTACTTCCTGGCTTACGAATGTATCAACAACCAGCTCAAGGACCGCGTTTACGGCAACGTCGCTTTCAAGGCCGATCTTCTCAAAGGCCTTGACCTGACGGTCCGCGGCGGCCTCGACCTGACGAACGACTTCCGTACGCAGCGCCAGGCCACTTCCACCCAGGCCAAGCCGGACGGCTGGTACCGGGAGCAGAACATCCTGTCCAAGCAGTACACAGGAGACTTCCTGCTCAAGTACAACACCCGCTTCGCACAGGACTTCGAGATCACCGCAAACGCGGGCGGCAGCATCGTGTACCGCCTCTACAGGCGCAACACCCAGACGGCCACATCGCTCATGATCCCCGGCGTCTATACCCTTGCCAACGCCGCCTATGAGCCCAAGATCCTGAATTACGCATATCAGCGCCAGACCAACTCCTTATACGGTCTGGTATCCCTGTCGTGGAAAGACTGCGTGTTCCTGGACGTCACCGGCCGAAACGACTGGTCCAGCACCCTTCCGGCAAGCCACCGTTCTTTCTTCTATCCTTCGGTTTCCGGAAGCGTGGCGCTCAACGACCTGTTCGACTTCGGTCGCCAGGGCGGACTCATCAACCTTATGAAACTCCGCGCGTCCTGGGCCCAGGTCGGCAACGACACCGCTCCTTACCGCATCTCGGAGGCCCTCCAGTCTACCGGTTTCCCCGGAACGGTGTCCGTACCCAATACCAAGACCAACTCCGAGCTTCTGCCGGAGCGCGTTTCATCCTGGGAAGTCGGACTTGAGCTGCGCATGTTCAAGAACCGCTTCTCCCTGGACGCCGCCTTCTACGACTCCGTCACCAGCGACCTCATCTCCCAGATGCCCGTTTCGTATGCGAACGGCGTCAACTACATGTTCGTGAACGCCGGCTCCATCCGCAACCGCGGCGTGGAGATCAGCACGAGCGCGACCCTCGTCAAGAGCCGCGACTTCCAGTGGAAGGTCGGCGGCAACTTCACCCTGAACCGCAATACCGTGGTTTCCCTGGGTGAGGGCATCGATTCCTGGATCATCGCTTCCTACTCCACCCATGCCTACATGACGGCCTACGAAAAGGGCAGCATCACGGCCATGTACGGCAAGGGCTTCAAGCGTGCTCCGGAAGGCGCCACCGCCATCGACGCACAAGGCAACATCGTAGACGTATCCGGCCTGCTTGTTCTGGACGAGCAGAACATGCCGCAGGTGAGTCCCGACCTTCAGTATCTCGGCGATTGCGCCCCCAAATGGAAGGGCGGTTTCAATACCAGCATCAAGTACAAGGGCCTCACCTTCTACATCGGCTTCGACGGCCAGAGAGGCGGCAATGTGTTCTCGTACACCAACTGGGTCCTGAATTACCGCGGCAAGGGCGTCGCCACCCTGGAAGGCCGTGAGGGCGGCTTCGTCGCCCCCGGTGTCCGCGAAACGGCAGACGGCAACTACGTCATCAACACCACGGCCTTCACCAAGGACAACATCTCCACCTGGTACATGAACTACTACGACCAGACAAACGCGGAAGTGAACTTCGTCAGTACGCAGTTCCTCAAGCTTCGCGAGGTGCGCCTGGAGTGGCAGCTGCCCAAGAAGTGGCTCAGCAAGACCAAGGTGCTGAGCGGCGCCGCAGTCAGCGCATACGGCAGCAACCTGTACTGCTGGAGCAATTTCCCGGCATGGGATCCGGAAGCAGTTACGATGCGCGGCAGTGCGGTGGTCCCCGGTTTCGAAATCCTGCAGATGCCTTCCACCGCCCAGTTCGGCGCCAGCATCAACCTGACATTCTAAAGAGGAGGACTGAAAGATGAAAAAGACTTTGTTTTTAACCCTTGCGGTCCTCGCTTCGGCCGCCATGCTTGCTTCCTGCAGTCACTTCGACGAAATCAGCAAGGATCCTTACGCCATCTATGACGCTCCGGCCCAGGAGTTCGTCCATCCGATAGTGTTCAATACGACCAAGAACTCCATCAGCATTTTCCGGGGCACCACCAGCCTCCTGATGCAGTACGGCGTCAACCACAACTACGAGGCTACTGCCAAGGTCGTATCCAACTACAACATCTCGGAAGGCATCCTGGACGATACATGGACATCATTCTATCTCCAGTACGGCAACGCCCTCAAGATGTACGACCAGGCCGTTAAGCAGCAAAGTGCCGGCCTGCAGGGCGTGGCTCTGATTCTCCGGGCCTTCCTCATCACCCAGATTACGGACGCATACGGCGACGTCCCGTTCCAGGACGCCGGCCAGCTGCTCCTTTCCGGGGAAACCGGCAAGTACACCACCAGATACGACAGCCAGAAGGATATCTACTACAACGTCGTCGCCATGCTGGAAGACGCCAACGCCCTCCTCGCTGAAGAGGAGGCAGTTTCCTTCAGCCGCGTTTGCGACAAGACCTTCGAAGGCAGCTTCGACAAATGGCGCCGTTTCGGCAACTCCCTCTACGCCAGGGTGCTCATGCGAATCGGCATGAAGGTTATGGCCGAAAGCGCCGGAGTCATTGAATTCGACGGAATCGACCGCGACCCCATCTCCGTGCCCGACAAACTGGCCACCATCTACCAGAGTTTCGTCTCCGGCGAAGGAGAGTATCCAGTCATGCGCGGCAGGGAAGACAGGCCGATGGTGCACTTCGACAAGAACAACGAAACCGAGCAGACCCCCTTCTTCGGGTACACCTCCGGTTCCTGGAACGCCATCACCGTATGTGACGTGCTGGTCAGCCGTATGCTTGACGGCGAGTGGAAGATATACGAAAAGGCCGACGACCAGGGCGTCATCACCCGTCCCTGCGGCGACCAGATTCTGTTCGAGGCATATTCCCTCACGAAGGCCGGCGTCCATGCTCCGGATCCCCGTTACGGATGCTGGTGGCGCAAGATCCAGGGTATGCCCACCCAGATGACGGCCGAGAACGTGGAGAATTTCCATAACACCTTCCTGTCCGGCGCCGGCAACTTCAAGGGCGGCTCCATGATGCGCGGAAGCGAAACCGAACCCGATCCCGTCTTCTCCGTCCTCTATGAGGTCAATTACTATTACGACCTTCAGAACGCCAACTATTATGCCCTGATGCAGTATTCCGAGCTTCCTTTCATCTTCGCCGAGGCCGGCGCCCGCGGATGGGTGGCCGCTATCGACGGTGAAGGCCCCATAGGAACGCTGCTCCGCAAGGGCGTAACTGAAAGCATACTTGAATGGAATCCCCACGTAACCGAAACCTCCGACATCGTGGTCCGCTACGTCAACTGGGTGATGACCCAGGAGGAGTTCAGCGGCGCTACGTTCAACCTGAGCAACGCACTTGAGGCCATCCTCACCGAGAAATGGATCGCCAACTTCTTCATCGGCATCGAGTCATGGTGCGATTATCGCCGCACCGGTTACCCGCTGCTCAAGACCAACGGCGCGGCTGCCGGCAACAACCAGATTCTTCCCACCCGCCTGCGTTACCCTTCCGATGAGCAATACAGGAATGTGGAATCCTTCGAAGGGGCCGTCAACGGATGGCTGGGAGGCAGCAACAACATGCAGACCGACGTCTGGTGGGCCGACACTCAGGAAAGCAAGAATATCCGACTTTTAGGCAGACAGTAATCATGAGACACATTTCATTCATATCAATAGCCCTGTCGGCCGTCGTCCTGCTGGCGGCCTGTGAGAAGGCAGTGGAAAGCGAACGGGAGAAACTTGATTCCCGCGAGTCATCCGTCCTGGATGTCCAGTATGCGCTGGACGGACAGGTCACCAAGTCCCTGTCGCTGCCTCACCAATATGCCCGTCCTGTAATCCAGGTCACCATGAACAGTGAAGGACTCAAGTGGAACATGGAGTCGGACCGCGACTGGTGCAAGGTGGTGCAGGAACCCCACCAGGGCTCCGGCAGCTTTACCCTGGAGGTTGAGGCCAACGAGAGCTTCGAGGCACGTGAGCCCGCCACGCTTACCTTCAAGGCCGGAGACTTCCGCGGATTCCGCCTGCAGGTGGACCAGAACGCCAGTTCCTTCATCATAAGCCAGCCGTTCTTCATCGCGGACGCGACTGGCGGCACTTTCGCAGTGGAGGTAACTGCCCCCGAGAGCGCCGGCTGGAAGGCCGAGGCCGCCGATGGATGGCTGTCCGTATCGGAGAAATCCACTTCCGGAGCCGTTGGCGGCCAGGTTACCAAAACCCTTCAGATCCAGGCCCAGGGGGCCGACAACGATTCGCGCCTGGGCTCCGTCAAGCTGAGCGCCGGCGCCGAGGAAGACCTCATCTACATCTGGCAGTTCGGCCGTGAACTCGACTGGAAGGACGGCAGGATTTTCTTTGCCAAGGACAAGGCAGCATCCCTTAGCATGATCGCGCCCGGCAACCTTATCAAGGAATTCAACCTGCCGGACTATGCCACCTGCTCCGAGGAAGCCGTGGACGGACAGCTCAACAAGTACGTCATCACTCTGGACAACTTCCTCAGCGACGCCTCGTCCATACGCGAGGTCGCATTGAGCGTCACCCTGAACAACAATTCCGCCACCGTGGTGTCACTGCCTCCGGTCGCTCAGGATTACACTCCCGCAGGCGCGCTCCTTTCCGCCGAAGGTCTCAAGGCTTTCGCGCAGAAGGTCGCGGAAGGCGCATCCACCGCCGACTGGGAGAATGCCGAAGGCTGGGTTACCCTTATGCAGGACATCGACATGAGCGGCGTCAAGGACTGGCCCGGCATCGGTACGAGAAGCCATCCCTTCGCCGGCAAGTTCGACGGCAAAGGCTTTGCCGTCAAGAAGCTGTCCGCCAGCTCCCACAGCATCTTCAACATCTGCAAAGGCGCCGGCGAGAGCGATCCCGCCATAATCAAGGACTTCAAGATCGACAACAGCTGCAGCTTCTACTCCAACCAGGACGGCTGGAACGGCGAGGTCTGCTTTGCCGCTCTGGTGGCCGAGGCGTCAAACACCAGAATCGAAAACTGCGTGAACAGCGGTTCCGTTGATCTGGCCGGCCAGTCGGACGACGATTCTCCCGCCTACCTCGGAGGAATTCTGGGTAAGGGCGGTTCCGGCGTCACCCTGCGCAACTGCCGTACCTCCGATTGCACCGTGAGCCTTGGCGCCTACAGCGAAATAGCCTATCTGGGCGGTATAGCCGGCGTGGCTCCCGTCATCCGCGGCTGCAGCATGAGCGCGGCGCTCATTCACGAAGGTCAGTTCACCCACATGTACATGGGAGGAATCACCGGCCTGATAGGAGCGGACGAAACACTCTCCGGAAACTCCTTCAGCGGACGTCTGAGCCTCAAGGGCAACAGCCGGAACAATTATATGGGCGGCCTTTACGGAGCCGTAAAGAACGGCGTCACACGAAGCTTCGACGCTTCTTCCGATATGTCCACGGTGGCCGGAGAAATTCAGATAAACTCCTACCTTCCCGGCACCGACACCCGCATCTATGCCGGAGGATTCCTGGGCTACGCCGCTCCCGGCGCCACGCTCTCGTTCACCGGATATGAGATCCAGACCAGATTCGTCATCGAGAATTCCGTCAACCGCTCCGCAGGCTATTGCTGCGGCGGAGGAGTCCTCGGAGGGTGCAATCCCGACGATGCTGCCGGTTCGCTGACATTCACAAACATATCTTCGCAGGGAAGCATCTCCATCAACTTCGGCAGCGGCTCCCGTACCGGAGTGGTCCACAGCCTGTATGGCGGCGTCGCCGGCTTTATCAACGGGGCCGCCACCTTCACCGGCTGCGTCAACAAAGGTGACATAGGCGTCAAGGCCGGCTCGCAGGGCACGGAAGGCGCATCCTTCAACGGCTCCCTGGCAGGAGTGGGCGGCATGGTCGGAGTTGCAGAAGGAGGCAACATATCCTTCAAGTCCTGCACTAACCAGGCTTTGGTCACGGCGCTCTTCTACGTCAACAACGTCCCCGTCTCCACCAGCCTTTCCAACTGGGTGGGCGAGGCTGCCGGCGGTATGATAGGACTGTTCAACCTCAAATCTTCCGCTTCGGCCAGGATGACTGTCGAGGAATGCAACAACCTGGGCACCATAAACGCATACCGCGGTTTTGCCGGCGGAATCGCCGGCTTCTGCCAGAATGCCAGCATGAGCCAGTGCACCAACATATCAGCAGTCTCCACCACCAGCAACGGTTATATCCAGGGCGGTATCGCAGGATGCGTAATCGGCTCGTCGTTCAGCAACTGCACCGCCAAGACAGGCGTCAGGGCCGGCGCAGGCGGCAACGCCAATGATTACGGCTGCAATGCCGGAGGTATCCTCGGCCGCGTGGAAGGCAACGCCGTAACCACCGTCACGGCCTGCTCCTACTATGGCACGATAGATGCCGTACTCGCTACCGGAAAACCCCGTTACGGCGGCGGACTTGCCGGTTATGCCACCGCAGAAAACTCCAGCTTCTCCAATTGCCGTTTCGGCGGCGAGGTGAACGGTGCTGACGTCAAGGAAGCCAAACTGGCCGAACTTGCCATCGGCGGAGGCGGAGCGACGGCCCCCGGCACCACTTTGTGGAACGGCAATTAATACTGAATAATGAGAAAACGCATATTGGTATTCTTCCTTCTGACGCTGCTGCCCTGCTGGTCCTGTGAAAAACAGCCGCAGGGCGATGGCGGCGGAGGGGATACGCCGCAAGGTGAGTGGACCGTCAGCGGCACCGTGAGAGGCGACGACAGCAATCCCATCGCGAATGTGGTGGTATCGGACGGCCATTTATGCGTAAAGACCGATGCCGACGGCCGCTATGCCCTGAATGTGGATCTGTCCGCCGACCTGTCATCCACGCTGCAGTATGTATTCGTTTCGACGCCCGCAGGCTGGGCCGCCCCCAAGGAGGACGGCCACGCCATTTTCTGGAAGTGGCTCAAGGACTACGGCAAGAACGCCGAAGGAAAGATTACGGGCGTGGATTTCGTGCTTACCAGAATCGCCAATCCCGAGCGTTTCACAATCTACATATTCGGCGATCCCCAACCCCGGACTTCGGGATCGGGCAGCTGGACCAACGGTTCGGCATACAAGTCCGTGGACGTGTGCAACGATATGTACACCGACATGAAGGAGTATGCGGCCACCATGACGGACAGGCCTGTCTACGGGATAGGCCTCGGAGACATCGTCCACCGCGATGTCTCCCTCCTGCCTGCATACCGCAGCGGCATGCGTGGCACCGGGATTACCACCTACAACGTGATAGGCAACCATGACCAGGTGAACGACAAAGGGAGCAATGCCACAGGAATGACCGACGAAGAGTCGTCCAAGGCCTTCGAACGGATAATGGGTCCCACCAACTACTCCTTCAACCTGGGCAACCTGCATTTCCTGATGCTCGACGACATGATCATCCGTCCCGGCGGCACCAGCGACGACTGCCAGACCGGGCTCACGGACGACATCTGGCAGTTCGCGAAGAACGACCTTGCCACTGTGCCGTCGTCGGCCGTAGTCATGGTCTGTGCCCATTCGCCCATGTTCCGCCTGCTGGAAGGGAAGGACCGCACGGGGCAGCATCTGTCCGAACTCCGCGGCGAACTCAGCCGCTTCGAGCGCGTATATGCATGGGCGGGCCATACGCATTCCAGCTTCAATTATTACGACAAGAATTCCAACCTGGAGGTGCATACCATGGGCCGTGTGACCGGCGCCCTCTGGACCAACGAATTCCTCAGCGAGAACGGTACGCCCCGCGGATATCTGGTCTTCGAATACGACGCAGGCCGCATAAGCTGGAAATTCAAACCCCTTTTCTGGCAGACTGCCGTCCATAAATACGCCGGAACCGATAAGGAGCCTGATTACAAATACCGCGACTGGGATTACGACGCCAGCGGGCGCGCCATCCTCAAGACAGGCGGGCCGCTTACCGACGGCTATCAGATGCAGGTTTTCAAACCGGACACCTATGCCCCCGGAGACAAGACCGTCTATGTCAACGTTTTCCTCTGGGACGAGGCCTGGAAGACTCCCACTTTCCAGATGGACGGTTCTTCTGCGCGCAGCCCCATGACCCGCGTCACGGAAAGCACCGGAAAGCAGCAGCGCTATTCCTATGCCGACTGGGACATCACGGCTTTCTATGCCGGGATCTGGAGCGGCCTCAAGGAAAGCTGGTACGACAACGACGGAAAAGACCCGAGCAACAAGCTGAAGAACTGTACATCGATTTTCAAATACACTCTCAATACCACCGAAGACCACGGCAGCGGTATGGTCCGCGTAACCGACCGCTTCGGCAACGAATACACCTCCAAAGTATCATGGTAAGAACGAAAACACTCATAGCCGCTTGTTTCTTTCTTGTGGCGTCCGCGCTCGTGCAAGCGCAGGGCATCGGTTCCGCCAAGGACCTCCAGGCCTTCATCGAGGCCTGCAACGCCGGCAAGGATATATCGCAATGGTATGATTCCGACAGCACGGTGTTCCTCTCCGCCGACCTGGATCTCTCCAAGGTCCGCAAACTGCCCAGGGTGGAGACTTTCAAGGGCGTCTTCGACGGCCGAGGCCACTGTATCAAGGGCTGGAAGGCCACCGGAGGCCTCTTCCATTTCATCGCCGACGGCGCGGAGGTGAGGAACCTTATCATAGATTCCTCCTGCTCCATGCAGGTTTCGTCCAAGTCCGATGAATTCCGGGCCGGTTTCATTGCCGACACCAACGAGGGCGTCATCCGCAACTGCGTCAACCGCGGCTCCATCAAGCACAGCTGCGACTATGCCGTGGCCCCGATATACATCGGCGGCATCTGCGGATACAACCAGTTCGTCATACTCGGCTGCCGCAACGACGGCAAGCTCTTTTCCGACGTTTCCGGCGACGGCAAGGAGAGCGTCTCGCTCGACCTGGGCGGCATCGCCGGAGGCTCCCGCGGCCGTGCCAAGCAGGGCAACACCATCGCCCGCTGCGAGAACACCGGGGAAGTGTCCGCCATCAGCAGCCTTTCCTCTATGTATATCGGCGGCATCTGCGGCAACTCCGGTCCCGTGACCATCAAGTACTGCATCAACCGCGGCGTCGTCAAATCGGAGATCCGCGCCACCGAGGATGGCAGCGTCAAGGGTATCGAGCGCATCGGCGGCATCGCCGGACAGGCCAAGGCCGACATCATCCGCTGCGACAACTTCGGCTCAGTCAGCGCCACGGGTGAATGCGGGGCCAACGTGGCCGGCATCTGCGGCATTCCCCACAGCTCGCTGGTCATCGCCGACTGCATGAACTTCGGTTCCGTCACTTCAACCGCCGAGCAGCCTTCCCATACAGGTGGCATCGCCGGCAACATAGGCCGTCCCGTGCGCATCAGGGGCTGCATCAACTGCGGCGAAATCCGTTTCGACGGCATCAGCTCCCGCGCCCGCAGCACCGCCGGCGGCATCGTGGGCAATACTTATGTCGTGAAGGACGCCAAGGATGGAGCATACGTCCGCAACTGCGTCAATCACGGCAGCGTCTATGCCGGAGCCGGCGGCAACAAGTACGACGCCACCAACCGCAACGCCATTCACGCCGCCGGCATAGTGGCATACGCCGAGGGCCGCGGCGACCTGCGGTCTTTCGTCAAGGACTGCTCCTCCGACGGCCAGGTGACATGCGTGTCGGGCCGCAAGGGCCAGATCTGCGCCACCACAGTGGATGTCGTCACCGGCGGCAGCGCGCCCGACGATTTCGCCACTCCCGTCAAGGCAGCGGACGGCGTCCCCAACGTCACCGGCCGCGTCACCACTCCGGAGGGACAGCCCATAGAAGGCATAGTGGTTACTGACGGCCGCCAGTGCGTGAAGACCGGCGCCGACGGGTCTTATGCCATGACCAGCGACCTCTCCGAGGCCCGCTTCGTCTATCTGAGCCTGCCCGCCACAGTCAACATCCCTATGCGGGACGGCGTTCCTGCGTTCTTCCGGCGCATCCCCCGTTATTCCAAGGCTGTCCAGGCCGACTTCGTCCTCACCACCCGCGAGCCGGCAAAGGACTACACCGTGATGATGATAGCCGACCCCCAGGTCCGTCCTTACGGGGTGGACGGTTCCATGGAGGCATGGGCCACCAGCGTCGCCCCGGACGCCGAGGCCTTCCGCGCCTCTTGCAAGGGTGACGTATATTCCATCAACCTCGGCGACCTCGTCTATAACTACATGAATGCCTGGGACGACTACATGGACATAGCGTCGATGATAAAGTGCCCCACGTTCAACGTAATAGGCAATCACGACTACGACCAGGGCACCCTCTTCGAGACCGAGCAGGGCAACGTCTTCTACGAGACCTACGTCGGTCCCGAGCACTATTCTTTCGACCTCGGCGACATCCACTACCTGGTATTCAATACCATTCTATACGACCGTCCCAGTGTCAAGTCCAGCTATTCCTACGGCGTGGACGACCGCACCCTCGAGTGGATGAAGGCCGACCTGTCGTACATTCCCAAGGACAAGATAATCGTGACATGCACGCACCACAATCCCTTCAAGACCCCCAACTCCTCGCCTCACGGCTCCCACAATGTCTACAGCCGCCATTACGAGGACTACCTGGCCCTGCTGTCGAGCTACAGGGAGGTCTATGCATGGAACGGACACAACCATACCAACTTCTACTACAACTACAAAGGCAAGAAGACCAAGCACGGAGCGCCGAATATCCAGTGTATCAGCGTGACCCGCTGCACCGGAGCGCTCCGCTTCAACGCATATCTCGGAGCCGACGGCGAGCCGCAGGGCTACATGGTCCTCAACGTCGCAGGCGATTCGCTCAGCTGGTACTACAAGAGCGTAGGCCACGGCCGCGACATGCAGATGCGCGCCTATCCTCCACAGCGCACCTCCGACGGCTGCGTACTGGTCAACATCTGGAACTGGTCCGAGGGCTGGAGCATGCCGCAGTGGTGCGAGGGGGGCGTCCCCGTCGCCGAAATGCAGTCCGCCCCGGGCGTCGACCCCGATTACTACGACCTTTTCCAGACCGTCACCAACAAGACTACCCGCAAATATTGCAAGCCTTCGGACAAGGCGGTCCTGTTCAAGGTCAAGCCTTCACCCGGAGTCAATTCCGGCACCATCCGCGTAACGGACATGTTCGGCGTGGAGTACTCCCTCGATGTTTCATGGTAACAATCAACATAAATATCAATTCATTACAGACATGTATAAACAAATCTACAAGTCTCCGGACTCGGAGGAGCTGGCCTGGATACCGTCCGGGCTCCTCGAATCATCAGCAGTATCATCATCAATGGAACTTTCCGATCTGACGGAAGAAAACCTGGAGTGGCTATGAGAACACATGCTTTCTATTTCTGCCTTGCGGCAACGGTGTTGCTCGCAAGCTGCGCCAAGGAAGTCGTTTCAACCGACAACGTCGAGGTTTCCAGCGTCATCAGCCTCGGCATGGCCGACACCAAAACCCAATTGGGCGAACTCAACGGCACCAAGCGTAAGGTTTACTGGGCCGACGGTGACCAGGTAATGGTCAATGGCATCCCGTCCGACGCTCTCGCCGGAATTCCCGCAGGAAGCACTAAGGCCGACTTCACCGTATCCGGCGCCGTATCGGCACCTCTCAGCATCCTCTATCCTTCCGCAGCATGGAAGGACGCTTCCACGATCACCCTTCCCGCCACGCAGGAATATGTGGCCGGCAACATCGCTCCCGGTGTACTTGCCATGGCCGGATACAGCACCGACGGCGCTTCAGCCACAATGAACTATCTCTGCGCTTTGATCAAAGTGTCCCTGCGCAAGGATACTGCCACCGGTGCCGACAACGACATGATCTCCAACGTGAGTTTCAAGGGCAAGGCAAACGAGCAGGTCAGCGGCGATTTCACCATCGATTATGCCGCCGCCACCCTCGAGAGCCTTTCCAATAACGGGCCGGCCCTGAGCGTCGCGGTACCTCTCGGCCAGTCCCTGCCGGATTCCGACGCGCTCACGGTTTATATCGCGGTTCCCGCGAGGACGTACTCCGCCGGTTTCACCGTGACAGTGACCGATATCGCCAGCCACAGTATGTCCATGTCATACACCAAGTCCGTCGCACTGCAGGCAGGACACGTGTACAATATGGAAGAAATGGTATTCAAACCCGATGCAGAGGCATCCACCATCAACATCGGCAGCGCAACCGAACTGATCGCTTTCGCCAACAACTACAATAACCTGAACTACCTGAACAAGGATATCACCGTAGTCCTCACTTCCGACATCAGCTTCGACTCATCAACGTCGGCACAGTTCGCCGCAACCAAAGGCATCGGTACCGCAGATGACGGGGCGGGCTCCACAAATTACTATCACGGCCTGTTCGACGGCAACGGCAAGTCGATCAAGAACTATTCCGGTTCCGCCCCTATCTTTGCCTATATCGGCAGCTCGGGGACCGTAAAGGACCTCACAATCGACTCCAGCTGCAGTTTCGAGTTCGATTATTCCGCTTCCTCGGACCACAATTTCGGGGCCCTGGCCAACTACCACAAAGGCGTGATCGACAATGTCAAGGTCAATGCCAACGTCTCTCTTGGAGCCGTTTCCGACGCCGATAAGCTTACGTCGCTCGGAGGTATTGTGGGCCGCAGTACGGTCGGAGAGATCAAGAACAGCACTTTCGGCGGTGCCATAGAGGTTCCGGACGGATTCAAATCCACTGGCAAATTGCTGCTCGGCGGTATCGTCGGCTACACGACCAATGAAACCGGAAAGATAAGCGGCTGTACCCTGGACGGAACGATCGGCGTCGCAGCCCAGATTACGAGTACGGACAAAGCCAATCCCTATCTCGTCGTTGGCGGTATAGTAGGCTACAACCGGGCGGCCGTGTCCGACTGCTCCACAAACAACCACCCTACGGTAACGACTCTTCACAGCGGAACTACAAGCGTTGGAACCATAGTCGTCAAATCGGAAGTTTCCTACTATACTGCCGTAGGAGGTATTGTTGGTTTGAATGAACAGAATGAGGTTTCCGCCTGTGTGAACGGCGCAAACATATTCAATACCATATTCAAACTCAATTATGCTGATGCATCTGCCCGTTATATGAAAGTCGGCGGTATAGTCGGCAGGAACGATGCCGACGGCATCATAACCGGTTGTACCAACAACGCCTCTGTCCAGCATCGCTCCAATCCCCGTCTTCAGTCACTTGCCGGTATCGCCGGCTACAACGCCGGAACCGTTACGGGCTGCACCAACACCGGAGCCGTTAGCCACATGACGACGAGTATTGACGGCGCCTCCAAGAAAGGCGGCCGAATCGTCAATATCGCCGGCGTCATAGGGGAGAATATCGAGGACGCAAAGGTGAGCGATGTCCACAACAGCGGCAATCTTCAGATTTCGGCTATGGAATGCAATTATGATTCGGATAACGACAAGCCTGTATGCGAAGCACGTTTGGGCGGCGTAATTGCATATAATCTCGCCGCTATAGACGGAGGTTCATCCAAGAACATCACCAATTCCGGACAGGTTTATTTCAACACCAACTTCAACCTGCAGTTCATCGGCTACGAACTTGGCGGCGTCGTCGGTTATTCAACGGCTTCCGTCCAGAATGCAAAGAACAGCGGTTATGTGGTTGTCAACTGGAATTCTGATGCCAATGTGGCCAGCAAAATGTATCTGGGAGGCATTGTCGGTATGATGGCAGGAGACGGAACAATCTCCGGATGCGTGAATGAAGGCGGCGAAAACAAGGCCGGCGAAGTCTATCCCAATGTCAAGGCAAGTACCACTGCCGGGCATAAGGACATTTTCGCAGGCGGTATCCTGGGTTATTCGACAAACAACGTTACCATCTATGATTGTTCCAACAGCGGATATGTCCACGGCGGCAACTCCTCAAGGGTCAACGGTACGCCTTTCTATGTCGGGGGTATCGTAGCTTATCTTGCAGGCGTTTCCAGGATTCTGGATTGTTCCAATACCGGAATGGTATACAATGCCCATAACAACAATACCGATACTATAGGAAAAACTCCTCTTGTCGGCGGCATGGCAGGATATCTGGAAGGCACGGAGGCCGATCCCATAATCGTCGGAGGAAGTACCGGCTGTACGGTCGATGCAAGTGTGGGATCGAACCGTGGCTGGGCAGCTGGTATTGCAGGTTATGCAAAATATGTTAACATGAGCTCCTGCACTGTCATGCAAGACATCAACTGCGCTGCTCGCGCATCCGGAGGCCTTGTGGGCCAGGCCCAGAATTGCACCATTGCTTCCAGCTCGTTCAAGGGCGAGAAAGTCCATTCCAACAATACACAGACCACAACCGGCCAGGGAGGCCTGGTCGGGCAGATGGCCAATACAGTTGTCGACGGATGTTCTTGCTATGCCACGACATTGACCAACAACGTTTCTGTTGCTGATGTCGGAGCGATCGTGGGCGTATCCGTTGAAGGCAATACAATCAAGAATTGCCACTACAAGGGAACCGTTACCACTACCGCAGGCAGTGTGCCTGCCAAGATCGCCGGTTCCGGCGAATTCACCGACGGTGGCGGCAACGCGGCAGACCTGTAGCGTCCTGACATATGAAAATCAAATCCATTATATCATCCTTTCTGCTCCTGCCGGTGCTCGTGCCGGCAGGGTGCGGGCTGGTTGAGAGTGAACCCGAGATAATTGGACAGACCGTCATCACGGTGGGCCTTCCGCAGACCGATATGAAAACCGCCATCGGCGATTCCCAGAACGGCAAGCGCAAGGTTTACTGGGCCGACGGCGACTGCATCAGCCTTTCCGGAACGGCCTCCGCGCCGCTTTCCGGCATCGGTGCATCCCAATCTTCTGCTACGTTCACGGTGGAGGGGGAGCACAGCCTGCCTTACGACATCCTGTATCCGGCGTCGTATTACAAGGACGCCGCCACAGTTACGCTCCCTTCCGCGCAGGGATGGGCCTCCGGGACCCCGGTTCCGTTCGTCACCCCGATGGCATGCCGGATGACCTCCGAGGGCGGTACTGCAATCCTCAATCACCTTTGCGCAATAGTCCGCATCTCCGTTCTCCTGGACTCGTCGCTCCCGTCGGCGACTCTCGCTGCCGCTGCCTTTGCCGGCAATTCCAACGAGCCCCTCAGCGGCGATTTCACAATCGACTATTCGGCCGCCACGCTCAGCCCCAAGTCCGGCAACGGCCTCACGCTCGTCTCACAGCCGGCGCAGGCCCTTTCCGCCTCCGTTCCCGTAGACGTGTATTTCGCAGTCCCGGCAGGCGAGTTCCCTTCCGGCTTTACGGTGACTCTCAAGGATTCCGACGGCGGCATCATGAAGCTCGAACGCAAGAAGGGCGTAACGCTCAACGCCGGCAGTCTCGTGCTGCCTGCGGCGGTTTCGTTCAAACCTTCTTCGGACGGCGGCTCCGCCGAGCTTGAACTCGGCGATCTTGAAGAGGAGAACCTGATTGTCGGCAGCTACAACGTAACCGGACGGGTAGTCGACGATTCCGGCAATCCCATCGCCGGTGTCGTGGTTTCAGACGGACAGACCTGCGTTCGTTCCATGTCCAACGGCGAGTTCTTCCTGCAGAGCAGCGATGATCATGATGCACATTTCATATTCATCAGCACTCCTTCGGGTTACCTTCCTCCCGTTGAGAACGGAGTTCCCAAGTTCTACAAGTCAGTCAACAACCTCAGCAGGTCCGGTGGCGTGCTGCAGTGCGGCGACTTTGTCCTCACGCCTTTCCAGGATCCGGACAATTGTACGATCATAGTTACTGCGGACCCCCAGCCACGTGCGAGCAACCTGTCGCTGGACAATGCGGCATATCGTTCGCTCGATTGCTGCAAGGACCTGTACAGGGAACTCAGGGATGTAGCGCAGGAGGCGAAGAGTGCCGGGCGGCAGGTTTACGGAGTCTGCCTCGGAGACGTGGTCCATGAGAATATGTCCCTCTTCAGCAATTACGTGGACGACGGACTGTCGACCCTGGGTTATCCTACCTTCAATGTCATAGGCAACCACGACCACGACCCTTCTGCCGCGGACGACATTGCCGGCGCCGCTCCTTTCGAATCGTGGTTCGGTCCTGTCAACTACTCATTCAACGTGGGCAAGATGCATTTTGTGGTCCTGGACAACATCATCATGTATAAGTCCGGCAGCAAGCTGTCGTCGTATTCCAACGGACTTGACAAGACCACATGGGAGTGGCTCAGGGCCGACCTGGCCATGGTTCCCAAGAGCACCGTCATCAACGTATGCGCCCACGGACCCATGTTCCGCAAGGATACCGGAGCGGAAATCTCATCCCGCGAAGCCACCGTACACGGTGAAGAGTATGCCACCCTGCTCCGTTCTTTCAAAACCGTGCATGCCTGGGCCGGTCATACCCATGCAACGTTCAATTACGTGTATCCCAATTCCCACGCCAACAGGAGTATCCAGGTGCATACCCTCGCCCGTTCCACCGGCGACTTCTGGACCAACGAGTACCTGTCGTGCGGAACGCCCAAGGGATTTACCATAGTCGAGGTGCGTGGCGGCGTCATTTCTTCCTGGCGTTTCCATCCTACGAAGTACCTCAACGCCGCTTTCCGTGGCAGCAAGCAGCCCAACTTCGTTTACAGGCCCTGGACTTATTCCGGCGGCGTGGCCCAATGGAACGGCAAGCCTCTGGACGAAAGTTACCAGATGCATGTGTATCCTCCCGGAACCTACGGGGATTCATATCTTTATGTGAACGTTTTCCTGTGGGATACCAAGTGGGAAGTGCCCATGTTTGTCCGTGGAGGCTCTGCCACCGAGATGGAGCAGGTTACCGATGCTGACCGTTACGACGCTGCGGATACCGAAATGAGGCAGTTCTACAGGGCGAACAGTTCGATCATAAAGGCGCTGGGAGATGATTATCCTGAGTCTCAGGTCGGAAATATACACACTCTTTTCCGTGTATCCGCTCCGTCTTCCGGTACTGGCACCGTAATGGTGACCGACCGTTTCGGGAACGAATACAGGCAAACAATAAGTTGGTAGTGTATCATGAAATGTGAATCATTCGTTTATAAGGCGCCGGAGATGTATCTGGAGGACATGGCTTATGAGTATATGCTTTGTGCTTCGCTGCCTCCGATCCAGGAAGAATGGGAGCAGTGGTAGTATGAAGAACGAATTTTTCTGCCTGCTGGCTCTTTCCGCGCTTCTGGCCGGCTGTTCAGGCCTTGCCGACCCCGACGCACCCGGCGCCGGGAAAACTCGGCTGACAGTTTCCCTCGGGGGCACCAGGACAGTCCTGGGGCCCCTGGAGGAGGGCCGCCGCCAGCTTTACTGGGCCGACGGCGACCAGGTTGCCGTCAACGGCTCCGTATCCGACGCCCTTTCCGGCGTCCCGGCGTCCAGCGTGAGTGCGACTTTCACCTTCGGCAGTTCCCTGGAGGCGCCTTACGATGCCGTCTATCCCGCTTCCATCGTGGGAGACGGCCCGTTTGTCACCCTTCCGCTTTATGCCGGGGACGGCGTGATGCCTTTGGGCGGCCGCAGTATGGATTCCAGTCTGTTGTTGTGCCCGCTGATGTCCTGCGTAAGGATATCCCTGCTTCAGGACCAGGCCGACACGGACCGGATAAGGTATGTCGAGGTTTCCAGCGCGACTACCCGCATGAGCGGCAAGTTCGGCATCGATTACGACGCTGCGTCGCTCACGCCGTACGACAATCCTTCCGGTGACGACCTCAAGGTCCGCGTCGTCGGCTCCTGGGACCTGTCGGCAGACACTCCGGTGGATATTTTCGTTCCGGTACCGGCTGGATCATATCAGTTTACGGTCAAGGTCGTGGACGTCAAGGGCCACTTCATGAAGGTAACGACTTCCGCCCCCAAGACAATGGAAAAGGGCATCATTAAGGCATTCCCTGCGGTGACTTTCATTCCGACCGGCACCGAATTCGAGGTCGTAATCACGTCCTAGGACCGGGCAACTTTTTTTAATTGTTTTTGCAAATGGGATTAAAGAATTTTTTCTACGGTAACCCGATGCCCGCCGCACAGGTGCCGGCTGAAAAAGTAGACAAGTCTTACAAGCGCCTGCGCATGCAGACCTTCCTGGCGGCCACTTTCGGCTACGCCCTGTATTACGTCTGCCGCCTGTCGGTGGGCGTTATGAAGCAGCCTATCATCGATGCGGGCCTTCTTAACGCAACCCAGCTGGGTACCATCGGCGCCTGCCTCTATTGGGCGTATGCCGTCGGCAAGTTCATCAACGGTTTCCTTGCGGACAGCGTCAACATCAAGCGCTTCATGGCCACCGGCCTCGTGCTTTCCGTGACGATGAACTTCATCATGGGCATCCTCGGAGTAAGCGCCATGGAGGGCAATATCGCCAATACCACGCTGTTTGTCGTATTCGCCGTATGCTGGGCGATCAACGGCTGGGCGCAGTCTATGGGCGCGCCGTCGTGCGTTATTGCGCTTACGCGCTGGTTCCCTCTGCGTATAAGGGGCACCTTCTACGGTTTCTGGAGTTCGTCGCACAATATCGGCGAAGGCCTCTCTTTCGTGTTCGTGAGCGCCATCGTGGCGGCTCTCGGCTGGAGGTGGGGCTTCTTCGGGGCCGCCCTGGCAGGCATGATCGGCGTGCTGCTAATAGTTTTCTTCTTCCATGCGAGCACCGAGAGCAAAGGCCTTCCCCCGATCGAGACTCTGGCGGGGGAGATCCCTTCCGAGCCCGTTCCCGCATCGGAGAAACGTGCCGAGGTGCGGCGTCTTCAGGCTGCGGTCATACGCAATCCCGGCGTGTGGATCCTCGCCGCTTCCAGCGCCTTCATGTATATGAGCCGGTATGCAATCAACGAGTGGGGAATCATCTTCCTGCAGGAGGTCCGGGGGTACAGCCTCACCGAGGCGGGGGCCATAGTGGGTATCAATCCCATCTTCGGCCTCATCGGCACCGTGTTCTCCGGATGGTTCTCCGACGCCGTGTTCAAGGGGGACCGCAAGTATCCTGCCTTCGTAGCAGGTATCCTTGAGGCAATCGCTCTGTGCCTGTTCCTGTTCGGCGGCCCTCAGAAGTGGGTGTCAATCGTGTCCATGGTGCTGTTCGGCATAGCCATCGGCGTGCTTATAAGCTTCCTCGGCGGCCTCATGGCGGTCGACCTCGTGCCCCGCAAGGCTACCGGCGCCGCCCTCGGTATCGTCGGAATGGCGTCCTACGCCGCCGCCGGTCTGCAGAACATAGTCACCGGCGTGCTGCTTGACGGCCAGATGGTGGAGGTCAACGGCGTCATGGTGCACGACTACAAGTACGTCAGTATCTTCTGGCTCGGCGCAGCGATAATCTCCTTCCTCCTTCCGATTCTCAACTGGAAACGGAAGAAGCAGGAGATTTAAAAGAGGGGCTTATCTGAGGCTCTTCAGGATGAACAGGCCGTCCTGGCCCTGGACGATGAAGCGGCCGTTGTAGCGGCTGATGTCCTCCAGTTCGCCGGCGGTGCAGCGGGAGAGGTCCACCGCCTCCATGCTCTTGGCCGCAAGGTCCCAGACGTAAAGAATGGACGGCGTCTCATATTTGGCTACGCCCGTGGGCATATAGAGTTTGCCTTTGTAAACATACAGGCCCTGTCCGATGGGATTGAAACTGAACCCGGAGGCGTCCTCGATGAGATAATTCTCCAGGGCGTCTTCGGGTTTGAGTACTACGAAGCTCCCTTCTTCCAGCGCTGGCAGGCGGAACTTTATGATGCGGTGCCTGTTGGCGGGATTGGTGTTGTCGATGGTGTTGCCGTAGCCGTAGAGCATGCGGTTGGGCCTGTCGATAACCCACTGGAGGGCATAGCCGAAATCGCCGTTCCTGTCGTCATACAGAATGGTCTGTACAAGGGAGGACGACTGCATGTCGGGGGCGATGCGCTCTACGAAAAGAACGTCTTTCATGCCCTTGTAGGGCTTCCTGTGGCACTGGCTGATGTATGCCAGGGGGAAGGGGTCCTTGCGGTCGTATTTCTCGCATCCGAAGGAAAGGACGTTGGAATGGTTGACCTCGTCGTAAGAGGCCAGGTGGAACTGGGATACTTTCCTGTAATTCCGGCCCGAAAGCCTGTAAATGGTGGCCACGCCCTTGTCCTGGAGGCTTACGAGATAATTCCCGAATACGTCCATTCCCTGGTACGAGTGCCCCTTCTGCTTGTGGCACTCTCCCTCAAGCTGCCCAAGGTAGTCTGCCTTCTGGGCGCTGAGCGTCAACGGCGAAAGCATGGCGAGGGCTGCCGCCAGGAAGGGGAGGAGAACTCTCTTCATATTGATATTCGATAATTAGAACAGCAGGTCCGAGTACACCGGATAATGGTCGGAGATGAAAGGCCTGGATGCGTATGAATCGGTAACCACCTTGAAGCGGCGGCTGGACTTGAATCCGCTGAAGTAAATATAGTCTATCATTCCCAGATGGTCCATGTCGTACTTGCCGAAGCCGTTGAAGGAACCTCTGGGGTCGGCGTCGGCGGAATTGAACCGGGCGCTCTTCATCAGGGTGTTGATATCCTTGAGGCAGCTGTCTTCGGGGAAGACGTTGAAGTCGCCTACGAGCACCATCGGAAGGCCGTCGGGATTCATCTTCTGGATGTTGTTGTATATGACGGCGAGGCCCTCCCTGCGGGCGACTTTGCCCTTGTGGTCCAGATGGGTGTTGACAAAAAAGAACCTGCGGCCGGATGCCTTCTGCTCCATCAGCGCCCAGGTGGCGGTGCGCTTGTGGGCGGCGTCCCAGCCGATGCTCGGTTCGTCGGGGGTCTCGGAGAGCCAGTAGGTGCCCCATTCGACGAGGTCGAGGCGCTTGGTGTCGTAGTAGACGGACATCTGTTCGCCTTTCTGGACGCCGTCGTCGCGCCCCACACCGACCATCTTGTAGTCGGGGCAGGTCTCGAGTATGTAGTCCACCTGGTTCTGGTAGGCCTCCTGTACGCCGAAGATGTCGGGGTGGATGTCCAGGATCATTGCGGGAGTGGCATCGCGCCGGATGTCCCAGGCGTTGTCCTCGTCCTTGGCCTTGCAGTTGCGGATGTTGTAGGACATTACCCTGAGGCTCTTGCCGTTGAAGCGTTCGTTCTCCCAGTCGTCGCTGCGGAACGGACCGGCGGGAATGCCCCAGTTGTTGCAGAGGTTGCCCTCGGACCAGTTGCGGAAGCAGTAGCGTACGGCCACTGGTGCCGGCACGTCGGGGCTGTTGACTATGACTGTCCTGGCGTCTTTGACGCGTCCGACGGCGGGGTGGAAGATCATGTCGGAGCCTGCCAGCTCGAAGCCGGTGATGTCCTGTCCCACGGGGGAAATGCCGCTGTCGTTGATCTTCATGGTAACTATGGCGTTGCCCTCCTCGAACTTGGAACTCTCGTAAGTGGGGGCTATGGGGTTGATGCCCTTGAAGCCGTAGTCGTTGACCAGAGCGAGGTACGCGAGCCGGTCGCCTACATCCTTCTTCTTGCGGGGATGGATGCATCCGGGTTCGCCGCCGTCCAGGGTAGTGGCCATGCCGCTGTGGGGAATGAGCGCCAAAGCTTTCTCCTGGGCCTCGCAGAGGTAGCCGGAGGTATAGCTGTCCTTGTCGTTGTAGCTGTAGGGAGCAATCTGCACGTAATAGAACGGGGCGTCGGGATTGTCGAACAGCCTGCGCATCATATCGACATATTCCTTCTGCAGCCTTACGTATTGCTCGGCGCGGCCGCGGTTGGCCTCGCCCTGGTACCAGAGCATGCCCTTGAACGTAAAGGGAATAAGAGGGTTGACCTGGCCGTTGAAAAGGGTGCATGGCGTCTGGTGCTGCTTCTTGGGCAGCTCTGTGCCGTCCAGGAAGGAAAGGTCGAACTCACCGGGAAACTTGGAGCTGATGGTCTCTCTGTCGATCCAGGTTTCGATGGTGGAACCGCCCCATTCGGTGATGAGGATTCCGATGGGGACGCCGAGGACCTCCTGCATCTTGAGCGCGAACCAATAGGCGGTGGCGCTGGTGGAGGCCACGGCCTCGGGCGTGTGCTCCTTCCATGTGCATTTGCAATCGCTTGCGGGAGTGAGGGATGCGGTGTGCTTGACGGTGCACATCCTGATGGGCCTGGATGGATTGGCGGAGATTACGGCGTCGGCGGCGCCTTCGACCGGCTGGCCGCGGAAGCCACGCATCGGCATCTGCATGTTGGACTGCCCGGAGCAGAACCAGACCTCGCCGACAAGGACGTTCTTAAGGGTAATCTTTTCGCCGTCCGAGATGACGACTGTATATGGTCCGCCGGCAGCGGGGGTCTGGATACGGGCCGACCATTTGCCGTCGGCGTCCGGCGTGGCGACCGTTTTGCGGTTGGTCCACGAAGGGCGTATGGTGACCTTCTTGCCGGAGTCGGTCCAGCCCCAGACAGCCGCCTGGGTGTTCTGCTGGAATACCATGTTGTCGCTGAATACGGATGGGAGCGTTACCTTGGAATATGCGGTGGCGCTCGCAAGGCCAATCAGAATGGCCACAAGAACAGAAAAACGAATAATCTTTGCCATGCTCAAATATAGCAATCTTTAATGTATTTCCCACCATAATTTTTTCGTATTTTTGTCCTATGAAAAAAGGAAACAACAACTCCCGGGCTCTCTGGAAAGAGTTCCTGACTGGCGTCTTGGCTACGGCGATAGGTGTCGGACTGTCGTTTGCCGTGAACAATATGGTGGAAAACCACAAGAAGGACCAGGCCCGCCGGCACACGGCCATGATGGCCATATACGACATCGATGAGATTGCACGTCAGATAAGGGAGGCCCGGCACAGGGAGGAACAGTCTTACAAGGTCGCTACATATATGCATACGCACCGGGATGAGCTCGATTCGCTGTCCATAGACTCGCTGCGTGTGGCACTGACGTATCTGGCGGAAGACAAGTCCGAGTCTTTCGACTGGGCCGACGATTCCAAGGAGAAGGCCTTCAACAGCAGCATGGATGCATGGCAGAACCTCCAGAACACCCAGTTCTACGACAATGTGCTGTCCTGCTACCGCCTCAGGAGCGAACTGCTGAGGATGATGGAATATGAGATCATTTTCAAGCGTCCGGTATCCGACTCCGATCTCAACCAGTTCTACATGCAGCTGGACGACTCCGGACTTGACTATAGCGGAGGCCTTAACCAGAAAGCGCTCGTACGCCTTCTGCGCCAGGTGCTCCAGCAGCCTTTGACCACCAGGTATTTCCGGACGTTCTTCCTTCGCAATGCCGTCCTGAGCGACTGTGCGGACAAGCTGGTGAGCCTGAATCAGGAAAACAAGGTGTTGATGGACATTACGGACAAGGATATCGAGGATTATATCCGCACCAACGTGAGCAAAACCCGTCCTGCGACCGCCAAAAAGCTGCTCGGGGAGTGGGAATGCAACCAGGACGAGGACCGCACGGAGCTTTTCCTGTTCAAGCCGGACAACACGGTATCGCTTACGAGCCACGCGCCGTTCAGCGTCAGCTTCTATCTCGCCGAGGAGGATATGACCATTCTGCTCAACTGTCCCATTTCATACAGGATCGAGGGCGGCTGGGAGCTGGTGCGGGATTCGCTCAGAATGAAATTCAATCCGGAAACCTGCGAACTGCTCTCCCTCGACGTAGACATCAACAGCATGCCCAAATCGGCCGTCGACAGGGAAAGGGACAGCCTGGAAGTGAGAAAGCAGGAGCTGAAGGACTATGTCCTGTCGTTCATCAGGCAGTCCGACTGGGATATAAACAACAAGGTCTCCCTCGACCTTACCGGCAGGATACTGTTCCTTACCGCCGAGCGCTCCACTCTCTTGGGCGGAACAGAGACCGAACAGCAGCAGATGATAAAGAAATCAACCAAAAAATACTAACTTTGTACTCATGTACAGAACTCACACTTGCGGAGAACTCCGCATAGCCCACAAAGGCGAAACAGTAACCCTGGCGGGATGGGTGCAGAAATCCCGCAAACTCGGAGGAATGACGTTCATCGACCTGCGCGACCGCTACGGCATCACGCAGCTGGTAGTGGAAGCCGACGCTCCCGCGGAACTTGTGGAGACCGCCGCGTCGCTCGGACGCGAGTTCGTGATCCAGGTCACCGGCGAGGTCCTCGAGCGCGAGAGCAAGAACCCCAAGCTCCCCACCGGAGAGATCGAAATCAAAGTCAAGGGCATCAACATATTGAACCGCTCGGCAGTGCCCCCGTTCACAATCGAGGAGAACTCCGACGGCGGCGAGGACCTGCGAGCCAAGTACCGCTACCTCGACCTTCGCCGTCCCCCTCTGCAGCAGGCCCTGGCCCTTCGTCACCGCCTGGCCCAGGAGGTCCGCACATATCTGGACAAGCAGGGCTTCATGGAAATCGAGACTCCGTACCTCATCAAATCGACCCCCGAGGGCGCCCGTGACTTCGTGGTTCCTTCCCGCATGAACCCCGGCACCTTCTACGCCCTTCCCCAGAGCCCCCAGACCTTCAAGCAGCTGCTGATGGTCGCAGGATACGACCGCTACTTCCAGATCGTACGCTGTTTCCGCGACGAAGACCTCCGCGCCGACCGCCAGCCCGAGTTCACCCAGATCGACTGCGAGATGAGTTTCGTGGAGCAGGAGGACGTCCTCGCCATGTTCGAGGGCATGATGCGCCAGATGTTCAAGAATGCCGTAGGCGTAGATATACCCAACCCCCTTCCCCGCATGAGCTGGTACGACGCCATGGACGATTACGGCTCCGACAAGCCCGACATCCGCTTCGGCATGAAGATCCATGAAATCACCCAGCTGGTGCAGGGCTGCGGATTCAGCGTGTTCGACGACGCCCCTTACGTGGGCGCCATAGCCGTTCCCGGCTGCGCCGAGTACACCCGCAAGCAGCTTGACGAGCTCACCGAGTGGGTCAAGCGTCCGCAGGTGGGTGCCAAGGGCCTCGTTTACGTCAAGCTGAACGCCGACGGCACCGTCAAGTCCAGCGTGGACAAGTTCTATACTCCCGGGAAGCTGCAGGAAGTTGCCGCCGCATGCGGCGCCGCAGCCGGAGACCTCCTTCTCGTCATGTGCGGCGGGAAGCGCAAGACCCAGACCCGCCTCGGCGTCCTGCGTATCGAGATGGGCAACCGCCTTGGCCTGCGCGACCCCCACGTCTTCGCGCCCCTGTGGATCGTGGACTTCCCCCTGCTCGAATGGAGCGAGGAGGACGGCCGCTTCTACGCCATGCACCATCCCTTCACCGCCCCCAAGCCGGAGCATGAGAAATGGTTCTATTCCGACGCCAAGGAAGACCTCGAGCGCGTCTGCGCCAACGCCTACGACTTCGTGCTCAACGGCACCGAGCTCGGCGGCGGTTCTATCCGAATCCACAACGCAGACATGCAGAAGCGCATGTTCGAGGTCCTGGGCATCGGTCCCGAAGAGGCCGAATACAAGTTCGGCTTCATCATCAACGCCTTCAAGTTCGGCGCCCCGCCCCACGGAGGCCTCGCCTTCGGCTTCGACAGGGTCTGCGCCCTCTTCGGCGGCCAGGAAACCATCCGCGACTACATCGCCTTCCCCAAGAACAACCAGGGCCGCGACGTCATGATAGATTCCCCGTCAAAGATAGACCAGGTGCAGATGGACGAGCTGTTCCTCGCATCCACCGTCAAGGAATAAAAGAATCCCCCGCCCGGTCGCTAAACCAGCGGGGGATAACTGTATCTGCGGCGGAATACTACTTGGAAGCGTCCTTGAGGGCTTTCTCGACCTGCTTCTGGACTTCGGGGTCCTCGAGCATCTTTTCGGCCTCTTCCATGGTCTCGTCGAAGCTCTTCTGGAGGCCCTTGTACATCTTGACGGAATAGCCGAGCTTGACGTCGTCCTTCTCCAGGAGACTGATCTCGCAGCGGTGCAGCGCGCCGTCCTTGACGAACGACCAGCCGTAGCTGCCGATGTAGATCTCGATTCCGAAGATCTTGGAGCCGTTGTTGTCCTGGATCATCTTCTCAAGGTCTTTCTCGGCGTAGGCCTCTTCCTTGGCGCTCTTCTCCTCGAAGCCATAGACGTTCATGCCGTTGTCGGACGCCTTTTTGGTGATGGCGTATATCCTGCGGACATTCTCTATGTGCTGCTCCTTGGTGTAGGTGTCGCCTTCCTGGATCTTGAAGTTGGCCAGGGCGTCGCGCTCGTCGCCGTAGTAGGTGTACTTGCTGGTCTCGTTGAGCTTGTAGTCGGGAGCTAGGTCGGACAGCTTGATGCCTTCATTCTTGAGGAAGTAGTACTCGGCGGCCTCCTTGGAGTATTTTTCACCCTCGAAGGCATCCTTGATGACCTTGTCGGCAACCTTTTCAATGTCGACCTTGTCGGTCTTCTTGTCGGACTTCTTGCCGCCGTTGTTGCCGCAGCTTGCGCAGAGGACGATACCCGCTGCGCACATGAGAATTAGTGCAAATCTTTTCATATCAGTCGTTGTTTGTGCAAATATAACTAAAAATCGAATCCGAATGAAAGGTAGAGACCCGGCGACCTGGTGACGCTGGACCAGTTGACGTTGACCTTGAGCGGGCCTGCCATGGTCCCCAGCGCGTACTCGAGGCCGAATCCCATGAACGGCACGGTGGTCTGCTCCGGCCGGAAGAAGCCGGGTACCGTACGCGCCGTGATGCCGCCTCCGGCAATCAGCGAGACATAATGGTTACGTAACGGGTTGAACCGTATATCCACCGACCCGAGCGCGAGGGCGGACTGGGTTACGGATGCGTAGGGGATTCCGGTGAACGGTATCTGCTGGTCGAGGTAGCGTCCGCGGATCTGGCCTCCGATGAGGTTGGTGTACGGCAGGGGTATGTCATCCCCGAACAGTATCCGGACGTCCGCGGAAGGCAGGACGGTGAGCCACGGCAGGGGGCTCAGGGCGGTGCGTGCGTTGACCTGCGCAATGTGGAACGGCGCCGAGCGTGTCACCAGCCCTCCCGGATTGAATGTATAGCTCGCCTTCGCCTGCCAGCCGGACACGGGGAAGACGGCGTCGTCGAAGGTGTCCACGGAGAAATCGGTCCAGAGCGAGATGTAGTCGTTGGACTGGCTGCGGGTGTCGTAGTCCACCACCGGGTTGTCGGTCATCAGCGAGCCGAGGGCGTAATAGTCGTTGCTCACGCCGATCCGAAGTTCCCATGCGCGCCGGCGTTCCCAGTCCAGGTATGCCTCCTGCCGCAGGTCGACTGACTCCAGCGAGAACTTGCTGCCGAGGAAGTTGAACTGGTTGCGGTTGATTACCTTGACCAGCGTGCGAAGGTTGTATGACGGGCCCCTTTTCGTACGGTAGCTGTAGCGTCCCTCGAAGTAGGGATTGGCAGATACCTTAACGGTGGACTCCAGCACGTGGCCGCTGAGGTCGTGTACGTTGAATCCGAAGTTGACGAGCAGCGACGTCACCTCTTCCGTGTCCATGTGCAGGCCGATGCCGAAGTGGTGCACAGGGCCCTGGCGGCAGACTACCTTGAGCCTGTACGGCTCCTCTTTTCCCGTAATCCTGTAAGATACGTGCTCGAAGGCGCCGGTGCCGTAAACCTTGGATGTCTGCTTCTCTATTTCCTGGCGGGTGACGCGGTCTCCGGGATGAATGCTGATGAGTTGCCGGATGAAAAGGGTGTCGGACGGAGCAACGCCCTCCAGGTCTATCCCTTCGATGAGCAGGGCCTCCCGGTTGACGTCGCGTGCGGGCGGGCCCTGTAGCTTCGTACCCTTCCCGCCGGTCAGCCTGCTGATCTCCTGCAGGCCTTTGTCGGCCTCCAGCGCGGCCTCGTAGCCCCTGTCCAGTATGGTAGCTACGGCATCGCTGCTGAAGCTCATCATGTTGAATTCATGAAGGTCCGGCTTGATGCGGATGTCGGTGATCTCCGGGTGGAGGTTGAAGTCGTCGTTGGAGAACAGGTCCAGGCCCCGCCAGAAGATGTCCATCATGTTGTTGAGGGAAAGGAACTCGTGGTTCTCGTCCGATATGTCCACGCCTATTATTATGTCGGCCCCTATCTTCATGGCGAGGTCGACGGGGAAGTTGTTGAGCATGCCGCCGTCGAGCAGCACCATGCCGTCGGTGCGTACGGGCGTGAAGAGGCCGGGGATGGCCATAGTGGAGCGCATTGCGGTTGCGAGGTTCCCGCTGTGCCAGGCCTTGGCGTCGCCGGAATACATGTCCGTCGCCATGCAGATGAAAGGAATCGGCAGGGAGAAGAAATCCAGGGAGTCGGCGTATCCGGCGGACACGCTGGTGAAGATGTTGGATACATTCTGCCCCTCTATGATTCCGGAAGGCAGCCCGCGCAGGAAATTGTTCTTGAGCTCGTTCTGGTACAGCGTAAGCGAATTGGCACGCAGGATTTCATTCAGGCTCGGACTCTCCTTGACGCCTCTCTGGTAGAAAGGGACGGAGAGGATGTAGGTCTCCTTGTATTTGAGCTGCGACCGGGCTATGCGGCTCCGCGGGATGCGGTCGCTGAGGGTGAGTTCCCAGTCGACGGAACGGATGAGGGAATCCAGATAATTGCCGTCGTAGCCGAGGGCGTACAGGCCGCCCACGAGGCCGCCCATGCTGGTGCCGAGTACGACATCTACCGGAATCCCCAGTTCCTCGATGCGCTTGATGGCGCCGATGTGCGCGGCGCCCTTGGCTCCGCCGCCACCGAGCACAAGCGCCACCGTGGGCCTGTGCTGCGTGGCGTGGATCCTGTCCATCCGTGCCTGCATCTGCCTGACGGCCGCGGCGTCCGAAGGGTCGTGGCCGAATCCGGTGATGCTTGTGGACTGCGCATGCAGCGCAGGCGAAAGCATCAGCAGCAGAAACAGGACGGGGACGGGCTTCATTGTCTTACTTGCGCAGGGAAGGGTTTATCTCGAAGTCCACCGCCTTGTCTCCCTGGGGGTTGGCGCCGAACTCGTAGTCCTTGCCGGGCAGCACCGCATTGAGGATGACGCCGACGATGGCGGCGACGGCGAGGCCGCTAAGCGAGGTGAATCCGAGGTTGATGGAATCATTGGCCCCATACTTGATGCCGATGGCGAGAACCAGGATGAGGGCGGCGACGAGCACGTTGCGGCTCTTGGTGAAATCGACCTTGTTCTCCACGATGTTGCGGACGCCGACGGCGGAAATCATACCGTAAAGCACCAGGGAGACGCCTCCGATGGTGGATGCCGGCATGCAGGCGATGAGAGCGCTGAACTTGGGGCAGAAGCTGAGGATTATGGCGAACACGGCGGCGATGCGGATGACGCGGGGGTCATATACCCTTGTGAGGTTGAGCACTCCGGTATTCTCGCCGTAGGTGGTATTTGCGGGAGCGCCGAACAGGGAGGCCAGCATGGTTGCGAGGCCGTCTCCCATGAGCGTACGGTGCAGGCCGGGATTCTCAAGGTAGTTGATGCCGACGGTCGATGAAATGGCGCACATGTCGCCGATGTGCTCCATCATGGTGGCGAGCGAAATTGGTACGATGGCGATAATGGCGCTGACCAGCAGGCCCCAGTTGGGATTGCCGAAAACATGGAAAGCCGTATTCTCCCAGCGGAAAGGAACTCCAAGCCAGGCGGCCTCCTTGACGGCGGAGAAGTCGCAGAGGCCGAAGCAGGCCGCCACGATATATGAGCCCAGGACGCCCAGAAGGATGGGTATGATGCGAATCATGCCTTTACCCCATATATTGCAGACTATGATGATGGCGATGGCCAGCAGGGCTATCCACCAGTTGCTGTTGCAGTTCTGGATGGCCGAGCCGGAAAGGGTGAGGCCTATGGCTATGATGATGGGGCCGGTTACGATGGGCGGGAAGAAGCGCATGACCTTCTTTGCCCCGAATGCGGCAATCAGTCCGGCCAGGATGAAATAAACAATGCCTGCCGAGAAGACTCCGATACAGGCATAGGGAAGCGACTCCGCGGCGCTGAGCCCCTGCTGCGCGCCCATGGAGACCACTGCCGCATACCCGCCGAGGAATGCGAAGGAAGATCCGAGGAACGCCGGAACCTTGAGTTTGGTCAGGAAATGAAAAATTAAAGTGCCCAAACCTGCGAACAGCAAGGTGGCACTCATCGAAAGACCTGTGATTACAGGGACCAGGACCGTGGCTCCGAACATGGCGAACATGTGCTGGAGGCCCAGGGTAAGCATTTTGCCCTTACCAAGCGTGCGGGCATCGTAAACCGATTGAGAAGTTTGTGTCATAATGATAAAGTAAACATGCCAAATATAGAAAAAATCGGTTTAAAGGACAAAAAAAACGCCGGCCATACCCAGGCCGGCGTTTTAATGAATATTCAGTCTTTTAGAGTTCACTAAGGGTTTGGGTCAGTCCGTCGTTCTTTGTGACGATGAGATCCTGGTACTCCTTGAGACCGGTACCGGCAGGAATCAGGTGACCGCAGATAACGTTCTCCTTGAGGCCTTCGAGGTGGTCGACGCGGCCGCGGATGGCGGCTTCGCTGAGAACCTTGGTGGTCTCCTGGAAGGATGCTGCGGACATGAAGCTGTCGGTCTTGAGGGCCGCGCGGGTGATACCCTGGAGCACGAGGCGCGCGGTCGCGGGACGTGCGGGGCGGGTTACCATCAGCTTGAGGCCCTGGCGCTCCAGGGAGGCGTTTTCGCTCTTGAGCTCACGCAGGCCGATTATGTCACCGGCGAAGTAGCGCTCGGATGCTCCGGCGTCCTCTATGACGTGCTTGCCGTAGATGGCGTCGTTGGCGTCCATGAACTTCCACTTGTCCACAAGTTCTTCCTTGAGGAACTGGGTGTCGCCGGCGTCGGTGATTTCCACCTTGCGCATCATCTGGCGGATGATGATCTCGAAGTGCTTGTCGTTGATCTTCACGCCCTGCAGACGGTAAACGGCCTGGACCTCGTTGACGATGTATTCCTGAGCCCTGACGGGACCGAGAATGTTGAGGATGTCGTTGGGGGAAGTGCCGCCGTCGGACAGGGGAGTGCCTGCCTTGACGTAGTCGTTCTCCTGGACGAGGATCTGCTTGGTAAGAGGCACCAGATAGTGCTTCTCGACGCCGCTGCGGTTGCGTACGACTATCTCGCGGTTGCCCCTCTTGACGTTGCCCATGCGGACTTCGCCGTTGATTTCGGAGAGGATGGCGGGATTGGACGGGTTGCGGGCCTCGAAGAGCTCGGTGACTCGCGGCAGACCGCCGGTGATGTCGCTTGCCTTGCCGATCGCGCGCGGGATCTTGATGATGACGTCGCCGACCTTCACGTTGCTGCCGTCCTCCGCGGTGACGTGGGCTCCGACAGGAAGGTTGAACTGGCGTACGTCGGCGCCGGACGCGTCGATGATGTGCAGGGTAGGGCTCTTCATCTTGTCCTTGGACTCGACGATGACCTTGTCGGTGCTCATGCTGAACTCGTCGGCGGCTTCCTTCACGAAGGTGGAGCCTTCGACCATGTTCTCGAAGCGCACGGTACCTGCGGTTTCAACGATGGTGATGGCGTTGTACGGATCCCATTCGCAGATGCGGTCTCCCTTGACCACCTTGGCGCCGTCGCCCTTGAAGATGACGGAACCGTAAGGGATGTCGTACTGGGAGAAGGTGATGCCGGTGTTCTCGTCGACGATGCGGAGCTCGGTCATGCGGCTCACAACGACGTTCTCCTTCTCGCCGAGGTCGTTGACGCGCTCGATGGTGCGGAGTTCCTCGTATGCGAGCTTTCCGTTGTATTTGGACTCGATGAAGGAGTCTGCAACTGCACCGGATGCGGTACCGCCGACGTGGAAGGTACGCAGCGTAAGCTGGGTACCGGGCTCGCCGATGGACTGCGCCGCGATGACGCCCACGACCTCTCCCTTCTCAACCATGCGGCTGGTGGCGAGGTTGCGGCCGTAGCACTTGGCGCAGACGCCCTTGCGGCTCTCGCAGGTGAGGACCGAACGGATTTCCACCTGCTCGATGGGCAGGGAGTCGATGAGTTCGGCGTGCTTCTCGCGAATCTCTTCGCCTGCACGGATGATAAGCTCGCCCGTGAGAGGGTTGAAGATATCGTGGACGCTGGTGCGGCCCAGGATGCGCTCGCCGAGGGATTCGACGACCTCGTCCTTGTTCTTGATGGACGTGGCGACGAGTCCGCGGAGGGTTCCGCAGTCTTCCTCGTTGATGATGACGTCGTGGGATACGTCGACCAGTCGCCTGGTGAGGTAACCTGCGTCAGCGGTCTTGAGGGCGGTGTCGGCCAGACCCTTGCGGGCACCGTGGGTGGAGATGAAGTACTCGAGCACGGACATTCCTTCCTTGAGGTTGGAGATAATCGGGTTCTCGATGATTTCCGCTCCTGCGGCGCCGCTCTTCTGAGGCTTGGCCATAAGGCCTCGCATGCCGCAGAGCTGCTTGATCTGCTGGGTGGAACCACGGGCTCCGGAGTCGAGCATCATGAACACGGGGTTGAAGCCCTGCTGGTCGCCGGAAATCTGCTTGGTGACGATTCCGGTGAGGTTGTTGTCGACGCTGGTCCAGAGGTCGATTACCTTGTTGTAACGCTCCTGGTTGGTGATGAAGCCCATATTGTAGTTGTCCCGGATGCCGGCGATGTTCTTGTAGGCATCGTCGATGAGCGTCTGCTTCTCCTTGGGGACGATGACGTCGCCGAGGTTGAAGGAGATACCGGCACGGAAAGCCTGGTCGTAACCGAGGTTCTTGATGTCGTCGAGGAACTTGGCGGTGCGGGTGACACCGGTGTTCTTGATGACGCTGGTGATGATCTTGCGGAGCGCCTTCTTGCCGAGCACTTCGTTGACGAAGGGAACCTCGTCGGGAACGAACTGGTTGACGATGATGCGTCCTGCGGTGGTCTTCACCATCTGGGTGCCCTTGGAAGGATCCTGCTTGTCGGCGGGAATCCTTACCTGGATTTCCGCGTGCATGGCGATGGCCTTCTCGTTGTAGGCGATGATGACTTCCTCGGGGCCGTAGAACCTCTTGCCCTCGCCCTTTGCGCCCGGACGGACCTTGGTGATGTAGTACAGACCAAGCACCATATCCTGGGAAGGAACGGTGATAGGGGCGCCGTTGGCGGGGTTGAGAATGTTCTGGCTGCCGAGCATGAGAAGCTGTGCCTCCATGATGGCGGCGTTGCCCAAAGGAAGGTGTACTGCCATCTGGTCGCCGTCGAAGTCGGCGTTGAACGCGGTACAGGCGAGAGGGTGCAGCTGGATTGCCTTGCCCTCGATCATCCTGGGCTGGAAGGCCTGGATACCGAGACGGTGGAGGGTAGGTGCGCGGTTGAGCAGCACGGGATGACCCTTCATGACGTTCTCCAGGATGTCCCAGATGACGGCGTCCTTGCGGTCGACTATCTTCTTCGCGCTCTTGACGGTCTTCACTATGCCGCGCTCGATGAGCTTGCGGATGATGAAAGGCTTGTAGAGCTCCGCCGCCATGTACTTGGGCAGACCGCACTCATGCATGTTGAGCTCGGGACCCACGACGATGACGGAACGTGCCGAATAGTCGACGCGCTTGCCGAGGAGGTTCTGGCGGAAGCGGCCCTGCTTGCCCTTGAGGGAGTCGGACAGACTCTTGAGGGCCCTGTTGGACTCGCTCTTTACGGCGCTGGACTTCTTGGAATTGTCGAACAGGCTGTCCACGGCCTCCTGAAGCATGCGCTTCTCGTTGCGGAGAATCACCTCGGGAGCCTTGATTTCGAAGAGCCTCTTGAGACGGTTGTTGCGGATGATGACGCGACGGTAGAGGTCGTTGAGGTCGGATGTGGCGAAGCGGCCGCCGTCCAGGGGGACGAGGGGACGCAGATCCGGCGGAATGACGGGGATGACCTTCATGATCATCCACTCGGGACGGTTGACGCCCTTGGATTCCTGGAACCACTTGACGACCTGCAGGCGCTTGAGCATTGCGGTCTTGCGCTGCTGGCTGCTCTCCGTTGCCATCTTCTGGCGGAGCTCCTTGCCCAGAGCCTCCACGTCTATCTGCTTGAGAAGGTCGTAGATGCCCTCTGCACCCATTTTGGCGACGAACTTGTCGGGGTCGGAATCGGGAAGATTCTCATTGCCCTTGAGGGACTCGCTGCCGAGGATGTCGAGGTATTCGTCCTCCGAGAGGAGGTCCATCTTGGCCACGGGGCTTTCGCCGCGGGATTCGGAGGGCTCGTACTTGCCCACGTTTACGACTATATATTTCTCGTAGTAGATGACGGACTCCAGCTTCTTGGCGGGAAGGCCCAGAAGAGCGGAAATCTTGTTGGGGGCGGACTTGAAGTACCAGATGTGTGCGACGGGGACGGTGAGGCTGATGTGGCCCATCCTCTCGCGACGCACTTTCTTCTCGGTGACTTCGACGTTGCACCTGTCGCAGACGATACCGCGGTAACGGATCCTCTTGTACTTGCCGCAATAGCACTCGTAGTCCTTGGTGGGACCGAAAATCTTCTCGCAGAAGAGACCGTCCTTCTCGGGCTTGTAGGTCCTGTAGTTGACGGTTTCGGGCTTGAGGACTTCCCCGCAGCTCCTTTCGGTAATATCCTCGGGAGATGCGAGCGAGATGCTGATTGTCTTGAAGTTGCTCTTTACCTTATTATCCCTGTTATTGAATGTAGGCATATCGTGTATCGCTGTAATTGATTATTCCAAAGTGACTTTGAGACCGAGGCCGCGGAGCTCGTGCAGGAGCACGTTGAGGGATTCGGGAATGCCTGCGGGAGGCATGGGATCACCCTTTACGATGGCCTCGTAGGTCTTGGAACGGCCGGTGATGTCGTCGGACTTCACGGTGAGGATCTCCTGGAGGGTGTTGGCCGCACCGAATGCCTCGAGGGCCCAGACCTCCATTTCACCGAAACGCTGGCCGCCGAACTGGGCTTTACCGCCGAGAGGCTGCTGGGTGATGAGGGAGTAGGGACCGATGGAGCGGGCGTGCATCTTGTCGTCGACCATGTGGCCGAGCTTGATCATGTAGATGACGCCGACGGTTGCGGGCTGGTCGAAATAGTCACCGGTGCCGCCGTCGCGGAGCTGCGTCTTGCCGAAGCGGGGAACGCCCGCCTTGTCGGTGTAGTCGCAGATCTCGTCGATGCTGGCGCCGTCGAAAATCGGGGTGCTGAACTTGAGCCCGAGCCTGTAACCCGCCCAACCGAGCACGGTTTCATAGATCTGGCCGAGGTTCATACGGGAAGGCACGCCGAGAGGGTTGAGGACGATGTCCACCGGGGTGCCGTCGTCGAGGAACGGCATGTCCTCGCGGCGGACGATCTTGGCAACGATACCCTTGTTGCCGTGACGGCCTGCCATCTTGTCACCGACGGTGATCTTGCGCTTCTTGGCGATATAGACCTTCGCAAGCTGCATGACGCCGTTGGGGAGCTCGTCGCCGACTTTCATCTTGTCGATTTCGCGCTTGAACGCGGCGGCTTCGGTCTTGTAGGTGATGCAGTAATTGTTGATAAGGTCGCGGATCATCGCGTTGGTGTCCTTGTCGGAGGTCCACTTGCCGGAACCGACGTTCTGGTAGTCGATGCTGCGGAGCAACTCGGCGGTGAACTTCTTGTCCTTGGGAACTATCTCCACGTTGTACAGGTCGCAGATACCGGCGCTCTTGCGGTTCTTGGTAAGGACTGCAAGACGGCTGATGAGATCCTCGCGGAGCTTCTCCGCCTTGGCGTCGAATTCCTGCTGGCGGGCTTCCAGGCGGGCCTTCTGGTCCAGTTTGGACTGGCCCCTGCGGCCGCTTTCCTTGGCGAGCTTGGTGTAGAGGGCGGTGCCCACCACGGTGCCGGACAGGGAAGGATTGGCCTTGAGGGAGGCGTCTTTCACGTCGCCTGCCTTGTCGCCGAAGATGGCCTTGAGGAGCTTCTCTTCCGGGGAAGGATCGCTCTCGCCCTTCGGGGTGATCTTGCCGATCATGATATCGCCCGGCTCGACGTGTGCGCCTATGCGGATGATACCGTCCTTGCCGAGGTCGCGGGTGGCGTCTTCGCTGACGTTGGGGATGTCGGAGGTGAGCTCTTCCATGCCGCGCTTGGTGTCACGGACCTCGGTGAGGTACTCGTCGACGTGGATGGAGGTGAGGATATCCCACTTGACCATCTCTTCGCTAAGCACGATGGCGTCCTCGTAGTTGTATCCCTTCCAGGGCATGAATGCCACCTTGAGGTTGCGGCCGAGCGCGAGCTCTCCGCCCTGCGTGGCGTAGCCCTCGGTGAGGACCTGGCCCTTCTCTATCTTGTCCCCCTTGCGCACGATGGGCTTGAGGTTGATAGTGGTGCTCTGGTTGGTCCTGCGGTAGATGGGGAGCTTGTAAACGACCTCCTCCGGTGCGAAGGAAACGAACTTTTCGTCGTCGGTGCGGTCGTACTTGACGCGGATCTGGTCGGCGTCCACATAGGTGAC
>JAFZZW010000087.1 GCA_017615615.1 Bacteroidales bacterium
AATCTACGGTGAGGTCGATAACGCCCGCAAGCTCGCGCAGCTCATCGTAGCCGCACGGGCGAAGGCTCCTATCCACTCCACCGGCGACCTCGGCAACGCCGTGGCGGGAGCCCTGCCTTCTTTCGCTGAGCATAAATACCTTGCCAAGGTCTACCAGGCGCTGCGCATCGAGGTCAACGACGAGATGCGCTCGCTGGAGAAGTTCCTCACCGGCGCCAGCAAATCCCTGCGCAAGGGGGGAAGGCTCGTCGTCATCACCTACCATTCCCTGGAGGACCGCATGGTAAAGAATTTCATCCGCAGCGGCCGCACGGACGGAGCGGATGAGAAAGACGTTTACGGCAGGAGCTCCGCCCCCCTGAGACCGGTGGGACGCAAGCCCATACTGCCGGAAGAATCGGAGATAAGCGAAAACACCCGCGCCCGCAGCGCCAAACTGCGCATCGCAGAGAAGATATAATGGAGAAAACCTGGAAAATACAAGACCTCGGACGGGGACTGCGCAACAGCCTGGTGGCGATGCTGCGGGGCGAGTTCCTGCTGCGCCTCAACGTAGGGCGCTACTTCGTCCACATAGTCTATGTATTCTTCCTCTTCGCCATGGTGATCTGGCTCTCCCTCATGATAGAGAACACCATGAACAAGGTGGAGAAGAAAAAGGCCGAGCTCCAGGAACTGGAAATAGTACACTCCCAGAAGGTATTCGACCTGGTGAGCCTCAGCAAACGCTCGTCGGTGCGGAACCTCCTGGAACAGAAAGGCTCCAGGGTGACGGAACCCACCCAGCCCGCAACATTGCTCGTAAAGTAACATGGAAGCGAACACAGAGACCAAAAAGACCCGCGACCGTATAGGAGTGATCCTGTACGTCATATACGTCGCGTTGCTGCTCGCATCCGTGGTGCTGTTCCTCAAGATTGCGGGCATACAGGCGTTCTTCAAGCCCAACCCCAAGATCGAGAGCGCACTCACCCCGTCCAGCCGCGCACGCACGCTGGAGCCCGTGAGGGGCAATATAATCGACTGCAACGGCCGTCTGCTGGCGATGTCCTGCCCCACCTACCAGATCGCCATGGACTGCACCGTAAGGCGCGAGGAGTTCGCATCGGACCGCAAGAAAGGCGAGGAGCGCGAAAAGGTCTGGCAGGAAAAGGCGCTCGCCCTGAGCAGGGAGCTTCCCAAGGTGTTCCCGGACAAGACCGCCGACCAGTATTACAAGCTGATAATGGACGGACGCAGGAACGGCAAGAAGTATGTCAAGATAGGCAAGCCCGTAGACCGTAACGTCTACAACCGCGTCAAGACCTTCCCCCTGTTCAACGAAGGGCGCAACCTGGGCGGCTTCATCGCCGAGCAGAAGAACATCCGCATATATCCGTACGGCAAGCTTGCCCGCCGCACCATAGGGTTCGTGCGCGACAACAGTTCCGCAGTAGGCAACACCCACGTAGGCCTGGAGGGCAAGTTCGACTACGTGCTCCACGGCCAGGAAGGCAAGGAGTGGCTCAAGGTCACCGACGCCGGCCGCGTGCAGGACAACGACAGCACCCGTACGCGCGCGGAGGACGGAAAGGACATCCGCACCACCATCAACATCGACTACCAGGATATAGCCTACCGCGCCCTGTTCGACGAAATCAGGGAGGAGGCCGACCTGGAAGGAGCATGCCTCGTGCTGATGGAATCCTCCACCGGCGCCATCAGGGCCATGGTCAATCTGTACCGCGACGGCGACGCCGCCACCTTCGAGGAGGTCAGCAACCTCGCCATCGGCAGGGCCATCGAACCGGGTTCCGTATTCAAGACCGTCACCCTCATGCAGGTTCTCTCCGACGGCCACATCAAGAGCCTCGACGAGACCATCCCCACCAACCACGGTGTCATAAAAGGCGTACGCAGCATCCCCCAGGACGTCCACATGCTGGACCACGAAAGGCTGCACAACACCAGCAGCATCTCCATCATAGACGGATTCAAGATATCTTCCAACTACATGTTCGGCACGCTTGCGGTGTCCAACTACAGCAAGAAGCCCATGCGTTTCATCGAAAACATCCACAGCTACAAGCTGGCGGAGGCTTTCGACTTCGACCTCGCCGGCCTCGCCTCCCCCACCATCCCATCCCCCAAGGACAAGAACCGCTACTGGAGCCTGAGCGACCTGGCGGTGATGGGCTACGGCTACGGCACCCGCGAGACTCCGCTGCACATCCTTACATTCTACAACGCGATAGCCAACAAGGGCCGCATGATGAAGCCCTACCTGGTGGAAGACATAGAGAAAGACGGCATAGTCAAGAGCACCCGCGGTCCCGCACTCATGTCCACCATATGCAGCAAAGCGGTGGCAGACACCATCACCCGAGCCCTCAAGGCCGTCACCGAAGAAGGTACCGCCCGCAGGCTCAAGGACGCCAAGTGCCAGGTGGCCGGCAAGACCGGAACCTCCTTCGGCACATATTCCGGCGGTTCCTATAAAGACGAATACGGCAGGCGCAAGTACCAGGGCACCTTCGTGGGATTCTTCCCCGCCGACGACCCTCACTACAGCGTCATCTGCACCGTTTTCAGCAAGCCTACGTCCAAGCAGTTCCAGGGCGGCGGCATTCCTGCGAGAGCAGTCAAGAGCCTTGTCAACGGGCTCTACAGCATAGACCCTTGTTTCCAACCCAAACTCACCGCAAGCAAATGAGACTGAGCGACATAATAAAGAACTGCGGAGTCGTTTCGCTTGCCGGCAGCGCCGATCTGGAGATCAGCGCCGTCTGCAACGATTCCCGCAAGGTCGTGCCCGGATGCCTCTTCGTTGCGGTGAACGGCTGCGGCAACGACGGCCGCGCCTACATCGGCAAGGCAATAGAAGCCGGTGCAGCTGCGGTGATGTATGAGGAAATGCCCGACGAGACCGGGCTGGACGTTCGGGAGACTGCGCCCGAGCGACTTTGGCCCTTACGAACAGGAGCGAGGGCGCAGTCTTCCGACAAGGAACAGCCCGGGCGCCAGATTTCGACAATAATCGTCAAGGATTCCCGCAAGGCAATCGCCTACGCCGCGGATGCATTCTACGGCCACCCGAGCGGGCAGCTCAAACTCGTCGGCATCACCGGCACCAACGGCAAGACCACCACGGTGACGCTCCTCTACAGGATGTTCCGCTCGATGGGTTACGAATGCGGACTCCTTTCCACCATTGCCAATTACGTCGGCGGCGAGCGCATCGAGACGGCAAATACCACCTCCGACCCCCTCACCACCAACGCCCTGCTGGCGCAGATGGTGGAAAAGGGCTGCCAGTACTGCTTCATGGAGGTCAGCTCGATAGGAGTGGAGCAGGAAAGGGTGACCGGGCTGGAATTCGCCGTCGGCATCTTCTCCAACCTCACCCACGACCATCTGGATTACCATGGGACCTTCGCCGAGTACCTTCGCTGCAAGAAGCGCTTCTTCGACGAACTCGGGCCCAAGGCGGTGGCCATCACCAACATAGACGACAAGCACGGCGACGTCATGCTGCAGAATACCGCAGCACGCAAGCTCACATACTCCTGCAGGAGCCTTGCGGACCACAGCTGCCGCATCCTGGAAAAGAGCTTCGAGGGCATGCTCCTCCGCATCGACGGATCCGAGGTCTGGACCAGGCTCATCGGCGAGCACAACGCATACAACCTCATGGCGATTTACTGCGCCGCCATAGCCCTGGGCGCTCCCAAGGACGAGGTCCTGCTGGCACTGTCGGCGCTGGAATCGGCCCCGGGACGCCTGGAGACCATCCACGGTCCCAACGATATCGTCGCCGTAATCGACTACGCACATACCCCGGATGCGCTGGAGAACGTGCTTCGCACCCTCCGGGAAGTCTGTCCTTCCAGAAACCTCGTGTGCCTGTTCGGCTGCGGCGGAGACCGCGACCGCACCAAACGTCCGGAGATGGCGCAGGTGGCCCAGAAATGGGCGGACCGCATATTCGTCACCTCGGACAATTCCCGCACGGAGCGCACGGAAGACATAATGGAAGAGATACGCAGGGGATTCGACCGCAGCGGCCTGGCAAAGGCCATATTTATCGCGGACCGCAAGGAAGCGATACGCACGGCCCTCATGCTCTCCCCCGCCGGCAGCACCGTGCTCCTCGCCGGCAAAGGTCACGAGACCTACCAGATAATAGGCACGCAGAAGACACATTTTGACGAAAAAGAAATAGTAACAGAGATTTTCAGGCAATGCTCTACCACCTTGTAGACTGGCTCCAAAGCCTCGGCGTTCACTTTCCCGGCATGGGATTGGTCCATTACCTTTCATTCAGGGCAATGGCGGCCGCCGTCATCAGCATGCTCATTTCCTTCATCGCAGGAGGAAAGATAATCCGCTGGCTGCAGAAGCACCAGATCGGAGAGACCATACGCGACCTGGGACTCGAGGGACAGATGCAGAAGAAAGGCACCCCCACCATGGGCGGCCTGATAATCATGGTGTCCCTGCTCGGTTCCGCGCTTCTGGTGTGCAGGCTGGACAGCATCTACACCATCCTGCTGCTCATCACCACGGTATGGTGCGGCGGAATCGGCTTCCTGGACGACTACATCAAGGTTTTCAAGCACAACAAGGAAGGCCTGAGCGAGAAGGGCAAGCTGGTGCTCCAGTTCGCGCTTGGCCTGCTGGTCGCGCTCATAGTGTGCATCAGCCCCGACATCCCCACCGACAAACTCGTCACCACTATCCCCTTCGTCAAGGCGCATGAGTTCGACTACAGCTGGCTGTCGCCGTTCAAGGGGCAGCTCGGAGTCTATTGCTCATGGGGCATATACATGATAATGATAATCCTGGTCACCCTCGCATGCTCCAACGGCACCAACCTCACCGACGGCATGGACGGCCTGGCCACCGGCACATCAGCTATCGTAGGCGTAACCATCGGCGTCATGGCCTGGCTGAGCGGCGACGTCATCGACGCCAATTACCTCAACATCATGTACATACCGGGATCGGGCGAGGTGGCCATATTCATGGCGGCGTTCGTCGGAGCCCTCATAGGCTTCCTGTGGTACAACACATTCCCGGCGCAGGTGTTCATGGGCGACTCCGGCAGCCTCACGATCGGCGGCATAATCGGCGTGAGCGCCGTGCTTATCCGCAAGGAGCTCATCCTTCCCCTGCTCTGCGGAATCTTTGTGGCCGAAAGCCTCTCGGTGATAATCCAGAGGTCGTGGTTCAAGCATACGAAGCGCAAATACGGAGAGGGCCGCAGGGTGTTCCTGATGGCGCCGCTCCATCATCATTACCAGAAAAAAGGCATTCCGGAGCCCCGCATAGTCACACGGTTCTGGATAATAGGAATAATACTGGCGGTCACTACGCTCGCCTTACTGAAGATAAGATAGAAAAATGTCCAAGATAGTTGTATTGGGAGGAGCCGAAAGCGGCGTCGGAGCCGCGGTGCTCGCTAAAGTGAAGGGATTCGACGTGTTCCTGTCCGACAACGGGCAGATCAAGGACGAATACGCCCGCACCTTGCGCGAATGGGATATTCCGTTCGAGCAGGGCGGACATACGCGCGAGCACCTGCTCGACGCGGACGAGGTCATAAAGAGCCCCGGCATCCCCTCCACGGCCCCGCTGGTGCGCGAATTCGCCGCACAGGGCACGCACATAGTCTCCGAGATCGAGTTCGCATCCCGCTACGACAGCGCCAAGAAGATCTGCATAACCGGATCCAACGGCAAGACCACCACCACCTCGCTCATCCACTACCTGCTCAAGGAAGCCGGACTCAACGTCGGCCTGGGAGGCAATATCGGGAAGAGCTACGCCCTGCAGGTGGCCACCGAGCAGCACGATTACTATGTCCTGGAAATCAGCAGCTTCCAGCTGGACGACACCTACGATTTCCGCCCCGACATCGCAATCATCACCAACATCACCCCCGACCATCTGGACCGTTACGACCACAACATGGAGAACTACGTGAGGGCCAAGTTCAAGATCACCCGCAATCTCCGTCCGGAAGACTGCTTCATCTTCGACTCCGACGACGCCATCACCATCGAGCATCTCAGCAAGATAGTCCTCCACTGCAAGATGCTCCCCTTCTCCCAGGAGAAGAAGGTCGAGCAGGGCGCCTACCTGGACGGCAACCGCATCGTAGTCCGCTACGAGCAGAGCGAAAGCGAAATCTACCTCCGCGAGCTGGCTCTCAGCGGCAGGCACAACATATACAACTCCATGGCGGCGGCGATCGCAGCCAAGGTAACCGGCATAGAAGACACCACGATACGCGAGGCGCTGGGCAGCTTCGCTCCCATCGAGCACAGGCTGGAGCCGGTGCTGAGCGTACGCGACGTCTTGTACATCAACGACTCCAAGGCGACCAACGTGGATTCCGCATGGTATGCGCTGGAGTGCCAGACAAGGCCGGTGGTCTGGATCGCGGGAGGCACCGACAAGGGCAACGACTACAGCGTCCTGAACGACCTGGTACGCGAGAAGGTCAAGGCCATCGTATGCCTCGGAGTGGACAACAGGAAGATACACGAAGCCTTCGCCCCCATAGTGGGTGAAGAGATGATCGCCGACACCGACAGCGCCGAAGAGGCAGTGAAGGTGTCCAGCATGATAGCGAAGCCCGGGGACGTGGTCCTGCTTAGCCCCTGCTGCGCCAGCTTCGACCTCTTCCAGAATTATGAAGACCGCGGACGCAAGTTCAAGATGGCGGTAAGGAAACTGTAAGACAATGGCAAAGGGAAAGCGCACAGCCTGGAATTTCTTCGAGCAGATCGAAGGCGACAAGGTGGTCTGGATCATCGCACTGATGTTGATCCTGATCAGCATCGTGTGCATTTTCTCTTCCACCTCCCGCCTGCTCGAGGGCGGCCAGACGCGCGTGGACATCGTGCGTCACCAGCTGTTCATCGTGGCGGCAGGCCTCGCCCTCATCATCATCTGCTACAACATAAAGAACATAGGATTCTTCCGCTGGTGCTCACAGTGGGGATTCCTGCTCAGCTTCGTCCTGCTTGCCCTGCTGCTGTCCAAGATCGACCTTCCGTTCCTCAAGTCCGTGGAAATCAACGGCGCCAGGCGCATCCTTCGCATCCCCGGATTCCAGATCCACGTATTCGAGATAGTCAAGGTGGCGATGGTCCTGTACCTCGCATGGGCGCTGGACGCCTTCAAGAAAGGCGAGCTCAAGGGTCCCAAAAAGGACATCTGGAAGAAGATACTCTACATATATCTGCCGTTCATCGTCACCCTGCTGATGATCATCCCCGGCAGCAACTCGTCGGCCCTGTTCATAGGCGGAATCATGTTCCTGGTGATACTACTCGGCGGTGGGAATTTCCGCGACATGGCCATACTTGCGGCGGCGGCCGTAGTAATCATAGCGGCCTGCTGGGGAATATACGAACTCAGCGGAAAGAAAGTACTGGGACGCATCGGCACCGCCGTAAGCCGTCTGTCCGAGCACGACAACTGGGAGCAGCAGGTCATAGACGCGCGCGTGGGATCGGACGAATACTACAAGGCCCTGGACAAGATACGCCAGCCCTACAGCGCCAAGATCGCCATCAAGGAAGGCGGCATCCTCGGCAAAGGCCCCGGCCAGAGCACGCAGCGTTACGTAGTCCCCGACATGTCCGAGGACTACATGTACAGCTTCATCATAGAAGAATACGGCCTGTGGGGCGCTCTCATCATCATCTTCCTGTATGTATCGCTTATGGCGAGAGGCTCCATCATAGTGCGGAACTGCGGCAAGGACATGTACGCCAAGATAACAGTAGCCGGACTGTGCCTGCTCATAACCGGCCAGGCTTTCCTGCACATGTTCGTCAACGCCGACATCGGCCCCATGACCGGTCAGACGCTGCCGCTCATCAGCCATGGCAACAGTGCCTTCCTCTGCTTCAGCCTGGCGTTCGGCATCATACTGTCGTTCAGCCGCATAGCGCAGAGACGCATAGAGAAGGAGCAGCGCGACGCCCAGCCGCTTCTGGAGCTCAAGGAGAACGTGCAGGCCGGACTTGACGACCTCGACGAATTCGAGACCAACGGCGCACCGCAGGACATCACGGAGGAAGAAGAAGTTCAACTCGCAGAAGAAATGAACGATTATGGAATATAGAGCACTCAGGGTAATCATCAGCGGCGGAGGCACGGGAGGCCACATCTTCCCGGCCGTATCAATCGCGCGCAAGCTCGTGGAGGTCAACCCTGCCACCGAGATACTCTTCGTGGGAGCCGAGGGCAAGATGGAGATGGAGAAGGTCCCGCGCGAGGGATTCCGTATCGTAGGCCTGCCCATAACCGGCCTGCAGCGCCAGCTGACGGTGCGCAACATAATCAACGACATGGGCGTCCCCTTCCGCTATGCCGGCAGCATCCTGCGCGCCCGCAAGATCATAAGCGACTTCAGGCCAGACATCGCAGTGGGTGTAGGCGGATATGCCAGCGCCCCCCTTCTGATGGCCGCCACCCGCATGAAGGTACCCGCCCTGATCCAGGAGCAGAACGGATTCGCCGGGCTTACCAACAAGATGCTCGGCGGCAGGGTCCAGAAGATATGCGTAGCCTACGAGGGCATGGAGCGATTCTTCCCCGCCGACAAGATAGTCATGAGCGGGAACCCCATCAGGCCAGAAATCCACCCCTACGGTGAAGCGGAGCGCGAAGAGGGACTCAAGTTCTACCGCTTCACCCCCGGACGCAAGCACCTGCTTATAGTCGGCGGGAGCCTCGGGAGCGGCACGCTCAACAACGCCATGAAGGCGTGGATCGAGGCCGGATGTCCAGGAGGAGAGGACACTGAAATCCTCTGGCAGTGCGGCAAATATTACAAGAAAGGAATAGACGCGTTCATGGAGGGCCGCGAGCTTCCGGGTGTGAAGCACAGCGACTTCATCTCCCGCATGGACCTTGCCTACGCAATGGCCGACGTGGTGGTAAGCCGCAGCGGCGCCTCCAGCGTGTCTGAAATATGCGCGGCCCACAAGGCGGCGGTGTTCGTACCGTCGCCAAATGTCGCGGAAGACCACCAGACGCACAACGCGATGGCCCTCGTCCGCAAGGATGCGGCCCTGCTGGTCAAGGACTCGGAGGCAGTCGAAAAACTTCTTCCGACCGCTCTGGAGCTTGCCGCAGACAGCGGCAGGACGGCCCTTCTGGGACGGAACGCCGGACTCCTGGCCCTCCCCGACGCCGCCCTCACGATAGTTGACGAAATATACAGGATACTGGGATGAAAGACGACAGGACAAAACAGGTTTACCTCATAGGCATAGGCGGCATAGGAATGAGCGCCCTTGCAAGATGGTACAAATTCCGCGGCCTCCCGGTCAGCGGCTACGACCGCACGCCGTCCGAGCTTACGGCCGCGCTCGAGTCCGAGGGCATCCACGTGCATTACGAGGACACTCCCGGCGCCATTCCCGCCGACGTGGAGTCCACCCTCGTCATCTACACTCCCGCCATCCCCGAGGATCTGCAGGAGCTCAGGTATGCGCGCGAGCACGGCTACAGGCTGCTCAAGCGTTCGCGCGTACTCGGAGAGATAGCCCGGGACCAGATATGCCTCGCCGTCGCCGGCACCCACGGAAAGACCACCACGTCCACCCTCGTAGCCCATATCCTCACGGAAGGCGGATACGGATGCTCTGCGTTCCTCGGAGGCATCTCCAAGAACTACGGCACCAACCTGCTGATGAGCAAGGTCAACACCATCGTGGCCGAGGCCGACGAGTTCGACCGCTCCTTCCTCCAGCTGCATCCCGACATCGCCGCCATCACGGCTATGGACGCAGACCACCTGGACATCTACGGCGACCTCGCTCATGTTCAGGATGCTTTCCGCGAATTCGCATCACAGGTGCATGAGACCATAATCCTCAAGTACGGTCTCCCCATCAGGCAGGAAGAGGTGAGCGCCCGCATCTTCACTTATCATTTCAACGACACCCGCGCCGACTTCCACAGCGCCAACCTGCGTCTGGAGCCCGACGGACATTATATTTTCGACCTCGTGTACCCCGGCGGCACCCTGTGCGACATCCGCACCGGCGCCTTGGGATGGGTCAATGTGGAAAACGCTGTCGCAGCCGCCGCGGTCTGCCTCTGCCATGGCACGGACGGCCAGAAGCTCCGCCACGCCATAGGCAGCTTCCAGGGAGTCCAGCGCCGGCTCGACGAGCACGTAAACCTGCCCGGACTCACCTACATAGACGATTACGCCCATCATCCGGCGGAACTCTCGAGCGCCATCTCGTCGCTCCGCGGCATCTTCCCCGGGCGCAAGATCACTGGCGTGTTCCAGCCTCATTTGTACACCCGCACGCGCGACTTCGCACCCGAATTCGCCGCCGCGCTCAGCAAGCTGGACAAACTCATCCTCCTCGACATCTACCCCGCACGCGAGGAACCCATACCCGGAGTGACTTCCGAGCTTATATACAAAGACGTCACGGCACCCGAGAAGATGCTCATCAAGCGCGACGAACTCATGGACGTACTGAAGACCGAGCCCGTCGACGTGCTGGTCACCTTCGGCGCCGGAAACATAGACAGATTCATCAAGCCGATAACCCGGATGCTTAACGAACGCAAATGAACAAGAGAGCCAAATATGCAGCCGGTGCGGCCTCCATCTGCCTGATGCTGGCGGGACTTATCCTTCTCCACGGATGTGTGGCGAAGGCAGGTTCCCGCAAGCTCTGCCAGTCCCTGGACGTCCGCATCAAGGGAGACCTGGAGTTCGTCACCGCAGACGACATCCAGGGCTACCTAGACAAGCGCTACGGCTGCTATATAGGCGCACCTCTGGACAGCATCGACCTTGGCCATATCGAGAGTCTTCTGAAGGAGAAGAACGTGGTGAAGGAATGCGAGGCATGGGTCACGCGCGACGGCGTGCTTCACGTAAGCGTCGGCCAGAGGGAGCCCGCCCTGCGCTTCGACCGCGGCACCGGCGGCTTCTATATCGACAGGGAAGGCTTCGTGATACCGCTCCATCGCAGCTATACCGCACCGGTGCCGGTGGTGGAAGGCAACATACCCCCGCTGGAGAAGGGCGAGAGCGCGGAATGGGGAACCTCCGTACTCGGGCTCGTGGACTATATACAGTCGTCCAAGACCTGGCAGGACAAAGTGGACAAGATATCCGTAAACGCCTCCGGCGACCTGGAGGTCAGGCTCAAGGACGGCAGTGAGCGGTTCATCCTGGGAGCCCCCGATTCTCCGAAGGTGAAGTTCGACAAGATCCAGAAATACTTCTCGTACATCGTCCCGGAAAAGGGGGAAGGGTACTATAAAAGCGTAAACCTCAAATACAACAAACAAATCATATGCAGGAAAGATATATAGCGACAGTCGATCTGGGCACTTCGAAGCTCGCACTCTGCGTAGCAAAGGTCGTCGGCGAGAACGTCCAGATCATCTACTACAAAGAGAGGCCTTCGGACGGCATACGCTACAACTGCGTGTACAATCCGAAGAAGGCCGCAGCACCTTTGCGTGCCGCAATAGCCGAAGCCGAGGAAGAACTGCAGATAAAGATCCTGCAGGTGGTGGTGGGACTCCCCCGCTACAACGTGCACCAGGAGACGGCGAGCGCGCGCATAGAGCGCAGCGAGCCCTCTTCCCTGATCGAGGACGCTGAAATCGCCGCCCTCAAGAGCATCGCGCTCGACACCTATCCCCTTTCCGACGGCAGCAACGAGGTAATCTACGGCGCAGTGCCCCAGTCCTTCTCCACCGAAGACTTCATCGGCAGCGAGGACGACGTCGTAGGAACACCCAGCGACTCCCTTGCCGGCAACTTCAAGATTTTCGTGGGAAGGAAAAGGGCCGTACGCAACATCGACATCATGCTCAACGACGCAGGAGTGGCTCTCGCCCAGGAGATCTTCACCCCCACATCCACAGGCGAAGCCGTACTCAAGGACGACGAAATGGCCAACGGAGTCGCCCTCGTGGAGATGGGCGCAGGCGTCACGTCGCTCTCCATCTACCACGGCGGCATAATCCGCTACTACGCGTCCATTCCATTCGGAGGCAAGAGCATTACGACCGACATCCGGCTCGAATGCGCCTTCGACAACCATCTCGCAGAGAACATCAAGCTGGCGTTCGGAGCATGCCTGCCCGACAAGCTCCAGTCGCTCAGCGACAAGGTCCTGCAGATCAACGACGAGGAGAACGGCACCTATGAGCACCTCAGCGTCAAATATCTGTCGGAAATCATCACCGCCCGCTGCAGGGAAATCATACAGGCCATCCTGTTCCTCATCCAGCAGAGCGGATTCGCCGACAGGCTCCGCTGCGGCATTGTACTCACGGGAGGCGGCGCCAATCTGCCCAACCTCACCAACCTCATAAAAGAGGAGTCCGGATACAGCGTCCGCGTGGGATTCCCCATCGGACGGAAGTTCTCCTCGGACGGATGCCCCGGCATCGGCGAGGCCGACGCAGCCGCATCGATCGGAATGATCCTGGAGGCGTCTTCCGACACCACCCTCAACTGCATCATCGAGGCGGCAAGGCCTGCTGTCGCGGTCCAGCAGCCGGTGGAAGTCGAGCCCGACGCCAACGGCCAGGGAAACCTGTTCGGCCGCACTGAGACCGAGCCCGAGCCCAAGAACAAGATCAAGAGGATCCCCACCGGCGGCAAGAAGAAGGAGAGGCCCGTCAAGCCTCCCAGGACCGAAACCGACAAGCCCACCGGATTCAAAGTTTTCTGGGACAAGCTGGGCAGCGCCATCAAAGAAGGCTTCGACGGCACCCTGGGCATGATTTACGACGATATCGACACCAAGAAACAGTAACGAAGTATGATCGAAGATTTCAACATAGACATTGAGGCGACAGTGCCTACGGACTGGAAACGTTCCGACCAGATCATCAAGGTGATCGGCGTCGGCGGGGGCGGCTGCAACGCAGTCTCCTACATGTACCGCACCGGAATCGAAGGATGCAGCTTCGTCGTCTGCAACACCGACTCCCAGGCCCTCGAGCGCAGCCCGGTACCCGTCAAGATACAGATGGGCGCAGGCCTCGGCGCAGGCACCAATCCCATCAAGGGACGCAACGCCGCGCTCGACAGCCAGGCAGAGATAGAGCGGAAAATAATCGACACAGGCACCAAGATGCTGTTCATCACCGCCGGAATGGGCGGCGGCACGGGAACGGGCGCGACTCCAATCATCGCCAAGATGGCCAAGGAGAAAGGTATCCTCACCGTAGCCGTAGTCACGCTGCCGTTCAAGAACGAGGGCGACAGGGCCATGTCCCGCGCCATCGACGGCATCCAGGAACTGGAGAAGAACGTGGACTCGCTGCTTATTATCAACAACGAGAAGCTCTACGACCACTTCGGCGACCAGCTCACCCACAACGCATTCCCCAAGACCGACGAAGTTCTCACCACCGCAGTCAAGGGCATCATCGAGATAATCCAGAAGCCCGGCTACATCAACGTCGACTTCGAGGACGTGATGACCATGATGAAAGACAGCGGCATGGCACTGATGGGATATGGCGAGGGCGAAGGAGAGAACCGTATCGCGGATGCCGTACGGCAGGCGTTCGAGTCTCCCCTGCTCAACGACTTCGACCTCAAGACGGCCAAGAACGTCCTGGTCAACATAACCTGCGGCAAGAACGAGCAGGGTCTCACTATGGACGACATGTCGGAAATCAACCGTCGCATTGACGAATATACCGGCGGGGCCAACAACTTCAAGCGCGGCCTCATCTGGGACGAAAATCCCGACGTGGGAGACCATATCCACATTACGTCCATTGTCACCGGCCTCAAGTTCATCGACATTGTGGGAACCCGCCGCGACATGGGCAACTACATAATGATCACCCGCAATTTCACTTACGACAAGAACGAGGCCGCAAGCACCCGCGGCATTTACCTTCCGGACGAGAACCAGGGCACGACGATAGGCTACACCAGCGACAACCAGAGGCTTTTCCGTTACGACCCCGAGAAGAAGCCCGCGTTGCTCGTAGCCGCCGGCGACCCCGTTTCCGACCTTGAGAACATACCTTCAATCCGCAGATCATGAAAAGAGTAAGAGTAAGATTCGCTCCGTCCCCCACAGGACCGCTCCATATGGGCGGAGTACGCACCGCGCTTTACAACTACCTGTTCGCGAAGAAGCACGGCGGGGACTTCATCCTGCGCATCGAGGACACCGACTCCCACCGCTTCGTTCCCGGAGCCGAGGAGTACATAATTGAATCCCTCCGCTGGTGCGGGATCATGCCCGACGAAGGCCTGGACGATTCCATGCACCTGGCGTCCGAAAAGTCGGAGCGCAATCCGCACGCCCCCTACAGGCAGTCGGAGCGAAAGGGAATCTACCGCGCCTATGCGGAACAGCTGGTCCGTGACGGTTATGCCTATTATGCTTTCGACACCGCAGAGGAGCTGGAAAAAGCCCGTGCGGAGGCTGAAGGCGCCGGACAGACGTTCATCTACAGCGCACTTACACGCGGCGGGCTGAGGAATTCCCTCACGCTGGAGGCTTCCGAAGTTGCTTCGCTGCTGGAGTCGCGCACCGACTGGACCATCCGGTTCAAGATGCCGACGGACAGGGTAGTTGAAATGGACGACATCATCCGCGGCCACATCGAGGTCAATTCTTCCACCCTGGACGACAAAGTCCTGTGGAAGAGGGCCGACGAGCTTCCGACATACCACCTTGCGAACATCGTGGATGACCACCTGATGGAAATCAGCCATGTCATCCGCGGCGAAGAGTGGCTGCCGTCGCTCCCGCTGCACTACCTCCTTTATGAGGCGTTCGGCTGGGAGAGGCCGCAGTTCGCCCATCTGCCGCTGCTGCTCAAGCCCGTCGGAAACGGCAAGCTGAGCAAGCGCGACGGCGACAAGATGGGTTTCCCTGTGTTCCCGCTGCGATGGGAGGCTCCGGACGGCACCGTGTCCCGCGGATACCGCGAGGACGGTTATTTCCCCGACGCTTTCGTGAACCTTCTGGCCATGCTTGGATGGAATCCCGGCACCGAGCAGGAGATATTCTCCATGCAGGAACTGGTGGAGGCCTTCTCGCTGGAGAAGGTGGGCAAGTCGGGGGCCAAGTTCAACCCCGACAAGGCCAAGTGGTTCAACAAGGAATATTTGCGCATGCGCAGCTCCACAGAGCTCGCACGGGAGTTCGTACCCGTGCTGGAGGCCCATGGGGTGAGCGCCGCTTTCGATACTGTAGAGCAGGTAGTGGAACTTATCAAGGAAAGGGCGACTTTCGTAGCCGACTTCTGGGATATAGCCTGGTACCTGTTCAAGTCTCCGGAGGAATACGTGGAGAAGGACGCCGCCAAGTTCTTCAAGGCGGAGAACGTCCAGATGGCGCGTGAGGCTCTGGAGAGCACTTCCTCGGCCGAGGCTATGGAAGAATACATCCGTAGCAAGGAATGGCCGATGGGCAAGGTGATGAATTGCATCCGTCTTGCCCTGACGGGTTCGTCAAGCGGACTCGGAATTGCTGATATAATGCGTTTCATAGGCCGGGAAGAGGCGCTTGCGCGCTTCCGCAGGGCCGAAGAGCGGTTATTATAAACACGGGGCACGGGCAAGGACATGCGTCCGTGCCCCGGTGCCGACAAACTTTCCCTCCCGGTAGCCTGTTTTTTAGGCACGTACTCTGAATAGTCCGGGACTGGATAAGGATCAGACGCTGCATTGTTTCTAGGGTTTAGCAGCCAAGATCCCGGTCCGGTCCCGGGGCTGTTTTATATCGCGAACGGCGACATAAAACAGCCCGCCATTGACCCCCGCAGCTTCGCTGACGCCCCCAGGGGCACTGAGGGAGTTTCCCTCAGACTCCCTATATCTCCCGCATCAAGAAGCCTGCGGCCTGCTCAAATCCACTAATGCCTGAAAGCTAACGCCGTCCGAGCCCTACCGTAATGCGCGCATGGCGTTGAGGACGGCAAGGACGGTGACGCCGACGTCGGCGAAAACTGCCATCCACATGGTGGCGAGGCCAAGGGCGGCGAGCGCAAGCACAAGAAGCTTGACGCCGATTGCGAACCAGGTGTTCTCGGAAGCGATCCTGAGGGTGCGGCGGGCGATGCTTATCGCGGCGGCCACCTTGCCCGGGTTGTCGTCCATCAGCACGACGTCGGCGGCCTCTATGGCGGCGTCGGAGCCCATTGCGCCCATGGCGATGCCTACATCGGCCCCGGCGAGTACCGGGGCGTCGTTGATGCCGTCACCCACGAAAGCGAGCAGGCGCCCTTTTGTACCGGAGGCGGAAAGCTCCTCAACTCTGGCCACCTTGCCGTCAGGCAGAAGCCCGAAATACCAGGCATCGAGCCCGAGTTCCTGCGCTACAGCAGATGCGACTTCTTCATGGTCGCCGGTCAGCATAACCGTACGGGATACGCCTGCAGCCTTGAGTGCTGCGACCGCGGGAGCCGATTCCTTCTTGACCACATCGGAAACCACAATATGCCCCGCATATGTACCGTCGATGCTTACATGTACGATGGTGCCGCTCTTGTGGCAGGGATGCCAGGCAGCGCCTTCCAGTTCCATCATCGCGCTGTTGCCGACGCATACGCGGCGTCCGTTCACCTGCGCGGTCACGCCCTTTCCGGCCACTTCATGAATGTCTTCCACGGAGCAGTCGTCGTCTTCGTCAGGATAGGCCGCCTTGAGGGAAGCCGCGATAGGATGTACGGAATAGCGTTCGACATGCGCCGCAAGGTGCAGCAGCTCCTTTTCTTCTATGAGTTCCGGATGGACTGCCGTGACCTCGAATACTCCGCGGGTAAGAGTGCCGGTCTTGTCGAACACCACGGTGCCGACCTTGGACATTGCTTCGAGATAGTTGGAGCCTTTGAACAGGATACCTTTGCGGGAAGCGCCGCCGATGCCGCCGAAGAACGACAACGGCACGGATATCACAAGGGCGCAAGGGCAGGAAACGACGAGGAAAAGAAGTGCCCTGTAGAGCCACGTGGCGAACGGAGCGCCAAGCAGCACGGGTATCACGGCGATGAGAACCGCGGCGCCGACCACTATCGGGGTATATACCTGTGCGAAGCGGGTTATGAATCCCTCGCTGCGGGATTTGTTATCCGCAGCATGCTCCACGAGTTCCAGTATGCGGCTGGCGGTGGACTCGCCGAAAGGCTTGGTGACGCGGATCCTAAGCGGCCCGGACAGGTTGACACATCCGGAGAAGACTTCATCTTCAGGCCCGACGCCGCGGGGCATGCTTTCTCCGGTCAAAGCTTTGGTATCCAACGAGGAAGAGCCATGCAGCACCACTCCGTCCAGGGGAATCTTCTCCCCTGGCTTGACCAGAATGACGTCTCCGGGAACTACCGTTGACGGATCCACCACGCTGACGGCTCCATCCTTCTCCAGATTGGCGCAATCGGGGCGCAGGTCCATCAGATGGGCGATACTCCTGCGGCTATTCCCCTCAGCGATACCTTCGAAAAGCTCTCCGACCTGGAAGAACAGCATCACGAACACGGCTTCGGCGAACTGGGGTTCGGCATCGGGAAGGAAACCTATTCCAAGAGCGCCGAGGGTCGCTACCGTCATCAGGAAGTTCTCGTCCAGGGCATCGCCGTGTGCAAGGCCTTCGGCAGCCTCCTTCAGCGTATCCCAGCCTGATACGAAATAAGGAACAAGAAAGACAAGAAGCTGCTGCCAGAGCGGCAGGTTGAGCTTTTTTGTAATAACTATTGCAACTGTAAGAAGAACTGCGGAAACTGCAATCCTTATTATCGATTCCTTTGCACCGCCTTCCTCATGATGATTTTCGTGTGCCATATCTCTGTGCTTTTGTTTCTGCAAAGGTACGGCAGTCCGAATGCAACCGGGTTGCAACTTACCTGCAGTCGGGACAGATGCCCTTGATAAGATAATTGGAGGTCTGAGGCTCCCACCCCTGCGGCAGGGCTACCGCGGGAACCGGAATGTCGTGAAGACAGAATGTCTTGCCGCAGCGCTCGCAGTAAAAATGGACATGCGTGTCGGAGTCCGGGTGATCGTGCCCGCTCAGACACAGTTCATAGCGCACGCTGTCCGAACCGTCCTCTATGACATGGACCATATGGGCGGAGCGAAAAGCCGAAAGCGTCCTGGATATATTGGACTTGTCTATCGTGTCCAGAGCAGTCTCGAGTTCACCCATCGACATGGGGCGCCCCGCCGCCGCCAGCGCGTCGGCAATCACTAACCGGTTGGCGGTCGGCCTCACTCCATGCTCATCCAGAAGGGCTGCAAGTTCACTTTTGTTCACGGGAGCAAAGATAACAAGCGGGTTGACATTTTGCAAGAAATAAGTTAATTTTGCGTCAAACAGAACCACAATGTACAAGTTTACCGAAGTGGCGGAATTCAAATACGCCCTCAGCCTCGACAACCATGCCGAAATAATGGAGGCCCTGACGGCTTTCTGCAAAGAAAAAGAAATCTACGCCGGCAGCGTCAGCGGCATCGGCGCCGTAAACGAGGCCACCTTGCGCTTCCTGGACCCCGCTACCAAGAAATACGTAGACAAGACCTTCAACGAGCAGATGGAAATCACCAGCCTGGTGGGAAACATCTCCATGAAGGACGGCCAGCCCTACCTTCACATCCACATCACAGCCGGGCGCAGCGACTACAGCTGCGTGGGCGGCCACTTGCTCTGCGCCCGCATCAACGGCGCATGCGAGCTCTTCGTGGAAGACTTTTTCGACGGGACCCTCGGCAGGGAACCCGATCCGGAGACGGGAATCAACCTCTATAAGTTCTGACTCCCGGGGCGTTTTGCAAGTTTTTATACATTCTTTTGCGCGTTTTTATCAAAAAGTATTATATTTGCGTAATTTAAAATTTAATTCTATCATGAAAAAAATCTTCTTTGCACTGCTTGCAGTACTCGCATTCGTAGCTACCAGCTGCTCTTCAACCAACCACACCATGAAGGAGCCCCTCGCCCGCTTCGAGTTCACCGCTAACGACATCGTCCTGTCCGCTCCCGTGACCGGCGAGGCCACCATCACCAGGATTCTCAACGTCGACTGGTCACGCCTCTTCACCTCCACCACCGGTTTCTTCGAGAGCAACATTTCCGTCATCGGTGTCATCCTGAACGCTGACGCTTACTACGCAATCTACGATCTCCTTGAGAAGAATCCCGGATACGACTTCGTTCTGTATCCTCAGACCGTCACCAAGACCACCGGTGTCCAGGGTATCTTCACCAACACCGAGGTTAAGGTTACCGCCCGTCTTGGCAAACTCAAGAAATAATCTTATCTCAGGATAACGAAAGGCCGGCTCTTCAGAGTCGGTCTTTTTTTTAGTCCATCAGATATCCCAGGCTCTCCGGCCCTTCGTTGAACAGCAGGTCCATTACCGAGAGGCCGTCCGTAAAGCCGTACCGTTCCCGAAACACCTGCCAGTATGGCCGGCATGCGCGGACGGGAGGACGTTTAGGGTTGATGATGTCCCTCAGGTCGCCGTCCACCTCCGCAAGCCAGCAGGAAGTAGGCTCAATGCGGGGCGCGATACCTATCTTGGCGCAGAAGAAACGTATGATATCCATGTTAAGGTCCCACAGCAGGGGCCTTTGCCGGTCCATCAGGGAGAAGAGTTCGTCCCTGTAATACTCGAAGAACGGGGAACTGTAGTATGCCGTATCTATTGCGTACTGCGTCTGGCGGAGCCACGGGGTGCTCCAGTCGACCCGGATGTCCGTAATGAGCCTGGACGGCCCGTGGACGACAGGCACACGCAAGTCCATCGGCCCGCCTTCAGTGAGGATCCGGCAGCGGTTGCGCCAGGTCTGCTTGCGGTAGCTCTCGCAGGCCTCCAGGTACACCGAAGGATTGTTCGCCAGTACGGCGAAATAATCAACGGGAGGAAAATATGCTGTGGACAGCGTCACTCGACGTCCTTTGCCCCGGGCTCACCCGCCCTCACGATGCCCCGCTTGGAGTTGCGGATAAAGTTGAGGATATTGTCCCTGGCCTCGGACTGGGGGAATCCTTCCTCGATGCGTGCGAGGGAATCGGAGATGTTGTATCCCTGATGATAGATAAGGTCGTATATGTCCTTGATGGTGCGGATGACCTCGGAATCGAAGCCGCGGCGCCTCAGGCCTACGAGGTTGATGCCTGCAAAGACTATGGGTACGCGTCCGCAGATGGAATACGGGGGGATGTCCTTGTTGATGGCGGTGCCTCCTCCGACCATGGCGTGGGTGCCGATCTTGGAGAACTGGTGCACCTTGGTGCCGCCGCCTATGATGGCCCAGTCGTCCACGTCTGTCTCTCCGGCAAGTCCTACGTAGCTGACGAGTATGCAGTGGTTGCCGACGTTGCAGTCGTGCGCCACGTGCACGTATGACATGATGAGGGTGTCGTTGCCGATGCGGGTCACCCCCTTGCCGCTTGCCGCCGTACCGCGGTTGATGGTGGCGCACTCGCGTATGTTGACGCGGTCGCCTATCTGTACGCTGGTGATTTCGCCGTCGAACTTGAGGTCCTGCGGCACGGCGCCGACCACCGCTCCCGGATAGACGTTGCAGTCGCGGCCTATCGTAACATAAGGGAAGATGGTGGCGTGCGGAAGGATATGGGTACCGGGGCCGATGGTGACGTTGTCGTCAATGTATGCGTAAGGGCCCACTACGACGTCGTCGGCAAGGACGGCGCCCGGATGGACGGTTGCAAGGGGATGTATATTGGGCATGGTCAGATATGTTTAAGGATTTCTGCGGCCGCGGCGGTATTGATGGCGTGGCCGGGCTTGAAAGCGGTGATGCGTGCCTGAAGGAAGCCGCCGCACAGACGGAGGTCTCCCATGAGATCGAGCATCTTGTGACGGGCGCACTCGTCGGGAAAACGGAGCTGGAGGTTGTCCAGATAGCCCTGGGGCGTAACGTGAACCTCCGGCTTGCGGAGCATGCGGGCCATGCGGTCCAGGCGGCGCTGGCTGACGGGATGCTCAACCGCTATTATTGCGTTGTCGATGTCGCCGCCCTTCGCGAGCCCGAGGGCAAGCAGCGGCCACACTTCGTGGAGGAAGCAGAATGTACGGCAGGGGGCTATCATGGAGGCGTAGTCAGTAGAGGAATCGACCTTTACTGTCTGCACCCCGATGACGCGGGAGCCGTAATCTATGGTAAGTTCGGCAGAAGGGACTTCGGAGGGTTCGATATGCACCCAGGACCCCGTGGCCGCGTTTCTGACGAAAATTTCCTTTGCGGGCCTGATCCATCTGCGCGGGGCGTCCTGGCTGTCTATGCCCACGGAAGCTATGGCATCCACATATGGTGCCGCGCTGCCGTCCAGGATGGGTATCTCCGGAGAACTGACGGATATGCGGGCGTTGTCGATGCCCATGCCAGTAAGGGCAGAAAGGATATGCTCCACGGTGCCGATACGGTTGCGGCCGACACCGATTGATGTGCTGCGGCGTGTAGCGCCGACATGACTGGCGAGGGCGGGTATCTCCGCACCGGTATCTTCCCGGAAGAACACAATGCCGGAATCTGCCGGGGCGGGATTGATGGTAATACGCGAGAATTTCCCCGTATGGAGGCCTTTCCCCTCAAAGCTGCACGATCCGCGGAGAGTTCTCTGGCACATACTACAAAAAGGCGAATTTGACGATGAGCCAGGCCATGACTCCGCTGACGCAAAGCTTGAGGCCCGTGCCGAGAATGAATCCGAGGAATGCTCCGGCTCCTGCCTTGAACGCGGACCAGACGCCTTTGTCCGTCACCAGGAGTTCTCCCAGGAACGCTCCGAGGAGAGATCCGGTGATGATGCCGACGGGAGGGAGAATCATCCCGGCGAAAAGGCCGAGGATGGCGCCGGTGGAGGCGGCTTTATGACCGCCGGCCATGCGGGTGACTCCGGCCGGAATGACATAGTCCAGAACTGTGACCGTAATGGTAATTGCAAGCCAGACGAGCAGGTATGCGAGGCTCATGGGATCGGGGCGTTCACCGACCCTGCCGGCAAAGAAAACGAGGAGCATTCCGATCCAGCTGAGCGGTGGACCGGGGATGCCGGGGACGATACTTCCGATGATTCCGAGCACCGCAAAAAGGACCGCAAAGACTATCAGTACAGTCATGGCCGCGAAATTACAAATTAATTTGATAATTAAAAAATAATTCCTACCTTTGCAGTCCCTATATCGGGCCTGTGCGCCCGGGGGCCAGAGTCGGTGGGTTCGTATAACGGCTAGTACTCAGGATTTTCATTCCTGCAATAGGAGTTCGATTCTCCTACCCACTACCAAAATATTAAAAAGAACAACAATGGCAAATACAGCTTCAGCAAAGAAAGCCGATCGCCAGAGCGAAAGGCACCGCCTGCATAACAGATATTATGCTCGCACCACTCGTAACGCAATCCGCGACATCCGCAACACCACAGACAAGGCCGAGGCCGAAAAGAATGCTCCCAAGGTCTACGCAATGATCGACAAGCTCGCAAAGATCGGAGTCATCCACAAGAACAAGGCTTCCAACCTCAAGAGCGGAATCCAGGTTTACATCAACAACCTATAATAAACCTAAGACGCGTTCCAGTACGCGTCTTTTTCTTCTCGGGATGTAGCGCAGTTGG
>JAFZZW010000010.1 GCA_017615615.1 Bacteroidales bacterium
CTTCGTGACCAACGTGAAGTACCTCCAGAAGGGTATCGAAATGGGCGCCGGCAACTCCATCCTCATCAAGGTGAACCAGCTCGGCTCCCTGACCGAGACCCTGGACGCCATCGAGATGGCTCACCGTCACGGCTACACCACAGTCACCAGCCACCGTTCCGGCGAGACCGAGGACACCACGATCGCAGACATCGCAGTCGCCACCAACAGCGGCCAGATCAAGACCGGTTCCCTCAGCCGCACCGACCGCATCTGCAAGTACAACCGCCTCATGAAGATCGAGCTCGAGCTCGGCGACACCTGCCAGTACGGCTACAAGAAGCTCCGCTAAACCGGGCTTCGCGGCTTCCGGACCCTGATCCGTATCCGCCTCGGTGCTGATAATCAGCGGCTTACAAAAAGACCTCTGGGAAAATCTCCCGGAGGTCTTTGCGTAAGTTGCTGGTATTGAGCTACTTCACTGTGTAGACCAGCTTGGTGGTCTTGAAGTCGGAGGCGCTCTTGTTGCCCCAACTGTAGATGCCGATGACGTCGCCCTTCTTGATGCCGGCCTCGGTCAGGGGCAAGCGGAGTTCGAGCTCGACGATGCTGTCGGTAACCGCACCGGCGAACAGAACGGAACTGAGGACGCTCGAGCCGGGATAAGAATACCCCTCGTTGGACGTGGCGAATGCCGGACTGGACGAGGAGCCGGCGAACGGATAAATGTACATGTACGTTTCCAGACCGAGGATGCTGTCGCTCTTCTGTCCGGTGCTGGAGTCGTTGTCTGTGTCGAGGTCGTAGTAGAAATAACCCTGCTTGTTGCCCCAGATATCTGCGGTGTTGTTTCGCTTGGAGTAGAAGTATATATACTTGTTGTCGTTGTGGACCTTGAATTCGTAGTACTTGGGGCTGCTGCTGGAGCTCTTCAGGCCGGTCTTGACGGCTCCCCAGTCCCAGAATTCACCGTCGATTTCAATGATGACGTCTTCGGGATCCTCACTTCCTCCCGCGGAGATGTTCACTCCGGCGTCTACGCTGGCCAGCGAGCCGAAGATGCCTCTCTTGATTTCCACCGGCTTGTCGTAAGTCAGGCTGCCGGACCCGGAATCGGAACGGAAGGTCAGCTTGAAGCCCCCGCTCAATGATCCGGGAAGCGCAACTATGTAGTACCAGACTCCGGTCTGAAGGGATTCGCCCTCGGGAGCCTTGAGGGTTATTCTGGTGAGGGGGTCGGAGACATCCTTGACAGCCGGCACCCCATTCTCGAATGTGGCCTGGAAAGTGCCTGCGATGGCTTCTCCGTTAAGGCCTTCAAATGATACGCGTTTGATTCCGGGCTGCGTCAGGGTGAAGCGTATGCCGCCGCAGACATTGTAGAACGCCATCCCGAAGCCCTCTGAACGGGCAAGGGTGATATTCGTATTGGGCGCGAACGATCCGGCTCTGGAATTCTGGCTGGAGGGAAGTGTGGTGGTGACGGAACTGCCGTCGGAAGTGGCGTCCGTGCGGAAAGGGTAAAGGCCCCAGAGGTATTGTGCCGATGATTCCTCCTCCGTGGCGCCCCCAACGAAGCCCAGTTTGCCGGTGAAATCGGCAACGGTCGCAGGGGAGGTGCAGGTGGACTCGAATTTGTTGCCGACCTTGTCGTAGAAGACTTTGATGGCGTCTCCCGGTTCCCAGAAAACCTGGTTGCCGCCGTCCTGAAGGGTGGATTTGACTCCCGGAGAACCCTCCTGCCAGGCGGTGATTGTCACCTGGCGCTCTGCGTCGGCGCTTTGCACTGCATCTTTGGCGCATGCGGATGAGGCAAGTATGGCGATGGCGAAAAGAATATGACGTGTTTTCATATGACTGTCGGTTTTATTCAAGCATCAGGCTGCGGAAATCGTCAATGTCTTGCTGGGAAACCCCTATGCTGAGGAAGAACTTCTCTACACCGGTGGCGAAGGATTCGGAGCCTTTGGTGAAGTTGTCCCATATGTAGCTGGCGGCTCCCTTGTAGGCGTATTCCGCCGTGCGGGAAAACAGTGTGTGCTCTCCCTCTGACGTTCCCCAATAGTGCGGTGCGAACTGAGTCAGTTCGTATTCCTTGGAGATGTCGCCTTCATCGACGCCCAGGACGCCGAGGACAAGCATGGCAACCGTTCCCGTACGGTCGCGGCCCAGGGAACAGTGGAAGTAAACGGGCTTGTCTTCCCGTACGCAGTTCACGATGAACTCGAAGCACTGCCTGGTTTTTCCGGTAAGACCGTCGGAAGGCCTGAGCATGTCGGCGTAACCTTCCCTTATGATAGGGGCGCAGAATGCATAACCCTGGCCCAGGGCGGTTTCCTTTATGGCGTCGTTGGTGTTGCGGAGCTCGAGCTGGGCCTTGATGCCCTCGGCCAGGACTTCCGCAAGGCCTTCTTCAGTCAGTGTGGCAGGTTCTTTAGTGGCCCACTGGAGGCGGCCTCCGCGGTAAACTTTGCGGTATTTGACGGTCTTGCCGTCTTTGGTCTTCCATCCGCCGAGGTCACGGCAGTTGCGTACGTTCTGCTGGAAGAAGAGCTGATGCAGGTGGCCGTGGGTGGTGAACGTTCCGCTTGTCATCGTCTTGCTGCTCTTTGCCTTGATTTCATAGGTGTATGTGGCGTTGGGACGCAGGTTGGTGACGGTGTAGAAGGACGCTCCTGCAGGGAGGGTGTTCTGCTTGGACCAGTCGCCGTCCCTGAGGGTGGCGGTCAGTTCGCCCGCACCGGCGTCGGCGGTCCATTTGATGGCGTAAACGGGAGGAACGTCAGACTGGCCGGGAGCGACGGGAGGATAATTGAAAAGCTTGGTGGTGCTCCAGTCCCTTTCGGGATAAGTCACTTCCGAGAGGAATTTTTCCACGAGCGGATTGTTGGCGAGGACGTCGTCACCGTCGTGTATTTCCGGAAGGATGCCTGCGGTAGTTTCCTCGGAGAACGTGACGTCCTTGTCGGGATTCTCCAGGCTGCCGAACTTACCCCTGGTGATGGTCACGGGGGAACTGTGGGTATATATGCCGGTCTCCGAGCCCTTGGTGAATACCAGCCTGAAGCCGCCGGAAAGGGTGGCGGGCAGAGTGACTATGTAATACCAGGTTCCGGTGCTGAAGGCTTCCCCGCGGGGTGCGGTAAGGCTGATTGCAGAAGAACCGTCGGAAATGACCTCCGCTGCCGGAACTCCGCCGTCGAAGGTGATTCTGGCCGTTCCTGCAAGGTATTCGCCGTTGACGGCTTCCAGGCGGACTTTTTTGATTCCGCTCTGGGAGAGCATGAAACGGACGCCTCCGGTAACGTTGTAGAACCGCAGGGCGATGCTGCTGGAGCATGCTGCGGTGATCTGCGTACGCTTGAAGAAACTGCCGGGAGCGCCGATCTGCCCGTCGTGAAGGGCAGTGGTAATGGAATTGCCGTCGGATGTGGCGTCCTCACGATATGGATAAAGGCCCCAGATCTTCTTGCCCGTGCTGTTGATGCTGCCGACGGAGACGTTGTCAAGCGTCCCGACGAAAGTGGTTATGGGGTAGTAGGCGCCAAGGTCGGTGATCTGGGAGTTGAACTGGCCGGACTGACCGTCGTAGAAGACGTTGATATTGTCTCCGTATTCCCAGAAAACCTGGGAGCCGCCGGACATGAGAGTGGTCCTGGTTCCGTCGTAGCCTTCCTGGGTGGCAGTGAGGACTATCTGCTCAGGAGCGGACTCGACTGTCGCAGCTTCCCGGGAACATGCCGCGAGTGCCGTCGCCGCAAGGGCGATAAGAATCATGCGTGTTCTCATACCTGTTCTTCTATTACCCAATCTTCATAACCTACGTCCTCCGAACCTCCGAGTTCGGGGTCGCTGGTGCATAATACGCTTTCCCATGACGAAGGGCACTCTTCGCAGATGGGGACATTGTAACGTGTTTTTTTCATATACGGTGATATAAAAGTTTGCTTTTTGCGAATTCCCACAGCACCACGCCGACGCTTACGGAAACGTTGAGCGAATGTTTGGTGCCGAACTGCGGGATGACGACGGAACCGTCCGAGGCATCGACCACTTCCTGCTGCACGCCGTCCACCTCGTTGCCGAAGACCAGGGCGTAGGGCCTGTCGCTTTGCGGTCTGAACTCCTGCAGTTCCACGGCGTGTTCGGTCTGCTCTGCGCAGATAACGGTGTATCCCCTGGCCTGGAGTTCCCGGACGAGGGAAAGGGTGTCCGCCCTGTGCTCCCAGGGCACGCTGTCCTCGGCGCCCAGGGCCGATTTGTGGATCTCGGCGCTCGGGGGAGTGGCGCAAATGCCGCAGAGCCAGATTTTGTCGGCCTTGAAGGCGTCTGCGGTGCGGAAGGCGCTGCCGACGTTGTGTGCGCTGCGTATGTTGTCCAATACCAGCACGATGCCGCTTCCGGGCAGATCCCTGTAGGATTCGGGCTTAATGCGCCCCAGTTCGAAATTGAGAAGTTTTCTGTCCCGCATTTGTGCAAAGGTACAAAATTTCCTATATTTGAATGCTAAATACACAACGCATGAAACAGGATATCCAATTATTTGAACTCATCAAGAAAGAGCTTGAGCGCCAGCAGAGCGGACTGGAACTTATCGCCTCGGAAAATTACGTGTCCGACGACGTCCTCCGCGCCATGGGCTCCATCTGCACCAACAAATACGCCGAGGGCTACCCGGGCAAGCGCTATTACGGCGGTTGCGAGGTGGTTGACCAGATAGAACAGCTCGCCATCGACCGCATCAAGGCCATCTACGGAGCGGAATGGGCCAACGTACAGCCCCACTCCGGCGCACAGGCCAACATGGCGGTCATGATGGCCGTCCTTCAGCCCGGCGACACCATGATGGGGCTCGACCTCAGCATGGGCGGGCACCTCACCCACGGCTCTCCTGTCAATGCGTCTGGCATCCTTTATAATATAGTATCCTACGGGCTTGATCCCCAGACCGGCAGGGTAGATTACGACGCCATGGAGCGCCTGGCGCTGGAGCACAGGCCAAAACTTATCGTGGGCGGCGCTTCCGCATATTCCCGCGAGTGGGACTACGAGCGCATGCGCGCGATCGCGGACAAAGTAGGCGCCATCCTCTGGATCGACATGGCGCACCCTGCTGGCCTCATCGCCGCCGGTCTGCTCAAGAACCCCGTCAAGTACGCCCATATAGTCACTTCCACCACCCACAAGACCCTTCGAGGTCCCCGCGGCGGCATCATACTCATCGGCAAGGACTTCGACGACCCCCGCGGCCGCACCACTCCCAAGGGCGCAGTGAAAAAGATGAGCCAGATTCTCGACTCCAGCGTCTTCCCCGGCGTGCAGGGAGGCCCGCTCGAGCATGTCATAGCCGCCAAGGCCGTTGCATTTTACGAGGCCCAGCAGCCGCAGTTCGTCACATACCAGAAGCAGGTCGTAGCCAACGCCGCCGCCATGGCAGCGGAATTCGTCGCCCGCGGCTACAAGGTGGTCAGCGGCGGGACCGACAACCACCTCATGCTCATCGACCTCCGCGGCCGCTTCGAGAACCTCACCGGCCGCATAGCGGAGAAAGAGCTCGTGCGCGCGGACATCACGGTCAACAAGAACATGGTCCCGTTCGACTCCCGCAGCCCGTTCCAGACCAGCGGCATCCGTGTCGGCACCCCTGCGGTCACTTCCCGCGGCTTCGTGGAAAAGGACGTCGTCTATATGGTCGAGCTCATCGACACCGTGCTTACTTCCGCAGCCTCCGTCGCGGAACTCCTTTCCCTCAAGGAACAGCCCACGCCGGAGCAGGAGGCCCTTCTCAAGGCTCACGACGCCGTCATCTCCGACGTCCGCAAGAAGGTCAACCAGCTTACCGCCGGCGTCCCTCTCAACAAGTATTGACATTTTGTCACTGGCATAGTCATTGATTCGATATATGGCGTCTCCGTTTGAACGGGGGCGCTTTTTTGACACTAACAACATTTTATATCATGCTTAAACCTTTAGCAGACAGAGTGGTCATCGAGCCCAAGGAGGCCGAGACCAAGACCGCGTCGGGTATCTTCATCCCCGATACCGCAAAAGAGAAACCCCAGCAGGGAACTGTAGTGGCGGCAGGCCCCGGCAAAAAGGACGAACCCATGGAGGTCAAAGTCGGTGACGTTGTCCTTTATGGCAAGTATGCCGGCACGGAGGTCACCGTCGAAGATAAAAAATACCTCATCGTCAAGCAGTCGGACATTTTAGCAATTCTGTAATTATGGCAAAGGAGATTAAATTCAATACCGATGTCCGGACCCTCATGAAGAGCGGCGCGGACCAGTTGGCGGACGCAGTGAAGGTTACCCTCGGCCCCAAGGGTCGCAATGTGGTAATCGACAAGAAATTCGGAGCTCCCCAGGTTACCAAGGACGGCGTAACTGTCGCCAAGGAAGTCGAACTGGAAGACCGCTTCGAGAACATGGGCGCCCAGATGGTCAAGGAAGTCGCTTCCAAGACCAACGAGCAGGCCGGCGACGGAACAACTACCGCCACCGTCCTCGCGCAGGCTATTATTAATGTAGGTCTGAAGAACGTCACCGCCGGCGCCAACCCCATGGACCTCAAGCGCGGCATCGACAAGGCCGTCGCATCCATCGTCGAGGACCTCAAGAAGCAGAGCAAGCAGGTCGGCAGCGACTACTCCAAGGTGGAGCAGGTCGGCACCGTCAGCGCCAACAATGATTCTTACATCGGCAAGCTCATCGCGGACGCAATGTCCAAGGTCGGCCAGGACGGCGTCATCACCGTGGAAGAGGCCAAGGGTACGGATACCGAGGTCAAGGTCGTCGAGGGCATGCAGTTCGACCGCGGCTATATCAGCCCCTACTTCATGACCAACGGCGACAAGATGGAGGCCGAGCTCAAGAATCCCGCCATCCTCGTCACCGACAAGAAGATCAGCACCATGAAGGACCTCCTTCCCATCCTCGAGCCTATCGCACGCGAGGGCAAGGAACTCCTCATCATAGCGGAGGACGTTGACGGCGAGGCCCTCACAACCCTCGTGGTCAACAAGCTTCGCGGCACACTCAAGATCGCGGCCGTCAAGGCCCCCGGTTTCGGCGACCGCCGCAAGGAGATGCTTCAGGACATCGCCACCCTCACAGGCGCAATAGTCGTCAGCGAGGAGCGCGGCTTCACCCTGGAGAACACCACCCCCGACATGCTCGGACGCGCAGAGAAGGTCACCATCACCAAGGAGAACACCACCATCGTCGGCGGCGCCGGCAACAAGGACGACATCAAGGACCGTGTCGACCAGATCCGCAAGCAGATCGACGCCACCACCTCGGACTACGACCGCGAGAAGCTCAAGGAGCGCCTCGGCAAGCTCGGCGGCGGCGTGGCTGTGCTCTACGTGGGCGCTACCACCGAGGTCGAGATGAAGGAAAAGAAAGACCGTGTGGAGGATGCGCTCAACGCCACCCGCGCAGCGGTTGAGGAAGGATACCTTCCCGGTGGCGGTGTCGCCTATATCCGCGCAGGCGAGTCTCTCGCTGAGCTCAAGGGAGAGAACGAAGACGAGACCACCGGCATCCGCATTGTCGCCAAGGCCATCGAGGAGCCTCTCCGCCAGATTGCGGAGAACGCCGGAGTGGACGGCAGCGTAATCATCCAGAAGATCAAGGAAGGCAAGGCCGACTTTGGTTATAACGCCCGTACGGGAGAGTATGCAAACCTGTTCGAGGCCGGCGTCATCGACCCTACCAAGGTTGCCCGCGTAGCCCTCGAGAATGCAGCCTCCGTTGCCGGAATGTTCCTTACCACCGAGTGTGGCATAGTCGATATCCCCGAGCCCGCACCCGCGGCTCCTGCTATGCCCGCAGGCGGAATGATGTAACATTCAGCGACTTATGATAAATGATGCGGTCCGGAGCATTTCCGGGCCGCATTTTTTTGTTAAAAAAGTTTTTAAAAAATTTGCAAATCAAAAATTTTGGAGTACCTTTGCATCCCCGATCGAGAGAAGGGGACAGGCAAAGTTCTTTAAAAACAATTTTTTTGAAATTTTTGAAGAAAAAATTTGGAGATTAAAAAATTGTTCGTATCTTTGCAGTCCCGCTTCAAACGAACGGGACTGGCCATCAGCCGAAAAGGCTGGTTTTTTTAGCGCCAAAATTGAAATTGAGTTCATTGAAAAGACTGTAAAAAAAGAAAGTACAAGCAAGTACCGAGAACAACGAGAGCGTTGATTCTTTTAGGAATCTAGGAGCAGAAGGACAAGCAAAGTTTTATATGAATATACAAAGAAGAGTTTGATCCTGGCTCA
>JAFZZW010000088.1 GCA_017615615.1 Bacteroidales bacterium
ATCCCTCCCACCGACAAGTCGGCGGGCCCCTCCCGTTCATGCGGCCACGGGCGGCCACAGTCCGGCGAGACAGATACCTCTCCGGCTGATAAGCGCCAGCTCAAGATATTCAAGGTGGAAAAGATTTCCCTGGAGCAGAAGCTTTCTCCGGGACAGATATACAGCAACGGGAAGGATGTGCTGGCCGTAGGGACCAAGGACGGCGCGGTAAGCATTCTGGATCTTCAGCTGGAAGGGAAGAAACGTATGGATGTGCGGGCGTTCCTTGCCGGATTCCGCAATCCGGAACAATACAAATGCGTATGAATTAAACCTTTATCACTATGAAAACTTCATCTCAGACCCTTGGCTCCAGGGGCGAGCAGGAGGCGTGCAGCTTCCTTCTCGGCGAAGGCCACCGTATCCTGCGGCGCAACTGGCGCGCCGGCCACCTCGAACTTGATGTCATCACCGTCTGCAGCGGCACCCTCCACATAGTGGAAGTTAAAACCCGTACGGAAGGCGCTCCTGTGCCCCCGGAATTCAACGTAGGGGCCGACAAGCGACGCCATATGGTACGTGCCGCTCAGGAATTCCTTCATTCGGACAATGCTCCTCCGGGTATAGAAGAGGTGCAATTCGACGTCCTCAGCGTGATTTTCAGCGAATGCGGCCCGGTTATTGAATACTATCCCGCTGCCTTCGTGCCTGTATATACCGGAGGCGCCGTCAACTTTAGATAACAATGGCTAATTCGCAATTAATTAGTATATTTGCAGCGTGAAACGAATCCTTTGGGTCATACGTTTCCTGCTTATGGCAGCAGGTTCAGTCGCAGTGGTGGGCGGGGTGTACTGGTTCTATTTCGCATATCTTGGCAAGGACCTTCCCAAAACCGCCATCCTACGCAGGCAGAATGACGCCTGGCAGTCCAGAATGGGCGTCATACGCCACAAGCTCGATGTATATGAGTCCATGCTGAGTGACGTAGAGGCCCGTAATGATTTGGTTTACAGGTCAATCTTCGCCCTGGACCCCATTCCGGATTCCATCTATGCCGATTCGTCCCGCAGCGAGATGCAGGCTCTGGACCACCGGCTCGACGAGGTCGCCGACCGCATCGGCATCCAGATTTCATCGCTCGGTGAGGTTGCCCTGGTCGCCAAGGAAGCGGGGAACATCGTGTCGCATATACCGGCCGTTCCGCCCCTGCTGCCCAAGAAGGGTTCCTATCACCTTTCCAGCCCCTTCGGTACGAGGATCGACCCGGTTTTCGGCGGTACGGCGCGTCATATGGGACAGGACTTCGCATCCCACGTAGGCAATCCGGTGTACGCCACAGGCGACGGCATAGTCGAGAAGGTCGACTTCAAGTACAACGGCTACGGCAACGAGGTCGTCATCAACCACGGCTTCGGCTACAAGACCCGTTACGCTCACCTGAACACTGTCGACGTCGGCGTCGGCCAGGCTCTGCTGCGCGGCGACAAGATAGGCGAGGTGGGCAAGTCCGGCAAGGCTACCGGGCCGCATCTGCATTACGAGGTGCTTTTCAAGGGCAACCAGATCAACCCAATGAGTTTCATGGACATGGGAATGCCGGTGGAAGAATACCGGGCCATGATAGGCAAGCGCAATTCCGATATACTTTCGGGCCCGCCGACCACGGCGACGCTCGGGGAAAGACAGAAAAAACAGGGGACCAATGGCAGAAAGTAGAAAGAGCAGCGGGGAACTGGGTTTCATTGCAAGGACCCTTTGGACGATAGTCAAATTCGTCCTTACCGTCGTATCCCTTACGGTCGTGGGCTATGCAGTTTTCGCGCTCCTGTACAGCACGCCGGAGGAAAAGCGCCTGAAGGCTGAAAACGAGGCTTACGAAGCCCTGTATCCGGAACTCGTCCCCAAGCTGGAGCTGGTCGGAGCCGACATCGAGCGCCTCGTGCGCAAGGACGATATAATCTACAAGGATATCTTCCATGCGGAACCTCCGCAGCAGGATCCGGTATCTTCCATGGACATCTTCTTCGGCAGCGACTCCATCCCCGACGCCAAGCTGGTTTTTTATACGGCAGGCAAGGCGGACCGCCTTCTCGGCGAGGCAGCTGCGGTTGACAGCCTCTTCCGCAGCATAGCGGATGCGCTGAGGAATCCGGACCTGGTCATGCCTCCCATGCGCCTGCCGCTGGATTCGCTGAGTTATACCCAGGTGGGCGCAGGAACGGGAGTCAAGACCAATCCGTTCTACACCACCGACGCCCGTCACAACGGAGTGGATTTCATCGTTTCTCAAGGGGCTCCCGTCTATGCTTCGGCAAAGGGTATAGTGAGCGTCGTGCAGCACTCCCGCCGCGGCGAGGGCAACACCGTATCCATAAAGCACCCCGGAGGATATGTCTCCCGTTATTCCCACCTGCGCGAGATTTCCGTCCAGCAGGGGCAGAGCATCAAAGAAGGGGCCGTCCTGGGCACCGCAGGCATGTCGGGCAATTCCTACGCCCCTCACCTGCATTATGAGGTCCGCAGGGATTCGCTCGTGCTGGATCCTCTGAACTACATATTCGCTTCCGTAACCCCGGAGGAGTATTCAAACATGGTCTATATGGCCGCACATACGCGTCAATCAATGGATTAACAATCAATATGGAAAAACTGTTCTACTCAATCAGCGAAGCGGCGGAATCCATCGGTGAATCCGTTTCCCTGGTCCGCTTCTGGTCCAATTCTTTTCCCAGACTCCTCAAGCCCCGCCGCAACGCCAAGGGCAACCGCCAGTTTACTGCTGAGGATATCGAAGTCCTCAAGCAGATCCATTTCCTGGTGAAAGAAAAAGGGCTCACCCTGGAAGGCGCCGAGCGCGCCATGCAGGCGGAGAAAGCCTCCGTGAGCAAGTCTGTCAAGGCACTGGAATCGTTAAAGGAAATCCGTGCCCAACTTATGGAAATCAAGAATTCCATTTAAGCGAAAAAATACCTATCTTTGTCGTTCTTGAAAATCGATTATTTAATTATATGGCCACTACCAAGAAACCCAAGAAGATCGGGACGCCGATCGACCAGCGTGAAACTTTCGTCTCCCTGCAGAAGAATTTTGCAGATTCCGAGTCCAACACCGAAGAGAAACTCCGCACCCTTTACGATCTCCAGAAAGCCGACAACGACATCGACCAGCTCGTCCAGCTCCGTGGAGAACTCCCCGCCGAGGTGGCGGATCTCGAGGCACAGGTGGCATCCTGCAACGCCCGCATCGAGTCCCTCGAGCAGATAATAGCCCAGTACAACGACAACATCGCCTCCATGAACGACGACATAGTCTCCCTGGACGGCGAAATCGAGCGCTACCGCTCCCAGCTGGAAAAGATATCCAATTCCCGTGAGTTCGACTCCATCAACAAGGAGCTCGAGAACCTGGGGATCCTCCGCAAGATCGACGAAAAGAAGATCGCCGAAAGCCGCGACGCCATCTCCGAGAACAAGGCGGCCATAGAAAACGTCAAGACCAAGCTCGATGTCCTCGCCATCGACCTCGAGGCCAAGAATGAAGAGCTTGCCGCCATAGTGGAGTCCACCGCAAAGGAGGAAAAGGCTCTCGTGCAGGTACGTGACGGTCTCGCCGCCAAGCTCGACGAGCGCACCCTCAGCGCCTACAACCGCATCCGCGCCAGCGTTCACAACCACCTGGCAGTCGTCACCGTCTTCAACGGCGACTCCTGCGGCGGTTGCTTCAACACCGTCACTCCCCAGCGTCTCATCGATGTCGCATCAGGCAAGAAACTCGTCATCTGCGAGCACTGCGGACGCATCATCGTAGCCAATCCTTCGGCAGAATAACTCTCCATGCCCGAGTCCAAATCACCCCGGAAAAAGCCTCAGGCGGCCAATCTGGACGCCTTGGGCCTTGAGATGGGCAACAAGCCCCCCCAGGCCCTTGACGTCGAGGAAGCCGTCCTCGGCGCCATGCTTCTCGAGGCCTCCTGCGTAGACCTTGCAATGGAGGAACTCACTCCATCCTGTTTCTACGACCAGAGGCACCGGATGATCTTCGAGGCGATGGGCTCGCTGGTGATAGACCACATTTCGGTCGATATCATCACCGTCAGCAACCGCCTCCAGGAGAAAGGCAACCTCGAGACCGTCGGCGGCCCGGCCATGCTTGCCGGCCTGTCGGAGAAGGTGGGCAGCGCCGCCCACATGGAGTATTACGTCAAGATACTTAAGCAGAAGAGCATCCAGAGGGACCTCATCACCGCCTCTTACGATATCCTGCGTGACGCCTACGATGAGTCCGTCAATGTGGACGACCTCATCGACAAGGCCCAGACCAAGGTTTACGATGCCATCCAGAGCAACGTCCGCAAGGAAGTCCAGGATATCAGCAGCATCATAAACGAGGCCATGAGCGACATCCAGGAGCAGCAGGGCAGCGAAGGCATCAGCGGCGTGCCGTCCGGATTCGTCAGCATCGACCGCATCACCAACGGCTGGCAGCGCTCGGACCTCATAATCCTCGCCGCCCGTCCTTCCGTCGGTAAAACCGCGTTCGCCCTCAATCTCGCCCGCAACGCCGCCGTGGACCACCACATCCCCGTTGCGGTCTTCTCCCTGGAAATGTCCAGCAAGCAGCTCGTCAAGCGTCTCATGACCAGCGAGTCCGGCCTCCCGGCCGACAAGATCAAGGGCAGCATCAAGATGGAACCTTACGAGTGGGAGCAGCTGGAATTCAAGCTCCGCGGCCTCTCCAAGGCGCCTTTCTACATCGACGACACTCCGGGAATGCAGATTATGGAGTTCCGCACCAAGGCCAAGAACCTCGTGAAGAACAAGGGCGTCCGCCTCATCGTGGTGGACTACCTGCAGCTCATGCAGGGCCCGGTGGAACTCAAAGCCGTCCGCGAGCAGGAAGTCGCCGCCATCTCCCGTACCCTCAAGGCAACCGCCAAGGAACTGGACATACCCATCATCGCCCTTTCGCAGCTGTCGCGCCAGGCTGTCACCCGTGCGGGAGCCGCCGGCAAACCCCTGCTCAGCGACCTGCGTGAGTCCGGCTCCATCGAGCAGGACGCTGATATGGTCATCTTCATCCACAGACCGGATTATGTCGGTCTCAGCGAGAACATAGAGGACCGCGAGAAGACCCAGATAATCATAGCCAAGCATCGCAACGGAGAAACCCGCGACATCGACATGATCTTCAAGAGCGAGCAGATCCGCTTCATGGAGATGGACGAGGCCCTGGACCGCCTCGCGGACCGCAGCGTCCCGTCCGGCATGAACGCAGACGATAATCCCTATTCCGCATCCGCTTACGGCGGGTTCGGCCCCAGCCCGGAATTCTGATGGAAGAAATAACCCACAAAGGCAGGATAACTGCCATCGACCCCGAGGTCACGACTATAGAAATAATCTCGGAGGCCGCCTGTTCCTCCTGCCACGCCAAAGGCCTGTGCAGCCTGGGCGAGGCCAAGGTCAAGGAGGTGCAGGTACGTACAAGCGCCTGGACTCCCCGCCAGGTTGGCGACGAGGTGGAAGTAGCGCTCCGCAAGGCCATGGGCTATAAGGCCGTCTTCATAGCATACGGCCTTCCGCTGGTGGTGCTGTTTGCAGCTCTCATGATACTCAACGCCATAGGAGTAGGGGAGCTCTATGCAGGCCTCGGAGCCATAGGAGCCGTTCTCCTGTGCTACCTTGTCATCTTTCTATTCCGCCACAAATTAAGCAAAGAATATACATTTTACCTGAAATGACCAACACCATCATCTGGACCGTCGTCATTCTGACCGCGCTTGGCCTTGTGCTGTCCCTGGTGCTTTACTGGATTGCCAGGAAGTTCAAGGTCGAGGAGGACCCGAGGATCGACGACATTGAAAAGACACTTCCCGGCGCCAATTGCGGCGGCTGCGGATTCGCCGGATGCCGTGCTTTCGCCGACGCCGCCGTCAAGGCCGGCAACCTGGACGCCAACTACTGTCCCGTAGGCGGCGCCGAGGTGATGAAGAAAGTGGCCGTCATCCTCGGATGCGAAGTCAAGGAGGCCGCCCCCATGGTGGCGGTAGTCCGCTGCAACGGCACTTGCGACGCCCGCCCCCGCATCAACACCTACGAGGGTGAGCGCAGCTGCAAGGTCAAGGCCGCCCTGTACGGAGGCGACACCGGCTGCCTCTTCGGCTGCCTGGGTTGCGGCGACTGCGTTGCAGCCTGCCAGTTCGGAGCGCTGTCCATGAACCCTGCGACCGGGCTCCCTTCCGTTGACGAGTCCAAATGCACCGCCTGCGGAAAGTGCGTGGCAGCCTGCCCCAAGTGCATCATCGAACTCCGCTCCAAGGGCCCCCGCGGCATGCGCGAATACGTCTCCTGCACCAACAAGGACAAAGGCCCTGTTGCAAGGAAATCCTGCTCTTCCGCCTGCATCGGATGCGGTATCTGCGAGAAGACCTGCCAGCACGGAGCCATCACTGTTGCGGACAACGTGGCTTACATCGACTTCACCAAGTGCAAGCTCTGCCGCGAATGCGAGGCCGTATGCCCTACCGGAGCCATCCACGGCGTCAATTTCCCCAAGGAACTCGACAAGGAGGCCGTCAAGAAGCGCATAGCCGACCGCAAGGCCAAGGCCGCCGCTACAGTTCAACCCGAAGCAAAAAAGGAGGCCGAAAATGTCTAAGCTTACGTTTTCCATAGGCGGCATCCATCCCGCCGACAGCAAGATTGCCCGCGAGCGCAAGATAGAGGTCCTGCCCCTGCCAGACAGGGTGTATGTCTCGATGTTCCAGCACCTTGGAGCGATGGCCAAGCCGGTCGTAGCCGTAGGCGACGCCGTCAAGGCCGGCCAGATAATTGCCGAACCCGGCGGATTCATCTCCGCCTACATCCATTCCCCCGTCAGCGGCACCGTCCGCAGCATAGGCCCGCGCAAGGACCTTGCAGGCTTCATGCAGATGCACATAGAGATTGAAGTCCAGGGCGACGAGTGGGCCGAGGGCATCGACCTCACCACCGATCTCGTCACTTCCGTTCCCGAGGACCGTGATTTCATCCTCGACCGCATCAAGATGAACGGCGTCGTAGGTCTGGGAGGCGCAACCTTCCCCACGCACGTCAAACTCAATCCGCCGCCCGGAAAAGTGGCCGAATGCCTGATACTCAACGGCGCCGAGTGCGAGCCGTATCTCACCAGCGACTACCGCATACTGCTTGAAAGGACCGACGAGATAGTAGTCGGCGCCGCCATCATGCAGAAGGTCCTGGGAGGATGCCGCTGCGTAATCGGAATCGAAGAGAACAAGCCGGAGGCAATTGCCGCCGTGCGTGCTTCGGTGGCGCGTCTGGGCTATCCTTCGATGGAGGTTGCAGTCTTGAAGAAACGCTACCCGCAGGGCGGAGAGAAGCAGCTGATCGACGCCGTCATGCACCGTCAGGTCAAGTCCGGCGGACTGCCCATCGACGTTGGAGCCGTGGTGCAGAATGTCGCCACTTCGCTCGCCGTCTACGAGGCCGTCCAGAAGAACAAGCCTCTGGTAACCAACGTGCTGACCGTCACCGGCGACGTCCTGGCTCCCGACCGGCAGCACAATTATCTCTTCCGCATCGGCGTGCCCCTGTCATTCATCGCACAATATGCCGGCGGAGTGCCGGAAGATGCCGTCAAGATAGTCAGCGGCGGCCCCATGATGGGCAAGGCCATAGCCAATCTTGACGCCACTACCGTAAAGGGATCTTCTTCGATTCTCTATCTCGGCGGCAAGACTTCCAGGAAGGAGGAAGGCCCCTGCATCCGCTGCGGCCGTTGCGCCGACGCCTGCCCCATGGGCCTCGAGCCTTTCCTTCTCAAGAGCCTCTACAGGGCGGGAGACGTCCCCGCGCTGGAGCAGAACGCCGCCCAGGACTGCATCGAGTGCGGCTGCTGCCAGTACAGCTGTCCTTCCTACATTCCCCTGCTGGACAACATCCGCATGGCCAAGGGCCAGGTGATGGCGGTCATCAGGGCCAGAAACGCAAAAAAATAACCGTGTCCTATGGATAAAGTTATAGTTTCCCCTTCGCCGCACGTCCATTCTCCTGCCTCCACCGACAGGATAATGATCGACGTGATCATCGCCCTCTTGCCGGCGTTGCTCGTATCGTTCTTCTTTTACGGCTGGTCGCAGCTTCTGGTTCTCGCCGTCAGCTGCGTCAGCTGCGTGGGCCTGGAGTGGCTTATCGCCCGCTTCCTGTTCAAGCGCCCCGCGGTCTTCAGCTGCACATCGGCGCTGGTCACGGGTGTCCTGCTCGCCATGAACCTGCCCTGCACCACACCCTGGTGGATAGTGCTCATCGGCGCCCTGGTGGCGATAGGCATCGCCAAGATGTCTTTCGGCGGCCTCGGACAGAATATATTCAACCCCGCCATCACGGGACGCGTGTTCCTGCTGGTGTCGTTCCCCGTACAGATGACCAACTGGACCATGCCGGCAAATTCGTTCGTTTCCGTTGACGCCGTTACCGGAGCCACGCCCCTCGGCCTTATCAAGGAAGGCCTCAAGGCCGGGCAGAGCATCGGTGATATCCTTGCAGCCAACGGCCTCGAGATGTCCGGCCTCCTGCGCGACATCGGCGGTTCCTCCGGTGAGGTTTCCGCCATCGCGCTGCTCGTCGGTTTCTGCTACCTTCTGGTACGCAAGGTCGTCAAGCCCTGGATACCTCTCAGCATCGTCGCTACCATTGCGCTTATCGCCGGAGTTTTCCACGGTATCGACCCGGCTCACTTCACCGGCATCGGGTTCAACCTCCTCACCGGCGGCGTCATGCTCGGCGCCCTCTTCATGGCCACGGACTATGTCACATCTCCCATGAGCAACTGGGGAGGCGTCATCTACGGCGTCGGCATCGGTCTCATAGTGATGATGATACGCTACTTCGGTTCGTATCCCGAGGGTATGTCGTTCGCCATTCTCATCATGAACTGCTTCGTTCCCCTTATCAACAGGGCGTTCCACCAGAAAAAGTACGGGAGGGCATAGATTATGGCAGCAAAATCCAATCTGTTGAATATGGCTCTGAGCCTCACCGCCGTGTGCCTCGTCTGCTCGGCCCTGCTGGGTGGAGTGTACGCCATGACAAGCGGTCCCATTGCCGAGGCTCAGGCAGCCAAGACGGCGGCTTCCATTGCCCGCGTTCTTCCCGAGTTCTCCGTTCAGCCGGAGCTCAAGACGGTTTCCGTGGACGGAGTCGATTACAGCTATTACGACGTTCCCGGCTCCGGCATCGCGGTGGTTTCCACCGTCGGCGGCTTCGGCGGTCCCCTCAGCCTCATGGTGGGCATCGACGGTGACGGGCTGATTGTCAATACCGTGGTCCTTTCTCACAGCGAGACCCCCGGTCTCGGCGCCAAGTGCGCGACGGAGACCTCTTTCATCGACCAGTTCAAGGGCTGGGACCCTTCGTCGCGCGTGCTTGCCGTACGCAAGGACGGGGGAGAGGTGGACGCCATTACGGCTTCCACAATCACTTCCAGGGCCTACAGCGCCGCTATAGCTCAAGCTTATAACGTTTATCTTAACCTGAAGGGCAATGAGTAAGTTTGGATTGATTACCAAGGGCTTTCTCAAGGAAAACCCTACGTTTGTGCTCGTGCTCGGCATGTGTCCGACGCTTGCCACCACCACATCGGCCATGAACGGTCTTGAGATGGGCCTTGCGACCATGTTCGTGCTCATTCTCAGCAATATCGTCATCTCGCTCATCGCCCCTGTGGTTCCGGACAAGGTGCATATTCCGGTGTACATCGTGGTCATCGCCACTTTCGTTACGCTTCTGCAACTTCTCATGCAGGCTTACGTGCCCGAGGTTTACGAGACGCTCGGCCTGTTTATTCCCCTTATCGTGGTCAACTGTATCGTCCTGGGGCGCGCCGAGGCCTTCGCCAGCAAGAATTCCGTCTGGGATTCGACGCTCGACGGCATCGGCATCGGCCTTGGATTCACCGTCACCCTCGTCGTCATCGGCATCGTCCGCGAGGTCCTCGGCAGCGGTTCCGTATTCGGCTGGAAGTTCCTCGCCGGCGACGGAATCCTGGCCTTCGTGATGGCGCCAGGCGCATTCCTTGTGCTGGGGTATCTTATGGTTTTGTTCAACAAGTTAGCCAAGAGGTAGTCATGGAGTTTCTGCTTATAATAGTTTCCGCGATATTCGTCAACAATATCGTCCTGGCTCAGTTCCTCGGCATTTGCCCGTTCATGGGAGTTTCCAACAAGCTCTCCACCGCAACGGGAATGTCGGGCGCAGTGTGTTTCGTAATCACGCTGGCAACGGTCGTGACCTATCTCATCAACAAGTTCCTGCTGGAGACTTTTCATCTGGAGTTCCTTCAGACCATAGCGTTTATCCTGGTCATCGCGGCCCTTGTGCAGATGGTGGAGATAATCCTCAAGAAGATCAGCCCTTCGCTGTATCAGGCCCTGGGTATCTTCCTGCCTCTCATTACCACCAACTGCGCCGTGCTCGGCGTGGCTATCACCGTGGTTACCAAGCAGTTTACCTTCGGTGGCGCGCCCCATATGCTGGGGCTTGCGCAGGCGACCGTCTACGCTCTCGCGACTTCCCTCGGTTACGGACTTGCAATGGTGCTGTTTGCGGGCTTGCGTGAACAGCTTTCCCGCAGCAACGTTCCCGAGGCGTTCAAGGGGCTGCCAATAGCTTTCATTACCGTTGGCATCATGGCTTTGGCTTTCCTCGGTTTTTCCGGAATCGTATAAGTTTTTTCATTTTGAACTAAGGCGTGATCGGGTTTGCCCCTGTCATTTCGAGCGAAGGCGAAGCCGGAGTCGAGAAATCTCAAAACAATAACTTATGCCATTCAGAATAGGTCAAGGATATGACGTTCACCGGCTGTCCGAAGGTCTGCCGATGTGGCTGTGCGGCCTGCGCATCCCGTCCTCCGTGGGCTTCGTAGCCCACTCGGACGGTGACGTCGCCATCCACGCGCTCTGCGACGCCCTTCTGGGCGCGCTTGCGCTGGGGGATATCGGCCACCTTTTCCCGGATACTTCGTCCGAATTCGCCGGTATTGACAGCAAGATCCTTCTTTCGCGCGTGCTCACTCTCGTCCGCGCGGAAGGCTGGGATCTGGTCAACGCCGACATCACCATAGCCCTGCAGGCTCCCAAGATAGCCCCGTACGTCGAGGAAATGCGCCGGATTCTCGCAGGAGTTTGCGGCGTGGCGTCCGACGCCGTGAGCGTCAAAGCCACCACCACCGAGCGTCTGGGCTTCGTCGGACGCGGCGAGGGCTGTGAAGTTTGGGCCGTTGTGTTGATTGAACAAAAATAATTTTGCAATTAATCAAAAGAGTTGTATCTTTGCGGTCCCAACATTGAGATATGGTGTAATGGTAGCACTACAGATTCTGGCTCTGTCAGTGAGGGTTCGAGTCCTTCTATCTCAACACGAAGCCGCCCATTCGGGCGGTTTTTTTGTTTAGATAGAAGGACTGATTTGATCCCCCTGCGCCCCCAGGGGCATGCGGCTGATTGCTGCGCAACAGCCGGCAGCTTCGCTACTCGATTCTTCCAGAATCTCGCTACCGCTCCGCTGCGGCGCCCAAAAGCGCCCTGTTACACTATAGTCCAGCCACGTCTCTCCCGAAGACAACGTGGCGCCCTCCACATCGTCCTCGCGTACGGAATTCCTTCTTAAGTTCGGCAAAACAAGCAGCGAAGACAACGTGGTGCCTCCCACATCGTCCTCGCGTACGGAATTCCTTCTCATGTTCGGCAAAACAAGCAGCGAAGACAACGTGGCGCCTTCCACATCGTCCTCGCGTACGGAATTCCTTCTCATGTTCGGCAAAACATACAGCGAAGACAACGTGGCGCCCTCCACATCGTCCTCGCGTACGGAATTCCTTCTTAAGTTCGGCAAAACAAGTAACGAAGACGATGTAGAGTGCTCTACATCGTCTTCGCGCAAACGGTGGCTGCGCCGGGCTACTTCTCCCTGCCTTATTATTTGCTGGCCCCGGCTTTGCGTCCGGCGCGGCGGAGGGCGTCGTTGATTATCCACTGGAGCTGACCGTTGATGCTGCGGAACTCGTCCGCAGCCCAACGTTCCAGAGCGTCCATCGTTTCCGGATCGACCCGGAGGACGAAGCTCTTGACAGCTTCTTTTTCCTTGGACATATTAGTAGAGCGATCCTGAATTGACCACAGGCTGCGCAGGTTCGTCTCCGCAGAGGACTACCAGCAGGTTGCTGACCATAGCTGCTTTTCTCTCTTCGTCAAGATCGACCACGCCTTCGGATTTGAGTTTGTCGAGCGCCATCTTGACCATGCTCACGGCACCGTCGACAATCTTTTCGCGGGCGGCGATGATGGCGTCGGCCTGCTGGCGGCGGAGCATGACCGCTGCAATTTCGGGAGCGTATGCCAGATAGTTGATACGGGCCTCGATTACGTGGATGCCGGCCATGGAGAGGCGCTCGTTGAGAGTGGTTACCAACTGCTCGTTAATCACTTCTGCATTGCTGCGAAGAGTGAGTTCGTCGGCGGAATCGGCATTGTCGTAGGCGTAGCAGCCCGCAACCTGGCGAAGGGCGGCGTCGCTCTGGACGCGCACGAAGTTCTCGAATGCCTGCGACAGCATGCGGGCGGAACTGCGGCCGGTGGCATTGGACACGGGGGCGGCCAGCGACTGGCTGTCAATTTCGAACAGGGCCTTGTATGTGTCGGCCAGCTTCCAGACCAGCACCATGCCGATCATTACCGGATTGCCTGCCTTGTCATTGACCTTGATGGGCTCCGGGTTGAGGTTGCGTGCGCGGAGGCTGACGCCTTTCTTATTCAGAAGCGGATTGACCCAGTAGAAGCCCGTGCGGGTGAAGGTTCCGCTGTATTTGCCGAAGAATACCAGCACTCTGGCCTCGTTGGGCTCGAGCTTGATGAAGCCGTTCATGCAAAGGGCGAAAAGCAGCATCCCGATGCCGCCGAACACGGCGAAGACGCTGTTGGTGTCGGCCATTATAAAGAGGTAGATGATAGCTGCAAACAGTACGATAACCAACAGCAAAGCCAGAAAACCATTCAGGCAAATGCCTTTGTAAGAGAATTCGTTCGTTTTCATAATAGTATCATTTTGATATCGCAAAGATACTGCTATTTTTGGTAATTCCAATAGGTGGCAGCAATATATTAAAGAAAAAAGAGTATATTGCAGGACAAAAGAGCCAAAACGATGAAAAAGCTAGTTTATATTCTCCTTGCAGCGTCGCTGCTTTCTCTCGCCGCCTGCGGCAACCAGGGCAATAAACAGAACTCCAAGGCCGGAGAGGGCGAGCAGACAGACTCCCTTGAACTCAAAATCGAATCAGTAGAAATGAAGCAACTGGAAACCATTTCGGAAGAGCCCGTATTCGACATCGTTACCACCCTCGGAACGATTCGGGTAAAACTCTATTCAGACACCCCTAAACACAGGGACAACTTTGTGAAACTTGCAACGAGCGGTTTTTACAATGGCCTGTTGTTCCACCGTATCATCAAGAACTTCATGATCCAAGGAGGAGATCCCCTCACCAAGGATGCGGCCAATGTGGCAAAATACGGTACCGGCGGCCCCGGCTACCAGATTGAGGCCGAAATCCTTCCCAATCATCACCACAAGAAAGGTGCACTCGCAGCCGCCCGTAAGGGCGACATCGCCAATCCCATGAAGGAATCCAGCGGCTCCCAGTTCTACATCGTTCAGAGCGAGGCCGGCTGTAGCCACCTCGACGGAGAATACACAATCTTCGGCGAAACAATCGACGGCTTTGATGTTATTGACAAGATTGCTGCCCTCCCCACCGACGCCCGCGGCCTCACAGAAATGCCCGTCCGCATAGTTTCCGTCAAATTGGTCCCCGAGGTCCAATAGTTTGGCACACCCTTTGCAATTTACCTTAACCGAATAGTTTTTTCATAGGTTAAATTTTAGGTTAGAATTGCAAATCGCCCGCGCTGTGAAGCGCGGGCGATGTTGTATCACTTGTCATCGTAATGACCATATGAAGATAAGACATATACCTTGACAACAGTATCTTGTATTTCATAAACCATCCTATGCCTGTAATTGATCCTGCGGGACCATTGTCCGGAACGGTATCCAGACAAAGGCTCAGGTTTTCCTTTACCAATCCTGGGGTGTTCGCTCAATTCGTCAATAAGGTCTAACGCTTTCTCACATAGGCCTTAGGCTCGTTTCTGCGCAGCTTGGCCAAGTCATCGATAGCATCCGGAGATATTGTGACTGAGTATTTCACAGTGAAGCAAGAAACTTATCAAGTTCTTCTCTTGACTTTACCGTATAACCTTTTCTGTCCTTGATATCCTGGATACCTTTGTCGATTTTGCGGAAGAACTCTTCCTTGCTCATAAGGGTATCGTCATCAGTCACCGGCGTAATCTTGAAAGAACCAAGACTGCGAGTTTTGAGGATGATGCCTTTGCCCTTGGCCGCCATCCCAAGATATTTACTCTGGTTTGAACGGAAATCTCTGGTGCTTATTACTTCCATGTTATATTTTAGTTTGTCGCAAATATAACAAGAATAAATTTGGTTACCAAATTGGATGCCAAAAAGATTGCAAACGACCAGTGGCCGAGTGCATCCTCGATGGGGAAAGACTCCATCCGGTTTCCTTCACTCTGAACTGCCGAGAAATACTCGGTAGTTGCCTCTTTTGAAAGCTCAGCTGATTCGTATATATTCTTAAGGTGCAGACTAATACTGTCTGGAGAGCAACCAAACAGAGCCGCCATAGCTTTCTGCGTGGCCCAAATACTTTCGTCCTTTAATACTACATCCACCTTTACATCCTCTGTGGTCGCATTGGGTGGCGGGGCTTCCCCTTCGGGGGCAGTATACAGGAGGTTCAAGTCCTACCCATGCCAGAAATAGGATAGTGTTACGCTTCGGGCGGCTCGGACCACTCCTCACCCTTGCTTCGGCGAGGGTGTTGGATAATCTCATTTTGGTGCGGTGACGTGACTCGGGGAGGTTCTAGAATAACGTCATCGGCAGTTTTAGGCTATTTCTTCCGAAAAACCGCCAGTGACGTGACCAAATGGGGTGCGGGAATCACTTCACTACTCGAATAGTTGTGCCGCTGCATAGATTTCTGCTTCTGGGACGAGTGGAGCCTCTGATACTGCGCTACCATATCATCCCAGGACCAAGGCGCTTCGGACCAGGAGAGGACCTCCCGACTCAAGTCCTCGCTGAAACGACGGATAAGGTCGAAGTTTATTTAATGCAGTTCAGGCATCTTGTATCACGATGATTGTCTTTTCTGCCTGCAGTTATACAACAATCCTATGAATTAAGCAAAATTGCGAAGCCTGTGCAGAATTGCAAGAGCCCCGCGAGCAGAGTGCGGGGCGTGTTGTCTAATTGATTTCTGTGAGGCCGTCGAGGCTGACGATGAGGCCTTCGTAGGTGGGGTTGTCGGAGAAGTAGGTCACTTCGAAGACCTTGCCCTCGGTGGTTACCTTGCCGTTGGTCTTGATGATGGCCCATTTGTAGTAAGGAAGGCCGTTTTCCTTGTCGATATGCGTGATGGACTTGCCCCATACCTCCACTACGGAGGTCTTCTGCAAGCTTTCTTTGGTGATTACGTATGCAGGGCGGCCGAAGATAGTCGTGTCTTTGCAAGTGGTTCCCTCTTCGCCCTTTTTGACGTTCTTGCCGAAAACCGTCTCGCTCATCTGGCCCTTCAGATATTGGTAAATGGCATCGTCGACGCTGCTGAAGCCCGATTTCTCGCGCACTTTGCCGTACTGCATCTTCTCGTTGCCCACCAGATATTCGGTGCGGGTGGAATCTGTGCATACAAAGAGGGTGGTGGATTTGCTGCCTGGAGTGGTGCCTATTACGACATTTCCCTTTCGGGCGTACGTCCTGGAGATACTTGCAGGGCCGACATACATGTTCTCGGTGATGACGAAATCCTTCTCGTACCATTTCTTGGGTTCGGCCTTCTTTTCTTTCTTCTCTACAATGACCTCGGGCTCGGGCTCTTGGTTTGCGGCAACCTGTTCTGAGTCACCTTCTTTGTTGCCTTTGCTGCCATTGTTTCCTCCGCAAGCCGCAGCCAGCAACAGGGCCGCGACAAGCACAAACGATGTAATCTTTTTCATTTGGGTGATTCTTATAAACTGTCAAGCACAAATGTACATAAAAATCGCAGGATTATATGTAAATTTGAAAACCAAAGTTCAAGTATTATGCTTTCAATCGGAGATAAGATCCCGTCATTCGAGGTTATCGACCAGGACGGGAACACGGTCAAGTCGGAGGACTTCATCGGCAAGGGCCGCAAAACCGTAGTCTATTTCTATCCCAAGGACAATACCTCCGGCTGTACGGCCGAGGCCTGCTCCTTCCGGGACAACTATGCCAAACTCGCGGAAGCCGGCTACAATGTGGTGGGAGTCAGTAAAGACAGCGCCAGGTCGCACGCCGGATTCCGTGCCAAATACGGGCTGCCGTTCCGTCTGCTCGCAGACACCGGCCTCCAGATGCTTCAGAGCTTCGGCGCCTGGGGCGAAAAGAAAATGTATGGCAAATCAACCCTCGGCACCCTGCGGCATACGTTTATTTTTGATGAAAACGGCATCCTGGAGCGCATAATCGAGAAAGTTGACACCAAAAACGCTGCATACCAGATACTCGACGTCCAGAAATAGAGTGCTCTCGACGCAAGATTTCCCGTTTAGAGGCATTTAAGGAAAAAACTATTCTTGATATGCACCGTATTACTGTCATGCTTGCAGCGCTGCTCGTCTGCGCATCTGCTTATGCCCAGCATTTCGACCCGGCCCACAGACACTCAGTCGAGGTTTCCACGGGTGTTCCGCCGCTTCAGACCAGCGTTTTCGGCTCCAGCCTTTCAGCCAGGATGGGGAGGGGTTTTACTGAAGACAAAATCTTCTGTCCCACGTTCAACATCGCCTACACCTTTGCAATGGGCGAGCGCTGGGACTTGAATGTCATAGTTAACGGTTGCGGCGCGTTCGTCCGCAGGAGCTATTATCCGTACACGACGGTCACGGGTGTTACGGATGACGGTTACGAGTACAGCTACAAGGAGTTCAACTTCAAAGCCGATCCCGAATCCACCGAAACCACCTATTCCGGCACCATGTACACGCCTATGGTGGCCTTTCGCTGGAAATGGCTGCGCCGCGACAATATGCGTCTGTATTCGTCTTTCGGCCTGGGATGCCTCGTGCTCGGCAATTTCGGCCTGTTCATCCCCACGCCCTACCTCACTCCCGTCGGCATCAACTTCGGTGCCGGGCATTTCTACGGCCTGGCCGAGCTGAACCTCAGCTGCGCTTCCACCGGACTCCTTGCCGGCGTTGGCTATCGTTTCTGAGATGAATAAAGATTCACGCAAGAACCGGACGGTATACAGCGACGGGCGATACACACTGGGCAAGGAAGACGGTCTCCCGTACATCATAATCAACGGAAGCAGGTACAGACTGACATGCCATCCGTACGAGCCCTGTTTGTATATCACCGATGAACTGGAAGTCCTTACGGCCGTCCACAATGCCTTCGACCCTGACAGCGTGCTGAGGGAGTTCGCAGGCGGCCGCACCGTGACATCCATTACCGGCCGCGAGTACGATGCCGCCGATTTCTGCCGGATGGTTGAATATGCCTCCGGCATGGTTGATATCCAGATAGATTATGCGGAGAAGGTCTTCGGCGACCGGCCCAAAAAGAAGAACCCGCAGCCGGAAAAGAAAAAGAAAGACTCTTTCGATGGCAAGGAATGCCGTCCGGAGTCCGGTCGCGTCATCGAAAACGATCCCGCTTACGACGTAATTGCCAGGTATCCCGATAGCGTTGTCGATTATTGTATCGTCCAATCCGACCCCGGCTGCCATGGACGCAACGAGCACTGGACGGCTCTCGTGTGGGCCAGCGTGAAGCTCTTTATAGATGTTGACGATGAGGTCATCTGGCATTACGATGCCGCAAAGGCCGACGCCAGGCAGATAAGCGTCCGGGAACTGTTTGCTCCCGTATCGGAAGAGGGGATGAACTACCGCAAGGCGTTCCTCCGCCCTCCGTACCCCAACGGCTATACCGATGCCGACTTCGACTGTGTCAATGCCGCCCTTTTCCCGAATGGCACGGAAGGATTAGAGGTTTTCGAGTGGACTACAGGTTGGTCAGAATACTTCGATGAAGGTCACGAATGGTGGGGCACGCTCTGTTTGACCGTTCTCGACAAAACTCTTGACCGGATAGTTGTAATCATGGCTTCGGCCACCGACTGATGGCCTCTCGTCTATAGGTGCTTTCAGGGGTGCCTGTCTTGGTACCCCTGACGACGAATCAAGGCGTTTTTGCTTTCAGGGGTGCATGGCTTGGTACCCCTGACGACAGTATCTATTTAATAACCGGGCGGATGGGGAGGCCGATGTTGCGCGAGAGGTTGCCGTAGCTTGAATTATCAGGGGTGATATCCCAGCAGTCGGCGAAATAGTTCTGGCCTTCCAGGAGATTGGAAGTCCAGTACTTGCCGTAGTCGGTATAATCCGGATTCCTGCCGTCGTAGATCTGGGTGCTGAAGCGGTGGCCTACTGCGGGGAGGAAGATGCTTTTCCCGGTGATCTTGTTTGCCACGAGGTAACCGGTCGAGCCTCCCTGGCTGGTCCATGTCCAGGAGCAGTTGTCGCGGAGCTCCTGCCATTCCTTGACGGTCGGCATGCGCCATTTGCCGCCCCAGTTGGCGTGGGCGGCGTCGTCGGCGGGTTCGAGGACGGACTTGTTGTCCACAGTTCCGTACTTGCCGTCGGTGACGTACTTATGGAAAACGTTCCCCTTGTTGTCGCTCCAGCGGTAGGATTCCCAGTTGTAGCCGGCACCTTTTCCGGCTTTCCATATGGCATCCTCGACCAGGGCATACCCGTCCTTGTAGTAGGTCTCCGCCTCGCCCCAGGCGAAGTAGTCGCCTGCCTCTTCCGGCTTTGCGGCCCCCACGTTGCAGGTGGCCCATTTAACACTGAGGCCAAGGTCTACATATTCATGTCCCTGATGCTCGGGATTGGTCTTGTTGCAGGCAATTGCCAGCAGGGCGGTGAGGCCTAAAAGGATGAATCGTGGTTTCATATTGGTCGATTTAGATTCTTCGCTTCGCTCAGAATGACAGGGGGTTATTCAACTACAGCGAAACAACCGATGGGATTCTCGTTCGCAGAGAGCATATACATGCTGCCGTTCTTGTAGATGTGATAGGTTGATGCAAAGTAGACATCTCCGGAGGTGGTGACTTGAATAGGATGCTCGCAGTTGAACCAATCGTCATCCAGCGTATAGAGGACAGTGCCGTCACGCAGAATGGTAGTTTTATCGTTATTATTATCTGCAATGGCAACATAGATATGCCCGCCGGAGATGCTGAGTGCTATCTGTGAATTAAAGGAACCTTCCGGATTAATGAGAGTAAATACCTCTCCGTTCTTATAAAGCACATAATTATGCCCGTCATCATTATCCTTATCCAAGATATAGATATCACCTTCTTCAGAAATGTCGATAACAGAATGGTGCGCAGTGTTTTTCTTCTTCATCAGCGTTTCCTTCAGGCTGCCGTCGGGGGCATATTGGTACAGGGCGAGATAATAGTCTCCGAATGAGTTGGTGATATTGGCGGTAATATGAATACTGCCGTCAGGTGCTATTGCCGCCCTGAAACTATAAGGACTGTTTTTGAAACTACCTGTCAGGTTGCAAGTTGTACTTGTTCCATCGGGCATTGTCCTAATGATGTAGTACGTGTCATTCAGGGAACTTCTTACAACCAGGGCGACGGTACCGTTTCGTTCCGTCATGCAAATAGCATCATCATAGCGAGGACTGGAGAAGGGCATCTCGCAAACGGGCCTGCGGTTCTTGCACAGATAATCTTTATAGTACGGACCATTCTGGTACACTTCTACTGTGTATAAATCAGGGCCTTCCGAATATATGCAGCTCACCTGAATACAACGGAACTTATACCACTGCTCAAGATACTCGTCAAATGTTCCTGAGAGCGGATCCAGCTCGCCATTGACATAAAGCAAAGGAAAGCTGCTATTGAATGAATAATACACTTTGGTGCCCTCTTCTTTGCTCACCGTCACGGTACAGCTGGCAGTGTAGCCGCCCTCCTCGGAGGTGGCGGTGACGGTGGTGGTGCCTTCCGTCAGGGCCATAATCTTGCCTTCGGCCGATACGGTGGCCACATCCTCATTGCTGGAAGTCCAGCTGACGTTTTTGTTGGCCGCATACTCCGGGTTGTAAACCACGCTGAGGGTATATGTCTGCCCCACGGTGAGCTGAAGTTCCGTCATATCGAAGGAGATGCCCACCAGAGTGGGATCCTGAATTACGGTAACTTCGCACCAGCCCTGTATGTCGGGATACTCCTTGGAGCGGGCCACGATCCTCACATTCCCCTTTTTCACGCCCGTCACGAGACCATTTTCATCGACTGTGGCAACGTCCGAGTTATTGGAACCCCATTCAACCGTCTGGGTGGCGCCGGCAGGAGAGACGGTGGCTGTGAGCTGCATGGTCCGGCCTTCGGGAACCTCCACTGATGCGGGTGTGACGGTGACCCCTTCCGCGACAGCCCGTACGTTGACGGTGCATTCGTCCGTAAAGCCTCCGTCGTTGGTGGTGATGGTGACTGTGGCGTTGCCATAATCGACGCCCATAACCTTGCCGTCGGCGCTTACCGTAACGGCCTGGGTGTTGCTGCTGGTGAACTTCACTCCCGTGTCGGTGGCGGATTGGGGCTCAAAGCGCCACTGGAGCTGGGCTGACTCTCCCTTCTGGACGGCAACGTCCTTGGTCTGGAACGATATGCCTGTGACGGGGATTACGAATTTTGCGACGGTGACTTCGCATTTTGCGGTGAATCCGCCGTCCTCCGTCCTGACGGTGATGGTGGCCTTACCCTCGTTGTGCGCCCGGACGTAACCGAGATTATCCACGCTCGCCACCTCATCATTGCTGCTGGACCAGCTGACGGCGATGTTGGTGGCATTCGCCGGTTCCACGGTGGCGGAGAGCTGGTAGACATCGCCTTCTGTCATCTCATAGCTGGTCTTGTCCAGCTTGACGCCGGTGACAGGGACGGGCTTGCTGGTGACCATGATGATGCAGGCATCTGTGAGGCCGCCTGCGAGTGTGGTAACTGTAATGCTGGCCATGCCTTCGGCGAAAGCTGTTACCTTGCCGTCCTTGTCAACATCTGCAACGCTGGGCTTTGAGCTGCTCCAGTTGACAGCGGTGTTGGTGGCGTTGGACGGGGCGATGGTAGCTGCCAGCGTGACGGCCTCTCCCACGGCAATGGTGAGTTCGTGCTTGTCCAGAACGACCGAGGTGGGGTCAATTTCTTTTGTGCATCCTGCGGCGAGGGTAAGCAGCGCCGCGAGCGCGAAGAAGATTCGTTTCATTACGGGACGATGTTAATCGGTATCTTGTAGACCGTCAAATATAAGCATCATCAAGCAGAAACGCAAATGCCCGGTGTGCAAAAAGGGCCTGATTTGCACACGGGAGGGTGGAAAACAATGATGCCGTGTGCAAATCCTGGGCGTTTTGCACACGGCATTGGAGTACAGGCTGATACCCGAGCGCTGGCCGGAGGTGCGCAGAAAAGACTGGCTGCTGCCGTGGGATGGGAACGACACCCACAGCCGGAAGTACACCGACCAGTTTGACAAGATACTCAAGTAGTCCCTATACTTTCAGGAACCATTTGCGCCGGTACATGATCAGCAGGATGAAAAAGAGTATGAGGGCGTTGACAAGCGCAATCATGACGGGGTAAACCGCGGTGCCCTCCAAAGCGGGCAACAGGGAAGCGGAGACGGAGTCGAACATCACGGCCTCGCCCAGGCAGTATGCCGTAATGGCGTTCATTCCGTAGATTTTGAGCCACGAGAGGCCTTTGCGCCAACCCCTGACATCAACGATGTAATAGGTCAATGCGGTAAGCAGGAAACAGATCCCGCCGGAATACAGCGTCATCGTACTGCTCCAGATTTTCTTGATAATGGGGAACACGGGGCTCAATGCAAGGCCCGCGGCGACAAGGATGACGCCAATCCCGGCTACAATACCGGCCCTGGCCGCGGGAGAGCGCTTCCCGCTCTTGAGCACCTGCCCGGCAAAGCAGCCCAGCAGCACCGTTACGGCAAAATTGAGGCTGGACAGGATCCAAGTGTACTTATAACGCTTCATGAAGCGCCAGCCGCCGTCTGCAGCCCATTCGACGCCGTCGCGATGGGAGCCCAGTACGGCCTTGTCCACCGTCATTGCTACGTTGTCCTGCGGGTCGAGATTCATTCCCGTGCAGCAGAAGGCAATCCAGTACGCGGCAAAAAGCAGGACCGCGGCCGATATCTGCCATTTGGTGTCCGTATGGACAAACAGCAAAGCCGCCACAACATAGCCTACAGCAATGGCCTGGAGGGTGTTTGCATAAGGATGGAACTGCTTCCAGTCCAGCAGCAGGAGATTGCCCTGGACTATCCATCCCAGAAGGAACAGCAGGCAGAAACGCTTGAGCAGCTTAAGGTAAAACTTCCCGTCCGGCTTGACTCCTTCCTTGTACTTTGCCATGGAGAAAGGAATGGTGATGCCGGAAAGGAACAGGAACAGCGGCATTATTATGTCCCAGGTGGCAAAGCCCTCCCAGTTTACGTGCTGAAGCTGATGCGAAAGCCATGCAGTACCATCGGGGAACAGTTTGCACACACTCTTAAGGACGGGTCCTATGAACAGCAGCAGAAACATGTCCGCCCCGCGAAGGACATCCAGAGACTCAAGCCTGTCTTTTCTTTCCATGGGTGCAAAGATAAAAGATTAATCGATGATTTCCACCTTGCTGCGTGTAACCTTGAGCGTAACCTTTCCGCTTATGTGCTCCCGGACTTCTTCCATCGAAGGGAAAAACACATTGTATGCGGAAGAAGTGGGGAAGCGGTTGAACCAGGGGTCGTCCTCGATGTAATATTCGATTCCGGCTACACCGGGGTTGCCTCCGACCACACGGTGATAGGCCGTGATACGCTGGGCGATGCGGGGAAGGAGCTTGAGCCCCTGCCGGCCGTCCCTGAAGCTGACGATCGCAACAACATGCACCCTGGGACGCTTGTCGATGAGCGCCTCCCGCTGCTCCTGCGTTGAACGGTGGGATATGGTGATGTGCCGGCCGAACTTGCTGTTTATGTCGTTCATCATCTGCCGGAAGACCTTCCCGTGGGCCGATGTGTCACTGATCCCGTTAAGCTTGATGTAATAATGTATCATCTCGTGGATGACGGTGTCTTCCAACTCGGGCTCCGGCAGGTCGAAGCGGGTGCTGAAGCGCAGCTTGAAGTCATAATACTCCCTCTTGCGCAGCAGTCTCCTGCGGGTCTTGAACGTGCATTGGCCAACGTACGAAGCCGCCCGCCCCAGAACAATCGGGACCTTCGGCAGCGAGCCTCCGAACATCAGCGCGTTGAACTCGTCGAACCTGGACTCTATGTATGGAACGGCAGGAATCATACGGACCGGCAAATTTACCATTTTTTTTCTGCCCGAAAAAGCGTACCTTTACGGCATAACCATTTTCTTTTCGCGATGAAATTCAGATTATTCGCTGCCGCGTTGCTTGCTTGCGTATTGTCAAGCTCCTGCGTGGAAACGCCGGCCGAGGTTGCAGTTACAGGAGTACAGCTTTCGGACAATGAAATCGAACTGATTGTAGGACAGACACATAATCTGTCTGTCTCCGTCCTCCCGGATAACGCCACGAACAAGAATGTCAAATGGAGCTCGGGCGTGCCGAGCGTGGCAACCGTAAGCGACGACGGCATTGTCGTCGCAATAGCTATGGGCGCGTCCACCGTAACAGTCACCACCGAGGACGGCGGCTTCAAGGCAAGCTGCGCCGTTATCGTGAAGAAAAGGGTCATCCCGGTAGAATCGGTATCCCTCAACCACAGTGAATTCGCAATGGACGAAGGCGGCGACCTGTACCTCTCCGCTTCTGTCCTCCCCAAGGATGCCACAGACCCTACTGTCATCTGGACTGCCAGCCCGGAAAGCGTCCTCTCGGTAAATGAATCCGGCAAAGTGCACGCAGAGGGCCCGGGGGAGGGCGATGTGACCGTGACCACTGTGGACGGCGGCTTCAAGGCCAGCTGCCACATCTCGGTGATAGCCAAGACCGTCAATGCGGAAAGCGTAACTCTTGACAAGGAATCCCTGGAGCTTACGGTAGGTGAAACTGCAACGCTGACCGCTACTGTCAGCCCGGAGAATACCACAAACAAGACAATCGACTGGAGAAGTGCCGACACTTCGATTGCGACCGTCGACCAGAACGGAACAGTCACTGCCGTGGCCCCCGGCAAAGTTAATATCAGGGCTGTCTGCGGCGCCGTGGAGGGCATCTGCCAGGTAACGGTCAAGGCGATTCATGCCACGGGCATTACAGTCGAGCCTCAAACCGCAACCCTGATGGAAGGGGAAACCTTACAGCTCAAGGCAACTGTGTACCCTGCATCCGCAGACCAGACGGTAGAATGGGCGTCCAATGACACCAAAGTGGCAAAGGTCGATGCCAACGGCCTTGTGACCGCAACCGGAGCGGGCAAGACACAAATCTACGCCCGTTCCAAGGCATTCAATGATGTCAAGTCCTATTGTGAACTGACCGTCAACCAGGACACGTCTCTCAAGGGAATCGCGCTGAGCTCCACAATAATGACCATCAAGGCCGGCGAGTCCCGTACCCTTACCGTAACGTTCACCCCCTCCTATGCCGCCAATAAAAACATCAAATGGACGTCCAGCAACAATGGGGTGGCGGCGGTGAGCCAGGAAGGCACGGTTACAGGCATGTCCGAGGGCGAGGCCATCATTACCGCCACGGCCGAGGACGGCGGCCATACCGCAAGCTGCAAGGTGACGGTTTCCGGAAGCTCCGGGCCGGTTGTTTACTATTGGAACAATTCCGTATGTTACATGAACGGGGTCCCTGATCCCCGCAACGGCGCTTTCGATGCCGAAAAGTTCACTGCACAGCCCGACGCCGCCAAAGGCGCTGACTGTGTGGGGAAGACCTTATATACGATAGAGTCTTATAAAGACCACGGCGTCTCCTGCCTGTATTTGTGCAAGGACAGGGAGCCGGTCTGGAAACTGCCCGATGCTCTCAAGCATGGAACGATAAGCGGCTTCTGTGCCACGGAAAACTATTATGCACTGCTCTTCAAGAACAGCAAATCGGACTACTCCGTTTGGAAGGGCAAGTATGGTGAAGATCCTGTAGAAGTTCATATAACCGGCACGTTCAAGGAGTTTGAGCATCCCAAAATCGCGGCTCTGAACGATGGCCGGATAATTGTGGCCGTCAGGATAACGGATTCCTTCAACGACAGGTTCCTGGCCAGGTACGTAATCAATAACGACAATAAAGTCGATGAATACAACATCCATCCTCATTGGAGCTTGGATCCGGCCATTGCCGTCACAGAAAGCGGAGATGATTATATATTTGGAGTTGATATAGACTCGGACGATGTGAATTATTACAAGGGCTACCTGTACAAGAATGGAGAATTCGTTTCAGCTTATGATAAACTGAGATATACCTGCTTCGGGGCGATCGCCTTGCATAACGGTGATGTTTATACGGCTGTATATGACCAGGAACAGGTGCAAACCCGGGTCCGCAAGGGCGACAACGTAATCTATACCATTTACGACAAAAGGTTCGTTTCGCCTGAAAACAATCGTCCCATGTACATTACAAAGTCCGGAGATGTATATCTGGCGGGGTCATATACAAGCGAGGGAAGCGCCCTGTTTTTGAACGGGGAACTGTTGTATTCCGGTGACTACAGGGCTTTTGAGTGTTATTGTATAGCAGAATGAAATTCATAGTATTGGCGACAATGTTACTGTCACTGTTCGGCTGCGGAAAAAGCGGCGACGATTTTGAAAACGGCAAGAAGCCGGAGGGCGCTTTCAAGTATTACGAATACAGGTCAACCACCATGCGGGAATACCCACGCGAGTATTACCGTCTGGAGAACACGGAGGATAAGGGCCTGACCCTTTCCTGGGCCAAGTCCAATTCTCCCGTTACCGTCCTCAGGGTTCCTGAAGAGTCCGTGGAGAAGCTTACCTCCCTTATCAACCAGTACAAGCTTTATAAGATGAAGGACAGGTACACCCCGCCGTTCGATGTCAGGGACGGCATCATGTGGCATGTGTACTTCAGGTATGAGGGCTCAAGTACCAGCACCAGCGCCGACAACGCCTGGCCGCCCGAGCCGATGAAAAAGGGCATAGAAGAAATAAATGCATATTTCGGCCGCCTTATCGAAGCTTCCTCTCAGGAAGACATAATCGAAGTAAAGAGCGCTGAATGATTTAACAAATTGTATGATGAAAAAGATATTGATCTTTACCGCCATGTGTGCACTTACCGCAGCTTCATGTGCTCCCCAGCTTCCGCAGGCCCGCAAAGACGGGACCGTTGACAATTACTTCGGAGTCGATGTCCCCGACCCGTACCGCTGGCTGGAGGACGACCGCTCCGAAGAGACCGCCGCATGGGTGGCGGCGGAAAACAAAGTCACCTCTCACTACCTTGGCAAGATCCCTTTCCGGGGCAAGCTCCTCGCCCGCCTCACCGAGGTCGCCAATTACGAAAAGGTCGGCACTCCGTCCCTCAAACGTAACGGCAAATGGTATTTCTACAAGAACGACGGCCTGCAGAACCAGAGCGTCCTGTACGAGATGGACTCCCTGGACGGCGAACCCCGCGTGCTGCTCGACCCCAACACCTTGAGCGAAGATGGAACAGTGGCCCTCAAAGGGGTTTATTTCAGCAACGACAGCCGCTATATGGCTTATACCATTTCCCGTAGCGGAAGCGACTGGGAGGAAATATATGTGCTTGATCTGCCGTCCAAAGAATTGCTGGAAGACCACATCGTATGGGCCAAGTTCACCGGCGCCGCATGGCGCGGGGATGGCTTCTACTACAGCGCGTACGATGCCCCGGACGGCTCCGAGTTTTCCGGCAAGAACGAGGTCCACAAGATTTATTACCACAAGATAGGCACACCCCAGAGCGAGGACGAGCTCTTCTTCTCCAATCCCGACGAGCCCCTCCGTTTCTATACCCTCAGCATCAACGAAGAGGAGACCATGGCCTTCCTGTCCGAGGACGGCGCCGACATAGGCAACAACCTCTATGTCAAGGACCTGGTGCGCGGCGGTGACTTTGTCCTCATGACCCCGGACATGAAGCACGCCTGCTATCCCGTCGAGACCGACGGCGACCGCATCTTCATCTTCACCAATGCCGGCGCCCCCATGAACAGGCTTATGGTTGCCGATGTCCGCAAGCCTTTCCAGACCAACTGGAAGGAGTTGATTCCCGAGAGCGACTGCGTGCTGGACGGCGTCTCATTCGTGGCCGACAAGATCATCCTCACCTATTCCCAGGATGCTTCCACGCATGCATATATCTGCGGACTTGACGGTTCCGGGCGCACGGAGATCCAGCTTCCGGGCGTAGGAAGCGCAGGCTTCAACTGCCGCAAGGGAGAGCCCTGGTGCTTCTACTCATATTCGTCCTTTACCTCTCCCGGCACCATTTACACCTTTAATCCTGAATCGCTTGAAAGCGAGCTGTACCGCCAGCCCGCCATGGCGTTCGACCCTTCGATCCTCGAGAGCCGCCAGGTGTTCTTCCCTTCAAAGGACGGCACTATGATTCCCATGTTCCTCACTTACCGCAAGGACATAAAGCTCGACGGCAACAACCCGGTCTATCTGTATGGATACGGCGGATTCGACATCTCCCTTCCTCCATCCTTCTCTGCAAGCCGCATCCCCTGGCTCGAGAGGGGCGGCGTCTATGCTCAGGTCAACCTGCGCGGTGGCGGAGAATATGGCGAGGCATGGCACCTGGCCGGCACAAAGATGCAGAAGCAGAATGTATTTGATGATTTCATCGGCGCAGCGGAGTGGCTGATCGCCCAGGGCTGGACCAACAGCTCCCGCCTCGCCATAGTCGGCGGCTCAAACGGCGGCCTTCTGGTTGGCGCATGCATGACGCAGCGTCCGGAACTGTTTGCCGTGGCAATCCCCCAGGTGGGCGTGATGGATATGCTCCGCTACCACAAGTTCACCATCGGCTGGAACTGGGCATCCGATTACGGCACCAGCGAGGATTCTCCGGAGATGTTCCGGTATCTCCTGGGATACTCGCCGCTTCATAACCTGAAGCCCGGGGTGTCGTATCCCGCCACGCTGGTAACCACAGCAGACCATGACGACCGCGTGGTTCCCGCCCATTCCTTCAAGTTCGCAGCCACTCTTCAGGAGTGCAACGCAGGCCCTGCGCCGGCTCTCATCCGCATCGACACCAAGGCCGGGCACGGCGGCGGCAAGCCCCTTGCAAAAGTGCTCGAGGAGCAGGCGGATATCTATTCGTTCATAATGAAGAACGTCGGCATGGAGTGGTAGCCGGAAAGCGTTATTTCACGCTCTCCGACAACCTGCAGACGCCCGAATAATCAACAGCTTCCTTACCGTCCAGATAATCGATGATCATCTGGGAGGTGAGGTAGTTCATTGCGCGGCCCTGGTCTTTGCGGGGCGATACGCTTACCGCTGCGGCGTAGCTGTTGGTGACTACCTTGTATGTCTTCTTGAGGCAGAACTTGCTGCCGTCGGGATGGGTTATCTTTATGTCCTTGAGCATCCCGGGATCCTTCTTGTCGCGGATGAGTTCGCACTTGATGCCGCTCACCTTGGGGAAGCCGTAGCCGTCGGCTGCGTTGCAGGCCATGAGCATCTGCTTGAGTTCTTCACCGGTGAGTTCCAGCATCACGGCGTCGTTGCCGAACGGGTCCAGGCGCAGGACGTCCGCAACGGTGAAGGGACCGGCCTCGTGGCTGCCGTAGCGTATGCCGCCTGCGTTGACGAAGCCTACGTCTGCCTTGCCGCTGGCGCAGAAGGCGTCGGCCATGAGGCAACCGAGCTCCTCATACGAGGTGATGGGAGCCGACAGCCGGCAGAGGGTGCGCTGGAATTCGGGATTGTTGCTGAAGAATTTGAGAAGCTGGGCGGTGGCGGCGTTCTCCTTGGGATAGGTGCCGACCTCGATGTTCTCCGCCCTCTTGTCCACCACTTTGCCGTTCTCGAGCGTGAGGGTGATGTGGGTGCATCTTGCCAGACGGTTGACGTTCTGGGTAATCAGAAGGCCGTTGTGGATCTCGCCGCCCTCGAGCTGGGTGTGGGAGTGTCCGCCGACGATAAGGTCCGCCCACGGGACGTCCTTGGAAAGCTCTACATCCTCTTCATAGCCGATGTGGGTCAGAAGGAGCACCACGTTGCACTTGTCGCGCAGCCAGGAATACTGCTGGAGAGTTTCGGGGGCGGGCTTGAATTCCAGGCCTTTGCAATTGTCGGGGTGGGAATCGGGGATGCCGGCAGGGCCTACCTCCACAACTCCGATGACGGCCACGCTGATTCCGTTGACGTCGAAAATCTGGTACGGACGCAGGTGGATGCCCCATTTGGAGTCGGGAAAGACGTTGGCGCAGATGTGGGGGAAATTGGCAAGATCGATGAGCTTGGCAAGGCCTGCGGGGCCGGAGTCGAATTCGTGGTTGCCGAGGGTTGTGGCGTCGAAGCCGATCTGGTTCATGAGGGCCACCATAGGATAAGCCGGAATCTCGTTCATGTCGTTGAGGGGCTCGCCGGTGCGGTTGTCTCCGGCGGAAAGCACCAGCAGGCCGGGATATTCGGCGCGGAGGCTGTCGACAATGGCGCTCAGGCGGGGCATGTTTTCGATCTTGGCGTGCACGTCGTTGACGGAGACTATGTGCACCTCGGAGCGTTGGGCAAGGGCGCAAAGGCTCAGCAACGCAAAGCAAAAGACTGCGGTTATCCTTTTCATATATTCTTGACTTTTATTGTCTGACCATCTTTGAGTGGGGCGTCGGAGCCGATGGAGTGGCCGGCGGCGTCCTGACACTCAGCAGTTTCTATGAGTTTGACATCCATTTTGCGCAGCACCAGATAGCGGAGGACTGCGTCGCGGACCCTGGCTCCATCGAAGATATCCACGGTACGCCTGTTGACTTTGACTTTCATGCCCTGTGGTTGTTGGTTTCGGCAAATGTACGAAACTTCGGTCTCAAACGCAACAGGGGAGGGGATGGATTCACTTCCAAAGAGGTATGCCCTCGCCGCGCCTCAGGGAACGGATAAGGCCTGTCCAGTCATAGAAAACGCTGTAGGAATGGATGAACAGCACAAGCAGCGCGGCGGCGGCCCACCAGGGCAGGAGCAGGAAAAACACCACCGCCCAAATGATGAGGAACAACGGCGTTCCAATCATCTTGACGCCGAAGCGGGCCGTGTTCTGGAATGCCGGATCCTTTATCTTCCAGCGGCACAGGCACTCTGCGGGCACCCACATGGGAAGGGACAGGACGGCGCATATGGCGAACAGGGGAAATCCGATTATGGCCTGCAGGATCCTCCAGAACTTGGGACGGAGCATTTTAGCGGCCGTTACCTCGGCCAGGCGGTCTTCATACTTGTCGTCATCCGGGAGGAAGAAGATCAACTCCGACAGTTTATCGTACAGCAGCTGCTGCAGGCAGGCGTCGCGGGCGCTTTCTGCGGTGCGGCCGTCGGTGTCGATCTCTCCTGCGGCGATGGATTCCGCCAGGGCATTTACATCTATGAGGGGGCCGTACCATACGCGGACGACGCCCCTGTAGTGGAACCAGTCGCTGTAATCAAGGCCTACGGGCATGATGGCTGTAGGCCGCTGTGCAGCGCTGCGGAAAGCTATGCCGGCGACGCCCCTTCGCATCGGCTGCAGGGAATGCATGGTGCGATGACGGCCTTCGGGGAACAGACAGAACGGAATACCGTGCGCCAGGGCCTTGTCAATCTCTCCGAATGTCTGGACGTTGCGTGCAACTTCCTCCGGCAGCTCGCGCTCGCGCCTGGCGAGAGGGACCATCTTGATGTTGTGGAAGAATCGCGCGAGGCCGGGACGGCGGAACACGTCTGCCCTCGCCCCGAAGACTATGCCGTCGGGGAACGGGAGCATTATCACCAGCGGGTCCATAAGGGTGTTGGTATGGTTGCTGGCGATGACGACCGCCCCGTCGAAAGCCGGCGGAGGCCCCACAGTCTCTATCTTGCGGAAACTGAAACGAGTGCAGAAATCGATGTAGGGCCGGAATATCTTATAGACCCGGCTTTTCTCCCAAAGCTCAACCATTGAACCAGCCGAGGCTCTTGCGGCAGAGGTCCGCGATGGCGTCCCAGTCGCCGCTGGCTATAAGTTCCTTGGGGAACAGTTTGGAACCCATGCCTACAGCGACCACGCCGCTTTTGGCCCATGCGCGGAGGTTGTCTTCCGTAGGCTCCACGGCGCCGGTGCACATTATCATGGCCCAGGGGAGAGGACCGAGAACGTTCTTGACGAACGAGGGGCCTCCTACGTTGCCGGCGGGAAAGACCTTTACCAGGTCACAGCCGAGCTCCTGTGCATGGACTATTTCGCTGACGGTGCCGCAGCCGGGCGAGTAGGGGATGCCGCGGCGGTTGGCGAGGCGGACGACTTCCTCCACCATGCAGGGGGAGACGAGGAAGTCGGCTCCCATCTGGATGTAGAGGGATGCAGTGCCGGCGTCGAGGATGGTGCCGGCGCCGAGGGCCATCTCAGGGCACTCCTTGCGCACGTAGGCGACAAGCTGCTCGAACACTTTGTGGGCACCGTCTCCGCGGTTGGTGAACTCGAAGGCGCGGATGCCTCCGTCGTAGCAGGCCTTGACGACCTTCTTGGAGAGCTCGACGTCGGCGTTGTAGAACACCGGAACTATTCCGGTCTTCCGGATGATACAGATCGTATCTATCTTGTTGAACTTGGACATATCCTACCTTGATACCCTGCCGCTGCCGCCGCCCTTCATGAGGGCCTCGACCTCGGCTGTCGTTACACGGTTGTAATCGCCGATGATGGTGTGCTTGAGCGCGGATGCCGCCGCGGCGAATTCGATGGCCTCCTGGTCCGTGCCGTAGGTGAGCAGACCGTAGAGGAGCCCTCCCATGAAGGAGTCGCCGCCGCCTACGCGGTCCACTATGTGGGTAATGTCGTAACGGCGGCTCTGCCAGAGTGTTTTGCCGTCGAACAGTACGCCGCCCCAGGTGTTGTGGTTGGCGTTGATGGAGCCGCGGAGGGTGATGGCCACCTTCTTGCAGCGGGGGAAGCGCTCCATGAGCTGGCGGCAGACGCTTTCGAAGCGGGTCTGGTCGATCTCTCCGCCGGTTTTCTCAGCGTCGAAGCCCTCGGGCTTGATGCCGAATTCCTTCTCGGCGTCTTCCTCGTTGCCGAGGATGAGGTCGCAGCCTTCCACGAGGGCCGGCATGACCTCGGCGGCGGTTTTGCCGTATTGCCAGAGTTTCTTGCGGTAGTTGAGGTCGCAGCTGACCTTGACGCCCATCTCGTTGGCAGTCTTTATTGCCTCCAGGCATGCGTCTGCTGCACCCTGGGACAGGGCCGGCGTAATGCCTGTCCAGTGGAACCAGTCGGCGCCGTCAAGCACCTTTTTCCAGTCGACCATGCCGGGCTTGATGTCCGATACGGCAGAATGGGCGCGGTCGTAAACCACTTTGCTCCCGCGTGCTACTGCACCGGTCTCCAGGTAATAGATGCCGATGCGCTCGCCGCCGTAAACTATGCCGGAAGTATCGACTCCGAGGCCGCGGAGTTCGGATATGCACATCTGTGCGATGTCATTCTTGGGGAGGCGGGTGACGAAGTGGGCGTCCACTCCGTAATTGGCGAGGGATACGGCAACGTTGGCCTCGCCGCCGCCGAATGTGGCGTCGAACTGGCGGGCCTGCGCGAAGCGGAGGTAGCCAGGGGTTGACAGGCGAAGCATCACTTCGCCGAAGGTTACTACTTTAGCCATATGTTGTTACGGTTTGATGATTGTCTGATGTGGAGTTCCATCGGGATTACGGTGACGCCTTCCCGGCTCTCCAGGAAGGCGATGGCGGCTTCGCGACCCATGTCGTACGGACGCTGGCCGACGGAGCTGATGGAAGGGTTGGTAAGTTCGGTGAAGAACTCGTTCGCGGTGCCCACGAGGCCGAAGTCATCGGGAACGCTGATCCGGTGCTCGCGCAGTGCGTCAAGTGAACCGAGCGCGGCGTAGTCTCCTGCGCAGTACAGGGCGTCGCAGCCGGCGTCGATGGCCATGTGGCATGAGGCGTAGCCGGTCTCCCGGAAGATGGAATCGGGGAAGACGAGAGACTGGTCGTACGGGATGCCGTTGTCTTCCAGTGCCTTGCGGTATCCGCGGAGACGATCTGAATACACCTCGGTGTGAAGGTATCCGGCAAGGGTACCTATCCGTTTGTATCCGGAAAGGATGAGGTGGGTGGTGGCTTCATAAGCGCCCTCGAAGTTGGCGCCCACTATCTTGGCACCGGGGAGGTCGCGGAAGACGCGGTCGAACTGCACAAGGGGTATGCGCCCGAGGGCCGGCAGCACGTGACTGCTGTCCGTGGCCTCGATGCAGTGGGAGAAGAAAACTCCGGCGACGCGGTGCAGCCTCAGGGTGTGCAGGGCCTTGATTTCGGTGTCCAGTTCTTCATGCGTCTGGCAGATGATGGCGCGGTAGCCGGCCTGGCCGAGTATGGACTCGGCGCCGCTGATGAGGTTGGAGAAGAACTCCCGGTTGATACGGGGGACTACGATGCCTACGATGTCCGACTTGCCGCGGCGCAGGTTGGATGCCAGCACGTTGCGCTCGTATCCCATGCGCTCTGCGGCCTCGAGAACCGCCTGGCGGGTTTCTTCCCTTACCCTGGGATTGCCGGCAAGGGCGCGGGACACGGTGGAAGGGGTGATGCCGAGGGCTTCTGCGATGTCTGTGATAGTCACCATAGGTATTCGCAAAGATAAAAAAAAATGAGAACCGATGCAAACGTTTGCATGATATTTTTTCCGGATTTTTTTTATCTTTGTAAAACTTATCTTTTTAACCATGGAATCACACAATCCTTTTTCCCTTGAAGGCAAAAACGCCTGGATTACCGGAGCTTCTTACGGCATCGGTTTCAACATCGCCAAGGCTTTCGTAGCGGCCGGCGCCAAGAACATCATCTTCAACGACATCAATGAGGCCGCTCTCCAGCGCGGTCTGGACAATTACAAGGAGGCCGGAATCAAGAACGTTTACGGCTATGTCTGCGACGTTACCGACGAGGTCGCCGTCAAGGCTTTGGTTGATACCATCCACAAAGAGGTCGGCCAGATCGACATCCTGGTCAACAACGCCGGCATAATCAAGCGCATCCCCATGCATGAGATGGAGCGCAGGGAGTTCCAGCAGGTGATTGACGTAGACCTTGTGGCTCCGTTCATCTGCTCCAGCGCAGTGCTTCCCGAGATGATGGAGCGCCGCGAGGGCAAGATCATCAATATCTGCTCCATGATGAGCGAACTCGGCCGCGAGACCGTGAGCGCCTATGCCGCTGCCAAGGGCGGCCTCAAGATGCTCACCCGCAACATCTGCTCCGAGTACGGCGAATACAACATCCAGTGCAACGGCATCGGCCCCGGCTACATCGCCACTCCCCAGACGGCTCCGCTCCGCGAGCGTCAGCCCGACGGCAGCAGGCACCCGTTCGACAGCTTCATCTGCGCCAAGACCCCTGCAGGCCGCTGGCTTGATCCCAGCGAGCTCGGCGGCCCCGCCGTCTTCCTCGCCTCGCATGCATCTGACGCGGTGAACGGCCACATCCTCTACGTCGACGGCGGCATTCTCGCCTACATCGGCAAACAGCCTAAATAGTTTATGTCGATTCAGTTTTCAGGATACTGTTTCCGGAAACCCTACGCTTCGCTCCGCCCCTCCCACTTCGTGGGCCCCTCCCGTTCATGGCCACGGGCGGCCAAAGGTTTCCGGAAACAGTATCCTGAAAATTGAAACGGAAGAGTTATGGAACAAGTATTCAGCTATATAATCGGTCTTGGTGCCGCGGTGATGATGCCGATCCTCTTTACGATCCTCGGCGTCTGTATAGGCATCAAGTTCGGAAAGGCCCTCAAGAGCGGCCTGCTTGTGGGCGTCGGATTCGTCGGCCTCAGCGTCGTTACGGCCCTGCTGACATCCAGCATGGGAGCTCCCCTTAAGACGATGACGGAGATCTACGACCTCCACCTCGGCATCTTCGACATGGGGTGGCCCGCAGCGGCTTCGGTCGCCTACAATACCACCGTCGGCGCTTTCATCATCCCCGTCTGCCTCGGCATCAACATCCTTCTGCTGCTTGTCAAGGCCACCAACACCATCAACATCGACCTCTGGAACTACTGGCATTACGCCTTCATCGGCGCCGTCGTGTTCTATGCCACCGACAGCATCTGGTACGGCTTCTTTGCCGCCGTCATCTGCTTTGTCATCACCCTCGTGATGGCCGACCTCACCACCCGCAAGTTCCAGCAGTATTACAAGGATCTGGACGGCATCAGCATACCCCAGCCTTTCTGCCAGAGCTTCGTGCCGTTCGCGGAGGGTCTCAACTGGTGCATGGACCGCATTCCCGGTTTCAACAAGCTCGATATCGACGCCGACGGCCTCAAGAAGAAGTTCGGCGTTCTCGGCGAGCCCCTGTTCCTTGGAGTCATAGTCGGCATCCTCATAGGCTGCCTGAGCTGCGGCAGCTGGGGCGAGCTCGTGCAGAATATTCCCATGATCCTCGGCCTCGGTATCAAGATGGGTGCCGTAATGGAACTCATCCCGCGTATCACCGGCCTCTTCATCGAGGGCCTCAAGCCCATAGCGGAAGCCACCAAGGATCTGGTAAGCCGCAAGTTCAAGAACTCCGCCGGCATCAACATCGGCATGAGCCCCGCGCTCGTAATCGGGCATCCCACCACGCTTGTGGTCAGCCTGCTGCTCATCCCCGTCACCATCCTGCTTGCGGTGGTGCTTCCCGGCAACCAGTTCCTGCCTCTCGCGTCGCTCGCCGGCATGTTCTACGTGTTCCCGGCAGTGCTTCCCGTCACCAAGGGCAATGTCGTCAAGACCTTCATCATCGGGCTCGTGGCTTTGGTGGTCGGCCTGTACTTCGTAACAGACCTCGCGCCCTGGTTCACCCAGGCGGCGCAGGACGTTTACGCCCGCACAGGGGACGCAGCCGTCGCCATTCCGGAGGGCTTCCAGGGCGGTTCGCTGGACTTCGCCTCCAGCATCTTCTCCTGGGTTATCTTCCACCTTGTCCATGACTTCAAGATCATCGGCAGCGCGGTGCTGGTCATCGGCACGACGGTTCTCGCCATTTTCAACCGTCGCAGAATAATCAAGGCCGGCGTTGCTTCAGGAGATATCCAGACAAGCACGAAATGATAAGATTATGAAAAGAATAATAACCATTGCAGCATTGTTGCTAAGCACTATCGCTATGAGCGCACAGACCAAGTACACCGTTCAGACGGCCTGCCATCCCGAGGACGTCAAGCATTACGACACAGAAACCATCCGTGCCCGTTTCATGATGCCTGAGGTAATGGTGGCCGACCAGATCACCCTTACCTATTCACTTTACGACCGTTTCATCTTCGGAGGCGCAGTGCCTGCATCCAAGCCCCTCAAGCTGGAGACCATCGATCCACTTAAGGCTTCATACTTCCTTGAGCGCCGCGAACTCGGCGTCATCAACGTAGGCGGCGAGGGCATAGTCAAAGTCGGATGCAAGGATTATGTCCTCAAATTCAAGGATGCGTTGTACGTCGGCCGCGGCAACGAAGACGTCGTCTTCATCAGCAAGGACCCGGCAAATCCGGCCAAATTTTACATCAACTCCGCAACGGCCCACAAAGCATACAAGACACAGCTCGTCACCATCGATGGACGCAAGGGCTCGATCAAGGCAAATTCCTTTGCAGCAGGCAAAATGGAAGATTCCAACGACCGCGTCATCAACCAGCTCATAGTCAATAACGTGCTGGAAGAGGGCCCCTGCCAGCTGCAGATGGGCCTTACCGAGCTCAAGCCCGGCAGCGTCTGGAACACCATGCCTGCGCATACTCATGCCCGCCGTATCGAGGCTTATTTCTATTTCAACGTCACTCCCGGCAACATGATCTGCCATTTCATGGGTGAGCCCCGGCAGGAAAGGATTGTATGGCTCGCCAACGAGCAGGCCATAATGAGCCCCGAGTGGAGCATCCACGCCGCCGCCGGCACCTCCAACTACATGTTCATCTGGGGCATGGCAGGGGAGAACCTCGACTACGGCGACATGGACAAGATAGCATACACCGAGATGCGATGAAACTGCGGCTGACGGTATTCGCCGCCGCTTTGCTTGCCGCCGGTGCGGTTTCCGCCCAGCCGTACGATACGTACCGCGAGATCTATTCCCGGTCGGAACTTGCAAGCGGAGTGCATACGATGTATCCCACGGACCAGCCGGCCCCCAGGTCGGCTCCCGCGGGGTACAAGCCGTTTTATATCAGCCATATCGGAAGGCACGGCGCCAGATATCCCCTTGGCGAGACGGTTTATGAAGATATCCTCGAGGTATTTACCGATGCCGCTGCCCGGGGCCTCCTTACAGCTAAAGGAGAGGAGTTCCTCAAGGTTTATTCTGAGTTTTATCCTCTCGTGGCGCACCGGGAGGGAGAATTGACTTTCAAGGGGCAGGAGCAGCACCGGTATATTGTCCGCCGGATGTATCGGGATTATCCCGGGGTGTTCGAGGGGCCCACTCGTGCCTGTGCAGTGGCTACTCATATCCACCGGGTCATTGCCAGCATGTACAGTTTTCTGGGCGAGGCCCGCGAATTGGATCCGGATTTCACATATACTGCAGATTACGGCATCTCATATCTGCCTGTATTGCTGCCCTCCGCCTCCGAATGCCCCGGCTTCGAGCCCCTTGGACCGTTCCCTGAGGATGTCCTGAAGATGTACGGAGAGTACTGCGGGAAGCTTGTGGACGTGCCGGGCATTCTTGGCCTCTGGTTCAAGGAAACGGAGTCATTGGGCGTTGAACCGTATGACCTCCTTGCGGATCTGAATACCGTTTATTCTACATTCACCAACCTTGATGCAGAGGTCCCCGGGGCGCTGTGGGCGATGTTCTCTTTCGACGACCGCTACAGGCTCTGGGAATACGACAACTGCCGCTGGTATCTCATGTTCGGCCGTGCGCCCGGGGTGAAGAATTACACTTCGTACATGGGGAGCGTTGTGGGCGATGTCATCGGCAAGGCCTCTTCCGACTGGCAGGAGGGCATCGCATTGCGCCTGCGCTTTACTCACGACAGCACCATAGCCTCGCTTCTCACGTATCTTGACGTGGATGGCATGGGAGCCGAGGTCTCCGATCCCGGACAAGTCAGGGATTACTGGCGCAATTTCGAAATCCCCATGGCCGCCAACCTCCAGTTCGTGTTCTTCCGGAGAGGCGACGGTCCGGCGGGTGACGGTATGGCGGTCGACGGTTCTGTGAACGGCAGTCTGGCGGGCGACGGTATGGCGGTCGACGGTTCTGCGAACGGCAGTCTGGCGGGCGACGCCGACGTTCTGCTCCAGGTCCTTCACAACGGCTTCGAGGCCACCCTCCCCCTGCCCGAAGCCAGTTCCGGCTTCTACCGCTGGAGCGACTTCGTCGACCGATATTCCCGGTAGGAGCTTCGCTGCTGCCGTACTTCAACCTTTCTTCTTTGTTTTCTTCTTTCCAACCGCGAAGACAACGTGAGACCTTCCACATCGTCTTCGCGAACGGTTTTGCCGCCGTTCCGCTCCTTTTCCGCATGCGAAGACAACGTGAGACCTTCCACATCGTCTTCGCGAACGGTTTTGCCGCCGTTCCGCTCCTTTTCCGCATGCGAAGACAACGTGGCGCTCCCCACATCGTCCTCGCGAAGGGTTTTGCTGCCGTTCCGCTCCTTTTCTGCGCACGAAGACAACGTGAGACTCGCCACATCGTCCTCGCGAGCAGTTTTGCCACCGTTCCGCTCCTTTTCTGCGTGCGAAGACAACGTGAGACCTTCCACATCGTCCTCGCGAAGGGTTTTGCCGCCGTTCCGCTCCTTTTCTGCGCACGAAGACAACGTGGGCCCCTCCACATCGTCCTCGGGCAAAGGTGGAAAAACAGTTAGCTTTTTTCAACTTTGATAATGTAATAAACGCCCTCCCACAGCAGCCAGAGGGCTTTTCTGCACTTAAGTGTTTCTTTTCAGGAGGAAACGGATAATAATACCTACCTTGCAACCTGAATCAGTTGCCTGAAACTGACCTGTAATTACAATTATTATTTAACCAAAACTGCTATGGCCTACAACCGTACAACCTGTTTTCTTCCGATGGAAGAATACAACCGTATCAAAAGCCAGTACTCAAAGTTCAACGAACCCTGGCAATCTTCCGAAGTTGATGAACTGAAAACAATGGCTGCCGACAATGTCCCGGTAGGGGACATCGCAATGCAGCTTCAACGCACTCCCAACTCCGTTAAAATGAAACTGAAATCTCTTGGGCTGTACACCGCCAAGCCGGCGTCAAAGCCCTGGAGCAATGACGACGAAGCTAAGCTTGTCCAACTGTACAACAACGACGTCCCGTTTGAGGATATGGCGCAGGAGTTCGGCCGGAGCGTTGGCGCAATCATCTCCCGCCTTGTTCAACTCAGAGTCAAACTATTCAATCAGCAGCAACAATGAAGAGAGTACTCGAGGTTCTCGACTATGGAGAAGGCGATCATCAGATCCCTCATCGTTGCCAATCTGGCCATATCCAACAACCGGAAGGAAATGATCTGGATGCTTGACGAGGAAACCAGGTTCCTGCTATTTGCCGTTGTATCGGCCGGCGAACAGGATTGCGCCAGAGCTGTTTTCCGTGATAAAATAAAGGAACGGATGGTCTGCGTGGAAGATCACGGTGCCCTCGGGATCGAAGCCGACAGATGTATTTTTGATGACGCCAATCGATACGGCAGCAGCCTCGGAACCTTCTTCATCGACCTTGATGATGGCTTTCTGCTTAATCATATCGATGCAGACGAATTCCTTCGTCATAGCGGAGAAGTCAGCTATCGGTCCGAAGGCGGTCGGCATTCCGAGTTTGGAGAGCATTTCGGTCAGATCGGCCTCGAACTTGCTTTCGAACTTTGGAAGCCACAGCTGGACCTGACGGCTCGACATGGAACCGGCCAGACTCTTCCACCCGGTTTTGTTGAGCGAAGCAATAACGTCGGAGACGGTGTTTCCTTCTTGAGGAAGGGCGACGATCATGGAGAATGAACCGTTACCGTATGGCAGACGGACTGCACGGAATACGTTATTCGAAGCGTAGGCGAACTGTTCTTCCTTCTTCATCATCTTCTGCTTGATCTTTTCTCCTGGTTTGCTGATGAACGGTTCCTCGGCTGTGGCTGCCTTGTCGAAAGTCTTTACCCATTTGCTCTTGAAATACAAGGCGTTCATCAGGACCGCATAGGTCTGGGGGGAAAGGTCGTCGAGTATTTTGGGGATGAGTCCGTTGGTGTTCCTGTTGCACCAGCCGTTGATTTTGCTGAGAGCAAGAGAGGTGTTGGAGAAATCAACGCTCTCCACATATGCTTCATAATAGTTGGCGACGGTATTCTTGTAGCTGGCAAGTAAGTCTCCTCTTTTGGCGACCATGATTGCGTTGGCAATCTTAAGCGTGGTCTTGTCGTCCAGTTTGGGGAGCTGGGTAAGCATGGATTTGCAGTACTCGTTGACGGAACCGGTCTCGCCGGCACCGTAACCGAGGACCTCGCAGATTTCGTCCGCCGTCTGGCCTTTTGCGCCGTTGAGAATCATCCCGAGAAGATACTGAAGGCTTAGAGGGGAAATGACGTAGCTGCCTTCTTCCGCCTCGTTTATCTTCTCCATGAAACTAAGGGAGAAGTCGTTTCCCTTTTGGATGTATTCTGCAGCTTTCGTGCTGAGTCTCAATTCTTTGAAGTTGTCGTCACCGCCGTCTATCACAGCCGGATTACAACCGGCGACAATCATCGCCGCGGCAGCAAAAAGAAGGATGTATCTACGCATTTTTTTATTTGTTAAAGACAGTTGGAGGTCCAATCTTGCATATACAAGTTGTAAATATAGAAATAAAATGAGACAAACTAATCATCTGTGCCTCTCGTCGCATGACGAAGTCATGTACCGGAATGAAGAGGACCTGATAATGGGTTTCAACAGCCTTGCTCTTGCTGTTATTGAAACCGAGTCCCGATTGTTGGCTGAGGCATTCATGCCTACTCATAACCACAAGGTCATTCAGTCAGATTGTCCGGAGGATCTATTCAGGAAAGAGCGGTATACTTATACAAGGTACTTCAATGCCAAATACCATCGACGGGGCAGATTAGGCGAAAGGCATTGCTTTCAGTTGACCGTAGAGGGAGTTCATCATACTCAAACCTTGCTGAATTATGTCATCCGGCAAGGCATTCATCACGGTCTGGTATCCACTCCGTTTGAATACAAGCATTGTTCCGCCAATTGCTTCTTCAAAAAAGAGCTTGGGAGACTGGCCGATTCAGCCCTGATCAAGGAGGAGTTGGAGTATAAATATCTCCCGGAGCACAAGAAAATCCCCCTCGGATATCATATGGGCGCTGATGGATTATTATTACGGGACGATGTGGTGGATTCGAAATATGTTCAGGAAATATATATCACAGCGAGGAACTTTCTGTTTCAGATGAACAAATTGACAGACGAAAAAGCAGTGCAGATTCAGCAGGAAGAGAATGAGAGTCCGCCAGTAACGCTGGATATGTTGGAACGCGGAGTGCAAGAATACGATTATCAAAAGGCCCTGGTTAACGAGCAAGGGCGCGTCAACAACAACATCCTGACAGATCTTGAGATGTGTCATGTCATTGATGAAAAAATACTGCCGAGGTATTTCAAGGATAATGAAGAGCGTTCAATATACAGTCTTCCTGAGTCGAAAAGGGCCGAAATTGGGAATGCCCTGTGGCTGGAATCACGAGATTCGTTTGGACGGCACGGAAAGAACATTCTCTGCAACAAGAAAACCAGCCCTGCCCAAATTCGGAGATGCCTAGCTCTCAACAATCGATAGGACTGATTCGCGAGGACGATGTGGAAGGTCTCACGTTGTCTTCGCACGCAGAAAAGGAGCGGAACGGTGGCAAAACTGCTCGCGAAGACGATGTGGAAGGGCCCACGTTGTCTTCGTGCGCAAGGAGCGGGAGCAGGGAGATGTTCGCCAAAACTGTGGCCGCCCATGGCCGCATGAATGGGAGGGATGGAGCGAAGCGGAAGTTTTGCGAACATCTTCCTGCGGCAGCGACAGAACAATCGCGAGGACGATGTGGAAGGTCTCACGTTGTCTTCGCATGCGGAAAAGGAGCGGAACGGCGGCAAAACTGCTCGCGAGGACGATGTGGCGAGTCTCACGTTGTCTTCGTGCGCAGAAAAGGAGCGGAATGGCGGCAAAACCGTTCCCGAAGACGATGTGGGGAGCGCCACGTTGTCTTCGCGCAAAGGTGGAAGGAGTTTGGCGGGGAAAAGAATCTCGGAGGAACGAGGAAGAACCTTACCAGCCGAGGACGGCCTGGCGGGAGGAGTAGGGGGCGGCTTCGGCGGAGGTGAGGACCTTGCCGAAGGCGTTACGGCCGGAGGTGGCGTCGGTGCCGGAGGACGTTACGCTGCCGTACTCTTTCCAGCCGGAGCCGGCGGTGGGGGAGGATGGATTCGGGGCCGGCGAGGCTTTCCACCCCACCGGGGCGATAACCGGTGCCATAGTACAGCCGATGTATGTGACGTTGTCCCAGCATTCGGACTGACCGGAGGAACGGGCGAGGTACATCGAGCCGTCCTTTACCCCGTCTTCGGCGGTAAGCCTGCAGTTGAGGAAAACGAACCCCTTGTCGGAGGCGGACTGCACGCGGGCCTGGACGATATAACCTGCGTCGCGTGAGCGGATTTCGCAATCCTCGAACAGGCAGGCCTTGGGGTAGCCCCAGATGAAGTCGCAGTGCCCCGCGATGAGGGAGTTATGCACCCACACCACCCCCTTGCAAAGGAATGTGTCCTGATACGACAGCAGCGAGCAGTTTTCCACGGTTAGCCGGTGCGAATTGCTTCCGGAGTTGAAGTAGATGGCTTCCGCCTGTCCTTTCAGCTCGCCGAAGCTGTTTTCCAGCGTGAGGTCCTGCAGCGTGAGGTTGTCGCAGTTCTCCACCAGGAATACGCCGCGGCCGCCGCTGGCACCGAGCTTCGAGCCCAAAGCCGGACGCGCTGAAGTATGGGAGCCGGAGCCGTTCTCGTAGGACTCGTTGTTGGGGTAGGAAATGCGTACGCCCTCCCGGGATTCGCCCTTGAGCGTCAGGCCGGTCTTGTCCCGGGCGTACAGAAGCTCATGATACGTTCCGTTCGCAATGGAAATGACGGCTCCGCTCTTGGCCGCAAAGTCGATGGCCCGCTGGATGGTGCAGAAGTCCCCGCTGCCGTCGGCCGCGACCCTGAGGGACGAAGCGTCCGAAGGTGCGCCGGCGGTGGTAAACTTCCACTCTCCTTCGCCTATTCCGTCATGCCCCTCGATTACCCCGGCATCGACTGTGACATAATATTCGGTGTCGAAGTCCAGAACGCCGCTGTGCGGCCTTACGATCAGGGATTTGCCATCAACGGAAATGGGAGTGCAGTGTACCGGACGCCAGTTGCCGTCGCAGGGCAGCGCATCCAGGAAAGTGTGGAACTTGCTGTCGGATGTCAGCTGCTCTGCGGGCACGGTGAAGCCGTCGTCGCGGCGTTTCATCATGGCCATGTCGGCAAGGTCGATGCGGTCCGCCTCGGTACCGCCGCTTGTGAAGATTCTGATGATTCCTGCCGCGCCAAGCACGGGAACGGCGTCCAGCTCAAGCACGAGAGCTGCGTCTACGCAGATCCTGTCGGAGCCTGGTTCCGGGGCCGTCCCTTCGGTCCTGGCCTCGATCGGTTCGCTCCAGGGGGAGTAACGCTGCCCTTCGCCTGCGCATACCGAGAAAAAGTACGTGGTACCTTTTCTCAGATCGGGGATGCTGACGTTGCGAGTGCCGGAGGTGCCCTGGGCCACGGCGTTGCCGTCGAGGGTCAGTTTCCAGACGTAAAAGCCCGCGCCCTCGACCGCCTTCCACTGAAAGGTCAGGCTGGTTTCCGTGGCGCTGTGCAGGACAACGTTCTGCGGCACGCCAAGTTCAGTCATCGGCTCCGGGTCGACAGGCTTCTCCTTGCAACCCGTCAGGGCCGCCATCAGCGCGGCAAGCATCAGAATCTTTTTCATAAATCGATGGGATTTCTCGACTTCGCTCGAAATGACAGGAGTTTTCAAGATTTCTCGACTCCGCTCGAAATGACAGGCGGAGCCCCCCCTTATTTGTCATTTCGACCGAGCGAAGCGAGTGGAGAAATCTAATCTTCTACCGGTTTGTACTTCGGTACGAGCGACTTCATGATGGTCCAGGCAATCAGGTACGCAAGGCCGCAGAAGCAGAACATGATGAAGTATCCGGCGGGCTTGCCCTCAAACCCGAGGAAACGGAACGCGGTGCCCTGGGCTTCGGCGTAGGTGAAGAGGTTTCCGGCGACTTTCTGGATAATCATCGATCCGAGACCTCCCGCCATGGCTCCGATACCCGTAATGGTGGCGACTGTGCTCTTGGGGAACATGTCACCGGTGGTGGAGAAGAGGTTGGCGCTCCATGCCTGATGCCCGGCGCCTGCCAGACCTATGAGGATGGCGGGCCACCAGGGAGAGTTGAAGTGGACTCCGAGAGGCTGTGCGAGCAGCGCGGCCAGCGGAAAGAAAGCGAAGATGAGCATCGAGAGCATACGTCCGGCATAAGGATGCATACCCTTCTTGTCCACGAATACCTTGGGCAGATAGCCCCCGCCGATGGAAATCACCGTCACGATGAGATACAGGGTGAAGATGAGCCATTGTCCCAGGGGGGACGTGGCTGGCGCGTGGAACTGGTTGCTGAAGTAGGAGGGCGCCCAGAACAGGAAGAACCACCATACGCCGTCGGTGAAGAATTTGCCGGCGATGAAGCTCCATGTCTGCTTGTACTTGAAGCACTTCAGGAACGGGATCGATTTCTCTTCTGCGGCGGCAGCTTTGGCTGCAGCTTCTTCGGCGTCGTCCTGATGGATGTATTCCAGCTCGGCTTCGTTGACCCTCTTGCTCTTCTCGGGCTTGTCGTACATGAAGGCCCAGAAGAACATCCAGATGAATCCGAGTCCGCCGATGATGACGAAGGCCATTTCCCAGCCGAACCTGACGGCCAGCGGCGGTATCAGAAGCGGTGCCGCGAGTGCTCCCACGGAAGCTCCGGCGTTGAATATCGAAGTGGCGAACGCCCTGTCCTTTTTGGGGAAGTATTCTGCGGTGACCTTGATGGCGGCGGGGAAGTTGCCGGCCTCGCCGAGTGCAAGGATGCCGCGGCACAGGAGGAACAGGTAGACCGATGTGGTCGATATCGCCAGGGCTGCGTTGGAGCCGGCTTCCACGGCCCGCATGGCGGCGACGCTGTCGAGCCCGGCGATGTGGGCGGTAGCCCAACCGCAGGCTGCGTGGAGGCACGCGCCGGCGGACCATACGCCGATGGCGATGAGATAGCCTTTCTTTGTGCCCATCCAGTCCACGAATTTGCCTGCAAAGAGGCAGCAGATGGCGTAGAAGATGGAGAAGAAGCTGGTGATGGTGCCGTAGTTGGCATCGGTCCAGTGGAACTCAGGCTTGATGAACTCTTCGTAAGTAAGCGAGAGCACCTGCCTGTCAAGGTAGTTGACGGTAGTGGCTACAAAAAGCAGGCTGCACAGCCACCAGCGCCAGTTTGTCATCAATTTCGTTTGCGTACTCATAACAATGATACTGTACGCAGAAGCGGAGTGCCCTGAAAAACCTTCGGACTCTGCGAGTCCTCGTCCCTCCCGCAAGCGGGCCCCTCCCATTCATGCGGCCATGGGCGGCCACAGTTTTTCAGGACACTCCGCTTCTGCTTAATCTACTATCGCTTCGACTGCCGCTCTCATTCCTTCCATCCGGATGAGTGCGAGGGCCTTGGTGAGGAGGCGCTCAAGGCCGGGGACGGCCCGGAGGTCTTCGCCCCAGATGAACTCGGCGCTGAGCACTCCGGAGGCCACCTTGGCAACGTCGCCGGTAGCCCAGAGCTCTTTCAGCAGGCCGGTTATCTTTTCGTCATCCTGGGGAACGATTTCGTCTTCGCCCCTCTTGCCTCCCTTGTAGTAGGTGCAGATGGCGGCGAGGCCGAGTACAAGGCCTGTGGGAAGTTCGCCCTTGCGCCCAAGATAGGTCTTGAGGCCGGGGAGGTCGCGGGTCTTGAACTTGGGGAAGGAGTTGAGCATGATGGATGTCACAAAGTGCTTGACGAACGGGTTGCGGAAGCGCTCCATGACGTCGGAGGCAAACTTCTCGAGCTCTTCCTTGGGAAGGTTGAGTGTGGGGAGGAGCTCCTCGAACATCACCTTGTGAACGAATTTCCCGATGAGAGGGTCCTCGCAGCATTCCTTGACGGTGTTGAGGCCGCTGAGGTATCCTACGGGGCTCAGTACGGTGTGCGGACCGTTGAGGAGCGTGACTTTCCTCTCGTGGTAAGGGGCCTCGCTGGGAACGAAGAGCACGTTGAGGCCTGCCTTGTCGGCGGGGAACTCCTCGGCTACGCATGCCGGCGCCTCGATTACCCAGAGATGGAAAATCTCGGCCTTGTCCAGCAGACGGTCGTCGTAACCAGCCCTCTCGCAGAGTTGCGCGGCATTGTCGCGGGGATATCCGGGGACGATGCGGTCGACAAGGGTGCTGTACACGCCGCAGCTCTGTTCGAACCATTTCGCAAAGCCCTCGGGGAGCTTCCAAAGGTCGATGTACTGGCGGATGCACTCCTTGAGGTGCTTGCCGTTCTCGAAAATAAGTTCGCAGGGGAAGATGATAAGGCCCTTCGCAGGGTCGCCCTTGAAGTGCTCCCAGCGGTGATACAGCAATTGGGTGAGTTTGCCGGGGTAGGAAGAACAGGGGGCGTCGTCAATCTTGCATGCGGGGTCGAATGCTATACCGGCCTCCGTGGTGTTGGAGATCACGAAACGCATCTCCGGCTGCTCTGCGAGCTTGAGATATGCGGTGAAATCGGTGTAGGGATTGATTCCGCGGGAAATGACGTCGATCAGGTCGACGCTGTCTACAGGCTGTCCGTTCTGCAAGCCCTGCAGGTTGAGGTGGTACAGGCCGTCCTGCTCGTTGAGCCATTCCACCATACCCTTTTCAATGGGCTGTACGACGACGACGCTGCCGCCGAAGTCTGTTTTCTGGTTGGTCTTCCAGATTATCCATTCGATGAACGCACGGAGGAAGTTGCCTTCTCCGAACTGGATGACCTTCTCTGTGTACTGTTTGGCCTGAGGGGCCGATTTGCGGTTAAGTCTTTCCATTTTTTCTATGTGTTTATTCTGTTTCTTTAACGATTACCAGAAGCAGGGCCTGCTCTGCACTTTTCTGCTTGATTGTGTATCCTTTGCCCTTTTCGAGCGTCAGTTCCCCGGAGTCTCCTACAGTGTCGTACGGCGTCGGGAATTCCAGTGCGGTGCCGCCGTCGGGAACGATCTGGATCTTTGCCGTATCGGCGGTGCTCGACCTGCGGATGAACCAGAACCGGACTGTGGAGGCAAAGGTAGCGGATGTGGTGAATGAAAGCGACCCCGAACTGTTCAGCTTGACGCCCTTGGTCGAGGTGTAGTCCCCGATGGTCCATGGATTGAAGTTCTGGGAGTAATCCTTGCTGAGGTCGGTCTTGGCGCTTGCCGTGAAATAGCTTCCCTGCGCTCCGTCGGTGAGGTTCCGAGCCACGCTTGATGAGTCGTAGTAGAACACGTGGGTATGCGCCCTGCCGTCACCTCCCCCGGATCCTGAAGGATCGTCGGGATCGTCCGGGTCGGGCTCGGTGGGATCGTCGCCGGAACCGTTGAACTCGGTGATGCCGCCGTTGTTGACGGCAACGGGCGCTTCGGCCCAGCCGAGCTTGCCGTAGCCGGCGCCGTCCTTGACCACTGAAGGTACGTCTTCTGCAGGCGTTACCACGTAGTCGTACGACGGCTTGAAGTCGTCATAGGTGAGCGGTGTAATTGTGCTGCCGTTGTATGCGGTGTACATCACATTGCTCAGCGGATACGGGTCTTTGGCTTTTGCAGGGCGGTTGACGTATACGTTCTGCGTCGGATAAAGATAACCTGCAACCGAACCGGTAAGGTTGGATTCGTTGCTCTCCTTGGCGGGATAAGTGCAGATATCGGTGGGAAGCTGTACGCCGTCGAAGTAGTTGAACTCCACCAGCACTTTGGCTCCGTATGCCGAACCTACTCCGTAGGTGGTGCATCCGTCGTACAGGTTGTTGTAGACGTGTGCCCTGCCGAAGCGCACCCTGGGGTGCCGGCTGCTGGAACCGTCGAACCAGTTGTGGTGGAAGGTCGCCGTTATAGCAACGTCCGCGGAAGCGCTGTTGGAGTGCCCCACGAGGCAGCTCTTCTGCGTCTTGATGTAGCGGCACCAGCTGACGGTGACGTTCTTGCTCTCGTGCGTGATGTCCGTGCTGCCGTCCTCGTAGTCCTTGGTCTGGTTGAGGGATGTGAAGGTGCAGTGGTCGACCCATACGCCGTCGCATTCCTGCATCGAGACAGCATCAGCGCCATTGTTGGCCTTCGGCTGCTGGAAATTGATGTTGCGGATGATGACGTTCTTCGCACGAACGCAGAAGAAACCTATCCTGTCCATTACGAAGCCGTCGGTGCCGAGGAAACTGAGGTTGCTGACGTCTTTCACGTCGAACCAGGGGTGCGCCTCGCTGAAGTCGCGTCCGTCAGAGGGCCCGAATGTGCCGCTGAGCCAGATTGTAACAGGGCTGTGGTCTCCGTTCTTCTCGCTCTTGGTGCGGGCAAGCAGCCATGTCTGGAGGGCCTTGCCGTTGTCGAAGTGGAGGGTGTTTGCAGATGTCGCTCCTGCGCCTCCCGAAACTCCCTCGGCATAGCCGTAGAGCGCCGTGGGATCGACCGTGGCCTGAGTGGGTGGATCAGTGCATTCCAGCTCGGCGGACTCGGAAGGTTCGTCGGGTTCATCCGGATTCTCGTTGCCGCTTCCTCCGGCGCTCGCACCGGGCGTGAATTCAAGCTTGTAAATCCTCAGAGGGCCGCCGGTGCAGTAGACATAGACGTCGCCTGCGCTCACGTTGAACTTGCATTCCGCCTTGGCGCCGTTGGAAGGTACGCCGGCGCTTTGCGAACTCTCGGAGCCTCCGGCGAGGACGGCTACGCTTCGGTCCGCCGCGGTGCTGGAACCGGTGTTGGTGGCACATACTGTAAGCCGCCCGGCCCTGTCTGCGTTGAACTTGAAGTAGCTGTCTTCACTCGAACCGGCATTCGCCATCTGGAAGCAGTCGGTGCGGAATTTGCCCTTTACGGTGACGATGGACAGGCCTTGGAACGAGATGCTTACGTTCTCCATCCAGGTGTCGTTGGAGCCGTATTTCTTGAATTCCGTCTGCCAGTCCTGCGTGGAGAAGTCCCAGGTGAAGGTCTGTCCGATCTGGGAGGCGTCGGTGATGTCTTCGTCGGAGATTTCGAACTTAAGCGTGTTGACGGTGCCGACATCCAGCGTGATGTCCCTGGAAACGGTGGCGGTGCGGCTGATAATCAGGCCCGTATCGTCCGTTTCTACGTCAAGCGTAACCTTTGACCCGCCGCTCAGCGTGACTGGATTGTGGATGATGAAGACGCCGGCGGAGCCGTCCGCCGTCCAGTCGCTGCCGTCGTATGTCGCTCCTACGTAATTGTACTGCTGCTTGCTCTCCCAACCGTCTATGGCCGAAGTGGTTACGTCAACGCGGACGCATCCGCTCAGCGTGGCGGCGGAAGAAGAAAGTTTGACGCTCTTTATCTTTTTGCCTGAGAGTTTGCCTCCGGTGGTGGCGTCTGCGACTACAATCCTGGAGACGGCCAGGATGCGGTTGAAATGGAGTTTGCCTGCCGCCTGCGCCTTGCCGTCACTTACGTTGACCGTGAGGGCGTCGGAGACAAGCACGTCGCTTGATGTGTCGAAAGTGGAGAGGTCGCTGATTGTCTGGACCTGGGCGACGTCGAACTTGAAGATGTTTCCGGCGCGCCCGGCCTTTTTGGGGCGGTGGGCGTAGATCACGGTCTGCCCTTCCGCTGCCTCGATGGAGCCGGAGAAGCTGCCCGTCCTGCCGGCGCCGGACTGGTTGACGAACTTGTACTGCTTGGCGTAGTCGCCGTCAATCAACGGATTGATATAGATGGAGTCGGCATCGTTCCACATGGGCTGCCAGTCGTCACCGGACTGCACGATATATGTGCGCGTGCCCGGCTCTCCGGCCTCGACGGTAAGCGGAATCAAAGAAGGGGAGGATGTGCCCTCGGGCGCCGCCTCGGGCTGGCAGGATGCCAGCAGGGCGCTTATGCCAAATAACAAGGAGAAAAATGTCTTTTTCATGTTTCGTACTGTTTAAAAGACAAATTCTTCCCCCCCGGTGAGGGCGTCCCCCGGCCCCTCATCAGAGAGGTCGCTCTCTCCCAGGAGCGCCTCCCTGACGTTCAGCCTTTCGTATTCGCACCGTGGTGGTGCATATCTAACTGCCTTAATCACAATTGTTTGCATTGCGACCTCTGGGAAAATCTCCCAGAGGTCGAGAGGTAAGTGGGTGAGAATTAGCTCTCTACGAATTTAATTGCAAAGATCCAGGGGCTGTTGGCGCCGGAAACTTTCACTATCTGGATCTTCTGCGGATTGCCGGTAGTGTTGGTTATGGTCCAGGAATACTCCATTGCTCCAAGGCCGTTGGCGCTTGCATCATAGCAACTCAGGTCAACATTTGTGCCGTAAGAAAGCCCGTCGACAAGAATGCCGAGTTTGCAGTCGCCGCCATCAGTTGCCGGCTTGCCTACAGCGGCCGTGACATACAGGGTGCCGCTCTTGTTTGTATTGAAGAACAGGTAGGCTGCACTGCCGCCGTAGGAAAGGGGATAATAATAGATCTTGTCGGAAGAAGACTGCTTCTTGTTGGTCTTGATAGCCTTCTTGTTGGGTGACAGATAAAGGACGTTATTCTCGGTCCAGGTGGTTACGGCGCTTATAGCCCCGCTGGTGTATTTGTACGTTGATTCGTCGGAAACGTTGATGTCGGATTTGTGATCGGTCGTGAAGTTCCAGACATACTCGGTACTTGCGGAGGTGGCGCGCTTCTTCTGGCTTACGGTAATCTTCTGTACCTCTTCTCCTGCGAGGTTAAGGCCGATCCATCCTTCGCGGGCTTCGCCAGTATTCTCCGAAACACTGTAAGTGACGGTCCCTGATGCAATGGATGCTGCAGTAACTGTCGTGCCGTCATAAGTCACGGTCACATCGGCATCCGCACAGTTCTTGATGGTATAGGCACCGGAGATGGTGAGACCTGTAGCGGCATCCGCTTCTACCTGGACCATGGACTTGTTTAAAGTAAGTTTGGGGGCGGTGGAGAAGTCGAATACAGGAGTGCCGATATTATAAATTTTGCCGGCTTGAGGAATCAGCGACGAGAAACTGTGGGTAAGTTCGGCTTCGACATCATTGGTGTCCGTTGCCAGAAGCGTGATGCTTCCCAGGCTGTTGTTGGGCTTGATGGTGATGGGAACCAGGTAGAATGAATCTTTGACAAATGTGCCGGTTTTGGGTGCGAGGTTGATGAAATTGGTGGATGAAGAGGCTCCGTTGCATGCAGTAGGTGCACCTGATTCTATTGATACCTGGACGCGTCCGAAAATCCTGGCTCCGCCTGACGAAGAAATCTTGATGGATTTGATATTGTCGTTCCCGATGGTCAGCTTAAGGTAGGCTACGGCGTGCCTGAAGGCAAAGTTGCCGTTGTCCAGGACAGCTGTCATGATTCCAATATGGGGATCGAATCCGTTTTCTACTGCCAAAGCCGGCTGGTTGACGCTGGCATAGGCCTTTTTAAGCTCCAGTGTGGTTGCCGACGCCGTAAGTGCGGTGTACAGCTTGATGTTGGGGTATACCGCATAGAACTCGGTTTCTTCTGCATCGGCCTGATCGATGCTTCCGGAGAATGTCGCGGTTTTGGTCCCTTCTCCGCTCGAGAGCAAGAATTCATACTGGTTTCCGGATCCCTTGGCAATTACGTTGAGCGTATCCGTATCGGACCACAGAACATCCAGTCCGCTGAGTTCTGTCTTTGTGGTCTCGGGAGCGATTACGGTGAAGGTCTTCTTTACGAGCCTGTTGCTCTGGGGTGTTGTTTCTTTGGTGCAGGAGACTGCAAGCAGTGTAAGTGCTGCGATGGTAAAAGCGATGATCTTTTTCATTGTTCTGTCCTCCTGTCGTTACCAGTTAATGGTGCTGTATGTGTCATCTTCCTCCAGGGAAGGGATTGTTCCGCCGAGACTCTCTTGAAGGAAGCAGCCGGCGTTTACCGCTTCCAGCCATTCTGCCTGCGGGGCAGAGTAGTACTTCTTTGTCATACTAAAATGTATCAATATTGTTGTTGTCTATATCATTTCGAGCTATCATTCTCTGTCATTTCGAGCGTAGTCGAGAAATCTCCTTACAGTGTCACTCCGCTCTTGAATATCGCGATTTCCCTGTAACCGTTGCGCTCTGCCTGAACCGGCTCCCCGCTGGCGGCTGCAAGGACGGCGTCGATGAAGCGGGACGCCACCTCTGACATAGGCTCGTCCTGCGCCAGCACCCCGGCGTTGAAGTCTATCCAGCCGGGTTTGCCTTCGTACAGGGGTGTGTTGGTCGATATTTTCATTGTGGGCACGAAGCTCCCGAAAGGGGTGCCACGGCCGGTGGTGAACAGAACGATCTGGCAGCCCGAGGCACCCAGGGCCGTGCTGGCCACAAGGTCGTTGCCCGGGGCGCTGAGAAGGTTCAGCCCCTTGGCCGAAAGCCTCTCGCCATACTTGAGCACGCCGCGGACGATGCTCTTTCCGCACTTCTGGGTGCATCCGAGCGATTTTTCCTCCAGAGTGCTGATGCCGCCCGCCTTGTTGCCGGGCGACGGGTTCTCGTACACGGGCATGCCCTGCTTGATGAAGTATTCCTTGAAGTCGTTGATCAGGCTGACAGTCTTGTCGAAGGTTGCCTTGTCCTGGCAGCGGTTCATAAGGATGGTTTCCGCGCCGAACATTTCCGGCACCTCGGTAAGCACCGTGGTGCCTCCCTGGGAGACGATCCAGTCGGAAAAGACTCCCAGAAGGGGATTGGCGGTGATTCCGCTGAGGCCGTCGGAGCCGCCGCACTTGAGGCCTACGCGAAGCTCGCTGACGGGGACCTCCGTACGTTCGTCCTTTGAACATACGGCATAAATCTCACGGAGCTGCTGAAGGCCGTATTCGATTTCGTCGCCGACCTTCTGGGTGGCGAACATGCGCACGCGGGAATCGTCAACGGGGCCGACAAGTTCCCGGAACGCGTCGAGCTGGTTGTTCTCGCACCCCAGGCTCACCACCAGCACACCGCCGGCGTTGGGGTGGTGCACCATGTCGGAGAGAACCGTCCGGGTGTTCTCGTGGTCGGGGCCCAGCTGCGAACACCCGTAGTTATGTGGAAATGCGACAACTGCGTCTATGCTGCCCTCACTTCCGGCAATCTCCTTGCTGAAACGCTCAGCGAGCTGCTGGCAGATGCCGTTGACGCATCCCACGGTAGGGATAATCCAAATCTGGTTTCGAATGCCCACCTGCCCGTCAGCGCGCCTGAATCCGCGGAATACTCCGCGGATTCTATTATCCCCCTGCACCCCCAAGGGACGGGGGGCGTTCCCCCCGAAACCCCCTGATTGTTCCGAACGAACGGAGATAACCGGCTCGTACTTATACTCCAGCAGTCCCTCGAGATTCGTCTTGATGCACGAATGGTCCACCAGAGACCCTGCAGCCGCATCCCGCGTCACATGACCGATAGGGTACCCGTACTTGATGACGTCGTCTCCCGCCTTCAAGTCCTTCAGGACCGCTTTGTGGCCCCTTGGCACGTCGCTCACCAGCGTCACGCCTTCCACCGCCTCGCCCTTCTTCAGGTCCTGCAAGGCCACCGCCACATTGTCCTCCGGATTTATTTTGATATACCTCATTTTAGAAGTTAAAATAGTTCTTTGCGTTGTTGTAGCAGATGTCTTCGACCATCCGGCCTATGAAGGGGAGCTCGGAGGCGGGGAGCTTGCCTTCTTCGATATCGCGCCCGAGGACGTCGCAGAGGATGCGGCGGAAGTACTCGTGACGGGGATAGCTGATGAAGGAACGGCTGTCGGTAAGCATGCCGACGAAGCGGCTCAGCAGGCCGAGGACGCTCAGCGCATCCATCTGCTTGCGCATGCCGTTCTCCTGGTCCAGGAACCACCAGCCGCTGCCGAACTGCATCTTGCCGGGAACGGTGCCGTCGTTGAATGTATAGGCCATGGTCATCATGACCTCGTTATCCTTGGGATTGAGGCAATAGAGAATGGTCTTCGCAAGCTTGTCCTCCCTTGCAAGGCGGTCAAGGAACTTATGCCCTGCGGCGGCGGTGGGAAGGTCATGTATGGCATCGAATCCCGTATCGGGCCCGACCAGGCGGAACATCTTGCTGTTGTTGTTGCGGATTGCGCCCACGTGGAACTGCTGCGCCCAGCCGGCCTCGGCGTCCATGACGGCCTGGTCGTACAGGAAAGCGCTGCGGAACTTCTCGATCTCCTTGGGACCGGGAGCGATTCCCATCAGGGCCTTCTTGAATATAAGTTCGATCTCGATTTCCTTATAGTCCGCAGCATAGAACGTCTCCAGACCGTGGTCCGAGAGCTTGCAGCCGTTGGCGGCAAAATAATCGTGCCTCTTCTTAAGGGCCTCCTGCAGGTCGGCGTAAGAGTCGATTTCCATTCCCGCCGCTTCACCGAGCTTCTCCAGATACTCCTTGTAGGACTTGGGATCCTCGATGGCCATGGCCTTGTCCGGCCTCCATGCAGGGATGACCTTGGTGCCGAAAGGATTGGCGGCAATCAACTTGTGCCAGCGCAGGTCGTCGGCAGGGTCGTCCGTGGTGCATACCACCTCGACTCCGAACTTGCGGATCAGGGCCTGACCGCGGAACTCCGGCGTCGCGAGTTTGGCGTTGCACTCATCAAAAATCTCGCGCGCTGTGGCGGGGCAAAGCAGTTTGTCGATGCCGAAAACGCGGCTGAGCTCCAGGTGAGTCCAATGGTAAAGCGGATTGCGCATCGTATAGGGAACCGTTTCCGCCCACTTGGCGAAGGTGTCCCAGGAGCTGTATTTGCCACCGGTCAGATAGTCCTCGGAAACGCCGTTAGCCCTCATTGCGCGCCATTTGTAATGGTCGCCGTAATGGCCGTCCACCAGCCAGAGCTGGGTGATGTCGCGGAACTGGATGTTCTCAGCAATCTGCTGCGGCACCAGATGGCAGTGATAGTCGATAATGGGCATCTTCGCTGCATGCTCGTGATACAGCCCGGAGGCTGTATCACTTTGCAGCATAAAGTTTTCGTTGATGAAACTCATAACGGATTACTTCTTTTTGATGTATCTGGCGGAAGAAGAATTCCAGCGGGGATCTCCGATATCCGCAGACTTGAGCGTAGGATTGACGAGCTTGAGCTTGAATTCGGCGGAACCTGCGCAAGGATCCTCTGTCAGGATGCCGCCGCCGTTCGCGACAGCCGCGTCCTGGCTGATGGCTCCGGTGAAGAACTTCTCGCCGACGTTGTAGAACCAGTTGTCGCTCATGGCGGGCACCGTGGCGCCGGTCTTGGCAAGCAGGGAATTGTTGCCTATGTTGAGGAAGAGGTTCTTCTTGACGACATACCTGGAGGTGGCGTCAGCGAGAGAGCGGATCCACAGCAGGCCGTTGCCGGCGTCAACCGAGCATGCGGCGAAGGTGTTGTTCGTAATAGCGATGCTTCCTGCAATCTCCTTGTCGACGCGGGCGAAATCGCGGCCGCCGTCATAGAAGGAGTTCTCGGAAATGTCGATTACGTCGTACACGCCCTTGCGGATGTCGATCATGCCCTGGCCGGTGCCGAAGCCGTGGACAAGGTTCTTGCGGAAGTCGAAGGATCCTACCTTGGAATCGGCTCCGTTGCCGTAGAACAGGCTCTTGTTGTAAGCGTTGAAGTCGCAGTTGGCGATCAGGATCCTCTCGAGCTGGGTGGCCTCTGCAATCTCGAAGGTATTGCCCAGGGCCTTTTCCGCGCCGTTGAAGCTGATGCCGGACACGACGAAGTCGGTGACTCCGACTCCGAGCTTGAACCCGCCGATTATTTCGACATGGCCGTTTCCGGTCAGGTAAACGGGAGCGGTCAGGTTGATGACGCCGCTCTCTGCGAGTTCGCGGAGGTCATAGGTGCCGGCCTTGAGGGTAATGCCCCTTTTGCCGGCGTCGAGAACGGTGGCAAGTTCTGTCACGTTGTTGACTGTAATCTCGCTGCTCACGGATCCTGCATTGGGGTTCCAGCGGGGAGCTCCGACTTCGGAAGCGATGCACAGGGCGCTTGTGAGCGTGTAGTCGCCGTTTGCGGAATCCTTTACGGGATCGTCGGCGAGTATGACGCCGCCGCCTGCAAGGGCAGCTTCCTGAGTGATTGCACCGCTCCAGAACTTCTCGGCCGTACAGTTGTAGAAGAAGTTCCTCGCAACCTCGCCCGGCACGGTGCAGCCGCTCTTGGCGAGCAGGTTGTTGGCGCCGTTCTCGTTGAGGAAGAGGTTGTTCTTGACGACGTAGCTCTCCGGAGTGGAACGGACATAGAGAACGCCGTTTCCGTTATTCAGGGTGACTCCGTCGAAGGTGTTGTTGGTGATGCTGATGGCAGAGATGACCTTGCCTGCATCGGCCCGTATGAAGTCACGTCCGCCTACGACCGTATTGCCGGAAACGGACACATATGTATACTCACCCTTGCGGATGTCGATGGTGCCCTGGCCTCCGCCGAGTCCGGAGAAAACGTTGTTGGAGAAGTATAAGGTCGAGAAGGAAGAACCCTCGCCGTTGCCGTAGAAGACGCTCTTGCCGACATTGTTGATGACGCAGTTCCTGACTTGCAGGCGCTTCACCACGGATGCGGCGTTCACTTCGATGAAGTTGTTGGAACCGGCGGTTATGGTAAGGTTCTCGATCACTATGTTGCCGAGTTCGCCTTCAGCCAGGTTGAACTGGTTGACCTTGATGGCTGCGCCGGGTTCGCCGGTAAGTACCATACCGGCACCGAGGGTGATGACGGCTGCGGAGAGATCGTACTCGCCGGGGGCAAAGATGATATTGTTCTTGCCGGCATCGATGGCGGCCTGGAACTCATCCGCATTGGTTACGCGGAATCCTCCGGTTGTTACGATGGTGGAAGCGGGGTTCCACTTGGGAGCGCCGACCTGGGCGGCCATCACGACGCCGTTCGTCACGGTGAAGTCGTTGTTGGCGGCATCCTTGACGGGATTGACGCTCAGGATGACGCCTTCGCCGCCGAGTGCGGTTTCCTTGTCCATCAGACCGGTGAAGAACACATCGTCGTTGCAGTCATAATAGTAGTTGCGGGACATCACGGGAACGCTGGCGCCGGCCTTTCCGATGGTCGTGCCGGAAGTCATGCCGAGCAGGAGGTTCCTCTCAACCCTGTAGATGGAAGGCGTCGCACGGACGTAGAAGATTCCGTTGCCGTTCTTGCTGGTGTTCAGGTTGTACATGGTGTTGTTCTTCACAATCACGCTGTTGAGTGAACACGTGGCGTCGATACGGAGGAAGTCGCGGCCGCCGGTGAGGGTGGAGTTCGCTATGGAGAACTGCTGGTATTTACCGTTGCGGAGGTCGAACATGCCCTGTCCCGTACCGTGGTCGTAAACTTCCACGCTGGAGAAAGTGATGTTGTCTATCTGGAACTTGTCCGCAGCGTTGGAAGCGTAGATGACGCTCTTGCTGAAGCCTCTGATCACGGTGCTGCTTACGGAGATGCTCTCTGCCGTTACGCCTTCGGTGCTGTCCAGGTCGATGAATACGCCCTGTGATGCTGCGTCAACCGTAATTCCCTTGATGGAGAAGTTACCGACTGCACCGCTGAGCTTGAAGGCACCCTTGACGACTGCTTTCCTGCTTCCCTGGAGTGCGAGCGGGGCGGTGACTGTCAGGAGTCCGCCGAGATCGTATTCGCCATCGGAGAGGGTGATGGCTTCCTTGCCGGCACCGATTGCGGAAAGCAGGCCGTCGATATCCTTGACGACGAGCTCCCCGGACTCTTCGCTGCCGCCCTTTGGCAGAACTGCGAAGGCGGCGACGCCGGCCTCGGACTGGGTATTGTAAATGTCGCTGGCAGCAGGGTTGGCGTAAACGGCCACGGTGTAGCTGCCCGCGTCGAGCATGGAGGTCGTCTTGGCCTCAATCACGTACTGCAGGCCGTCGGCGGCGTAGGTCTTGCCGTTGAATACGACGGAATAGCTGCCTGCGTTGTCCACTGCTTCCCAGCTGACGACCACGTCGGTGGCCTCACCTGCGGTGAATGAAGAAGGAGTCGCTACGGGTGCAGGAGCGGGCAGGGCGGTGTTGACCGCGCTGACGTCGGTGCTCCATGCGAGCTCGGCAAGCGCTACCTCGCCGGATGCATACACATACACCCAGCTGGGCTCGGAGATGTCGGAAATGACGACTTTCTGCGCTGCGGGTGCGTCGGCCACGGGGGAGACGCCGCCCTTGACGATGAGATCTCCGCCCGCCAGGGGCTGTGTCGCGATGATCAGGTGTCCGGTGCCTTCGCCGGCCGCCCTTGCCACTACCGATCCGGGAGCGGCGACCTTGAATGCGATATACCCGTCTGCAGGAACCTGCTTGCGGTCGGTGACGGTGGCGCCGGCAAAGGCGAGCATCCCGTCAGCGGCCACGATGGGGTTGGCCTCGGATGCGGCTACGAGGAGGCCGTCGCGGACCATCTGCTTCTTGATGGTGCCGGACCAGTTGCGGGCGTTGCCCAGATCCCATACGTGAGCGCCTGTGATGACGCCCTGCGTAAGGTCTTCAGGCTCCTCCACATAAGGAGTCCACCACTTGGGTGCGCCAACAGCCTTGCCTGCAATCTCGGAGTCGGGGTTGATGTTGAAATAGCCGCCCGCGGAGTTGAAGCAGGGATCGGCGGAGAGCATGTTGGCTCCTGCCTTGGCTGCCGGCCAGCTGTCGGTGAAATAGGTTTCGACTACGTCGTAGAACCAGTTGTTGAATGCGGATACGGACACGTCGTCGGCAGTCTTGTACTTGGCGTTGGCGCTGCCCAGGACGGCCTTCTCCACCATGTGGAGGAAGAGGTTGTTCTTGAAGGAAACGCTGCCGGGAACGATCTGCAGACCGAAGATGCCGGCATTGTTGGTGTTGTCGACGAAGTTGAGGTTGCGGATGGTGTTGTTCTCGATCACGAGGGCTCCGATGGTTCCGGCGTCGATACGCAGGAATGTACGCATGCCCTGGGTGATGGTGTTGCCCACGAAGCTGAGGGAACCGATGGTCGTGGCCTGGCGGATGTCGAACACGTCGCCGCCTCCGGAGCCGTCGGCGTTGATCTTGGATATTTCGCAGCTGTCGTAGGTGACCTCGCCCAGAACCATAGCCTTGCCCCATTCGTAGATGATGCCCTTGCTGTAGTTCGTGATGACGCAGTTCCTGTAGGTGAGGTTGCCGATGTTCTTGTCGGCCACCGTGCCGCCGTTCTTGTTCTGGATTGCGAAACCGAATCCGGAAGGCGCTGCAGCCGTGGGAGCGCCGTTGAACTCCACCCCTTCGAAGTAGAGGTCGGTGCCTGCCCATGTGTCGGCGATCTGGAGTTCGCCGGCGAGGACGGGTTTGGCGCCGTCGGCAGTTTCTTCGCCGACGAGGGAGAAGCCTGCGGAGATGTCGAGCGTGCCGATGTCATAGGGAGAACCGGCCTGCATCAGACGGATCTTCGCGCCCTGGGTGGCCATGGCGTTCTTGAGTGCGTCGAGGGTGGAAACCTCGGTGAATCCCGTAACGTCAGGAGTGGTCCAGGCATCCACCTGACCGCGGCTGGCGCTGAGGTAATAAAGTGTGAAGGTGTACTCCATGGACGGGGCCAGACCGTCGATTACCGCCGCCGCCGCATCGATTTCCGCGGAGGTGAGCTCATGTTTGGCGGAGCCGTCGCCTCCGGTCATGCCGTATTCAATCCAGGTTACTTCCTTGTAATCGGAAACGTCCTTGGACCATGCGAGCGAGACGCTGGTGGCCTGCCGGTCGGTGACCTTCATGAAAAGGTTGTCCTTTACCGCATAAGTCTTGAAGGACTTCTCGGCCACTGCGACGTGGGAGGGCTCCTTCTTCTCGTTGAAGGCCTGCACCGTGAACCAGTAGGTCTTGTCGGCGGTGAGTTTCTTCACGATGGGCACGTTCGCGGGCTCCACCCTTTCGGAGAAGTCCTTCTTGGTGCGCGCTTCGTCGGTGTAAACGGTCAGCTCGTAGTATTCGGCATCCTTGGCTACGTCCCAGGAGAAAGTCACCACGTCACCCAGAGTGCTGTTTACCTTGGCTTCAAGGTTCATGGGCTCCAGGCAGCGGGTCAGGTTCATCTGGTCCACTATATCGAGTTCGCGCTCGACGCAGGAGGCAAAAGCGACTCCGGCAAGCAGGACACAGACTGCGTATTTGATAAGGTTTCTGAGTTTCATAAGTCGTGACGGATTAGAGGTTGTCATAACCGTAATCGTTCTTGATGTTGCCCTGGCTGTTGGTCATCGTGTCGAGGAAGATGGGCCAGAACATGTTCTGCTCAGGATTGCTGACGGTGTAGATACCGTCGATCCTTTCCGTGTAGAAACCGGTATTCTTGGCGTCGTCGTACTTGGTGACGTAGCCGGCAGACAACTCGGTGCCCGCAGGAGCCGGTTCTCCGGTTTTCAGGAAGGTGATATTGATGGATTTTCCGTCATCCGCGTAGGCGTAGCATATGTCGCCGCTCAAGCCGGCATAGGCTCCCTGGAGGTCGCGGAGGGCTTTCATGTCAGCCTTGGCGGCATCGAGCCTGGTCTTGAGGAGGTTCCAGCGGATAAGGTCTCCCTTGCGGAGGAATTCGCCGCAGAACTCGAGCGCACGCTCGTCCACGATGGCGTTGAAGAAAGCGTCCTTGGTGCCGAGGGTGGCTACATAGGCTTCGGCCGCATCCTCGCCGCATGCGCGGGCGCGGACTTCTTTGAGGTACTGCTTTGCGTCCGCGGGTCCGTTGAGTTCGTTCTCGATCTCGGCTGCCATGAGGAGGATGTCGGCGTAACGCATCACGACAGGCTTGATACCGTCGTCGTTACCGCCGGTGTAGGGCTGGGCGTCCATCCACTCGAAACGGTATTTGCCGAAGTACCATTTGCCGATGCCTGCGGGCTCGATGGCGTTTTCCTTCGTCCATTTGTAGTTGACGCAGGTGACGTCGCGCCTCTGGTCTCCGTCGGGATACTTGAAGTAGACGGTGGGCACAGGGCCTGCATCGCCTCCGCGGGCTACGCCGTTGGAAATGCTCGCGCCCTCGGAAGCGATGGCGAAGGTGAAGTTCCAGCGGCCGCGTCCGGCTCCGAACGGAATGACGTACAGAGTCTCGTATGCGGGGCCTGCGGTAAGGTTGTTCATGTTGTTGAGATTGAACCACATCTGCCTGTAGTTCTGCTCGAGGGAAGCTTTGCCCACGGCGTCTTTCAGATAATCAAGCGCCTTGGGATAAAGGACGCTCTTCTGAAGCTCGGGGTCGTTGGTCAGGCGTACGGTACCGAGGTCTCCGGTGCCGATGGCGTCATCGTCGGGACGGATCGCATAACCTGAGGCTGCAAGGGCGATACGTGCGTAGAGGCCCTCGGCAAATACCTTGTTGACGCGGTCGGTGCGGGAAGTGGCGGCTGTGGCGCCGGGGTAAGGCAGGTTGGGTATCGCGTCGTCGAGATCTGCAAGAATCTGCTTGAAGATCACGTCGCGGCTTGCCTTGGGAGCATAAATGGTAGAGGAAGTGAGGGATTCGAAGCGGGCGGGAACGTCACCCCATGCCTTGATCAGGTCGTAGTAGATCATCGCCCTGAGTGTGAGAGCTTCTGCCAGCAGGTATGCCATGTCGCTCTTGTTCTGGGTGTCTCCGTACTGGCGGAGTCCTTCGATCACGAGGTTGGCACGTTCGATACCCATGTACATCGTGGGGAACGGACCGTTGGACAGGTTGAGCTGCGAGTTGTTTGGCTGGCAGTTGTATGCTGCGATGTCGGACTTGCCGTCGCCGGGCTTATGGGTGTTGTACCACTCTATATCCGTATTGAATCCGTACCAGGGGAGGAAACGTCCGCGGTAGGAGTTCACTTCGCAGAAGGACTCCGTGATACCGAATATGGTGCCCTCGGCGAGGTCGTAGTTGCTGAAAACGGTCTTTGCGTCGAAAGCCGACGGTGAAGACGAATCCAGGAACTTGTCGCATGAAACTGCGGAGAAGCTGATCAGAGCCGCAGCAAGTATATATTTTACAAACTTTTTCATATGCGTGCTGTTTACTTGACGATACATACTGCAACACGGTTGTTCTCGGGGGATGCGGATGCATCCTTGTCGGAACCTGTGCCGGCGGAAGTGATGCGGTCGGCGCTGATGCCTGCGCTCTGCAGCATGCGGGCGACGGCGTTTGCACGTTCGTCGGAGAGCGTCTGATTGATTTCGGCGGTTCCGGTCGCACTGTCGGCGTAACCCTTGATGACGATCCTGGCGTCGGGGTTGTCCTTGAGGATCTGGGCGATACGGCCAAGCTTGAAGGCCTCGTCGGGACGGAGCTCGGACTTGCCGATGAGGAAGAAGAGGTCTTCCTCGTATTCACCCTTCAGGGTGCTGACGGGTACTTCCACGCGCTTCTCGACGACTTTCTCGACGACTTTCTCGACGACCTTTTCAACTTCGACGACTTTCTCCACGACCTTCTCCTTCACAACCTCCTTGGCGGCTTCCTTGGCGGCATTGGCCATGGCCGCCGTTGCGACGGTGGCTGCCGCTGCGGGTGCGGAAGCGGAAGTGCGCTTGCCGAAGCTGAGATTGAGTCCGGCTACGAAGCCGATGCTCTTGGGATATGCTGAATAATCCACGCCCGGGGTGAGGGGAGTGGCGCGGCGGGTATCGACCTCGGGGTCGTAACCGCTGTACTTGGTGAGGCACAGCAGGTTGGTGCCGGTCACGTAGAAGCGGACCCGGCTCAGATTGACCTTTTCCGTAAGGTCTGCGGGCAGGGTGTAACCGATGGTAGCGCTCTGCAGGCGGAGGAAAGAAGCGTCCTCGACGGCCCAGTCGCTGAAGATTGCCTGGCCGACGAGAGGAGACCACATGGTCTTGCCCTGGTTGACCTGCCTGAGGACCTCGGGATCGGTGATGAGCTCGCCGGTCTCCCAGTCTATGTTGGTCCAGCGCTTGTCGACATCCATCGCGTCGACCAGGTTGCGGTTGTAGAACTTGCGGGAGGATGTGAACTCGATCTTGTTGGCGTTGTAAACCTGGTTGCCTATCATGAAGTTGAAGTTGGCGCTGAAGTCGAGGCCCTTCCAGTAGCCGCTGAGGCCGAAGCCGCCGGTGAAATCGGGACTTGCATTGCCTATTATGGTGCGGTCGGCTACGGTGACCTTGCCGTCGGTGGTCCAGACTTCGTTGCCTTCCTCGTCAACAGTCTTGACGTTCTTGGCGATGTCCTTGTACTTGGGTGCGCCCGGCATCATGTACTGCGCGCCGACGATGGCCGAGCAGTCGACGACACCGTCCTTGAGAACCCACTTGGAGCCGTTCCAGTCGAAATCGTCGACGGTGTACATGCCGTCCGAGATGAATCCGTACATGTTGCCGAGGGGCTGTCCGACTTCCACTATGTAGTCGTCTCCGATTTCAGTGGAGGCCCAGTATGACTGGGCTGTGATGCTGGGAAGGCCGCCCAGGTCGGTCACGCGGTTCTGGTTGTACGCGATGTTGCCGTTCAGGCTGAGGGAGAAGTCCTTCTTCTGGACGATGGGGGCGTTGAGCGTGAGCTCGACACCGCGGTTGCGTGTTGAACCGAGGTTGCGGTATTGGCTGTCGTAGCCGGAGCCCGTGATGGGGAAGTTGATCAGGAGGTCCCTGGTGTCGTTCTGATAGACTTCGACGCTACCGCTGAGCCTTGACTGCCAGAGGCTGAAGTCGAGGCCGATGTTGTGGGTGTAGGAAGTTTCCCAGGTGAGGTCGGGATTGTTCATGATCTTGCCTGCCATCCAGTAGTTGCTGGCCTGGCTGAGCCATGTGGTGGTGGTAGCCGCATACTGCTTCACGATCTGTCCGGAAGGTATGTTGTTGTTGCCTGCGGTACCGAAGCTGTAGCGGAGCTTGAGCTGGTCGAGCCATCCGCGGGAATTGTCCATCCACTCTTCGTTGGAAATGGTCCAGGATGCGGCGGCTGAAGGGAAGAAGCCCCAGCGGTGTCCGGGAGCGAACTTGGAGCTGCCGTCGGCGCGGAGCGTTGCGCCCAGCGAGTAGCGGTGCTTATAGTCATAATTGAGCCGGCCGAAGAACGAGAGCAGCTTGTCGTCCGGATTGTAGTAGTTGTTGGAGGATGCGGGTGTGCCGGAAGACATGAAGTTCCAGGCCATTTCTGCATCGTAGAACGTGGGGAGACCGTCAACCATCATGGTGAGCAGGTTGCTCTTGGTGATGGTCATTTCTTCACCGAGCAATGCCGTGAGAGTGTGGTCTTCGTTGTTGAAGAGCTCCTCGAAATCGTAGTTAAGGGTATTGGTGTTGCGGTACCTGGTGCGGTATGCGTCTTTGCGCTGATTGGACGGGGTGTTCTTAACGGTCGAATTGTTGGCTACGTAATAAGTGGTGAGTCCGTAGAAGCGGTCGTCCGTCTGGTTGTAGTTCTCCAGACCGCCTTCGATCTTGAGCCTGAGGTTCTTGATTATCTCCCAGTTGAATGCGGCGTTGAGGTTGAGGGTGGTGCGCACGCGGCGGCTGTCGTTGTCGGCGACGCTGAGGAGCGGCGGAGCGTTGTCGCCGTAGTCCTGCTCCTCGTCAATGCCTGCTATTGCGGTGCTGAGAGGGATGGGACTGTAGGAAACGGCATGCTTGAGGCGGCCGTTGCCGGAGGTGGTGCCGGTATCGTTGATGCCGTTGGCGCCTGAGCCGCGTACGTTCACGCGGGACCAGCGGACATTGGCGTCGATGCTGGTGGTCTTCCCGGTCTTGAGGTTGCCCTTGAAGTTGAGGTTGTCACGGCCGTAGTTGGATCCTGCCATGATGGCCTGGTCGCCCATGTGGGCGTAACCTACCGTCCAGTTGCCCATCTCGCCGTTGCCGGAAACGGACAGGTCGGCGGAGAAGGTGTTGCCGGTGTTCCCGAAGACGGCGTCTATCCAGTCATTGCCCTGCATTCCCTTGTACAGGTCGATATCGGAGAAGGCGCCGAAGTAAGGATAGTAGTACGACTTGAGGTTGTCCCGGACTGCACCGAGTTCATACTGGAATTTCACGAAGTTCTCCACGTCCATCGCCTTGATGGCGTCTTTGTTGGCCATCTTCTTGAGTCCGTAGTAGGTGTTGAACTTGACGGAAATCTTCTGGCCCTTCTCTGCGTTCTTGGTGGTTACGATGACAACGCCGTTGGCGCCGCGGGAACCGTAGATTGCTGTTGAGAAGGCGTCTTTGAGGACGTCGATGCTCTGGATCTCGGATGAAGGGATGTCGTTGATGGATTCCACGGGGAAGCCGTCCACGATGTAGAGGGGAGAGCTGTCCTGGGTGATGGAGCCGCCGCCGCGCACGCGGACCTTGATGTCGGCGTCGGGGTCGCCTTCGGTGGTGACTACCGAAACGCCGGCCATCTTGCCGGTAAGTGCCTGGCTGACGGTGGTGACGGGCTGCTCGGTCAGCTTGTCGGAATTGACCGACGAAACCGATCCGAGGAGGTCGCGGCGCTTGACCGTCGCGTAACCCACTACCACGACTTCATCAAGGATGGTGTTGTCTGCTGCAAGAACCACGTCGATGCGGGTGCGTCCTGCGATGGGGACGACCTGGTCGGCGAGGCCGATGAATGAAAACACCAGATTCTGTGCGTCTGCAGGGACGGTGATGGTATAGTCACCGTCGAGTCCGGTAACGGTTCCGACCGTCGTTCCCTCGATGAGAACGCCGGCCCCGATGAGGGGCTCGCCACTCTCGTCCGTCACGATACCGGATACTGTGGTCTGTGCGGACAGGGTGACTGCCGAAGCCATTCCAAGCAGCGCAAGAATGAGTTTCTTTGCTGGATTTTTCATGGATTTTTGTGTTAAAATTGAGTTATTATATGTGGAATATTCTGTTTTGCTACAATGTCTCTGACAATGTAGTGGAGGTACATTTCAAGATTGGTATAGCGTCCGGAGGGGTCAAGTCCCCTGGCGGGGCTGTCGGCGGGGTTGGACTTGTCCAGCCCGGCGGCTTCTTCGAACCAGTCTGGCATGCCGTCGGCGTCAGCATCGGCGTTCTGCGCCGTCTCGGCGTCGGTGGCCTGGTATGCCGGCCACCCGCCTACGTCTTCCTGGGTGTCGATCAGGCCGTTCCTGGAGCCGTTGCTGCCGGAATACGTGCAGCTGCCGTTTCTGGTTTCCCTCGCGATCCTTTCGTCGATCCTGTCCCGGTCGAGGCTCGCTCCGGCGCATTCGAGGACGGCGGAATAGCATTCTGCTGAAGAGTGGACGCCCAGAAGGTACGGATACGCGGCATCCTTGAATGGCACGGAAGCCTTTATCCGGGCAATCAGCTCTTCATTCGCGGTTGTTCCGGTCCAGTTGTCGGCGGTCATTTCGGGATAGCCGTCCATGTAATTGCCGTCCATATAGAAATGCCCTGGGACTATGGTGGAGGTCCCCATTGCCTTTACGCATTTGCTGCAGGAGGTAGTAGGGTCAAGGAAGCGGATTTTGCCGGAAGCCTTGGAAGCCGGACCGGGTTTGAAGTAATTGTTGATTATGTTGTACTTCCTGTATTCGTCCCTGTCGTTGGCGCTCTCGCCGCCGTAGCAGGTGTTGCCGCTCCAATTGTAGATGACGTTGTTGACGATGCTCACAGGGCCTTTCTGCGTAGATACGAAGTCGTGGTCTATGCGGGGGTTGCGGGAGTCGTGATGGGCCAGCAGGTTGTGGTGGTATGTGGCGTTGGTGCCGCCCCAGATGCCGCCGTAGCCGTGCGCCCCCTTGCCGTGGACCGAGTTCCTCAGGCTCTCGGAGACTATGTTCCATGAAAAAGTGAAGTTCTTCATGCCGTAGAACGAGGCGCATTCGTCGGTGCTCCAGCTGACGGAGCAGTGGTCTATGACGACGTCCGTGAACTTGTCGTCGTCGTGGTCCATTATCTGGATGGCGTCGTCCTCGGTCTTCGTCTCGTCGCCCATGCGGCAGCGTATGAAGCGCACTATGACGTTGCTGGCGTTTATGCGGAAGGTGTAATCCTTAAGACAGATGCCGTCTCCCGGGGCAGTCTGTCCGGCGATTGTGACGTCGCCGTTCTTGATAATGAGCGTACTGTTGAGGCTGATGATGCCTGCGACGTCGAAGACTATGGTCCGTGGGCCCTTTTCGTTTATGGCGGCGCGGAGCGAACCGGCGCCGGAGTCGTTGAGGTTGGTGACGTGGAAGACCTTGCCGCCGCGGCCTCCTGTAGCATACATTCCGCCGCCCTGGGCGCCGGGAAATGCCCGTGCGTGCCCGTCTTCGTCCGTTTCGGGGATGCCGAAGTCGGCATACTTGATGCTGCCTTCAACAGGCGGATCGACATGGGGCTGGGGCTCTTCTTCCTCCTTCTGCGTGGATGCGGTAATGGAAGCAGCCTCCGACAAATAGCCGTCGGCTCCCTGGCTGCGGACGGAGAAAGTGTATTCGGTCCCTTCTTCAAGGTTTCCGACGGTGACGTTGCGGGACTTTACCTGGCCCTCGTCAACCTTGCTTCCGTCCCTTGAGAGCGTCCAGCTGTAGCTGGTGGCATTCTGGACCAGAGCCCACTGGAAGGTGAGGGAGTTGAGCGTTGAGCCGTGCAGGACGAGGCCGGAGGGCGCCTGAGGCAGGGACGGGGTGTCTTCATTATTATTCTCCCCGCACGCGCATGCAAGCGCCAATGCTCCGATTATTGTCAAGACCAGTTTCTTCATAATTTCTCGTATTCGAGTGCAGCCCAAACAAGGGGACCGATGCCTTTGGGGTCGTTGCTGCAAATCTTTTCGTTGATGTAATATTCGTAGGTGCCGCTGCGGTTTTCCTTGCCGCCCAGGCCTGCTACTTCGCAGCATCGGTCCAGGTTGACCAGTCCGGTGGACGGGTCGTAGCTGACGAACGTGCGGAGAAGGGAGCGGTACTTTTCGCGGGCGGTTTCCATGGGGATGCCCTTGACCCAGCCGTTGCGGATGCCTTTGAGCAGGGCATAGGTGAACATCGCGCTGGCGGTGGACTCCACGTAATTGCCTTCCTCTCCGGGGCGGTCGAGGACCTGGTACCACATGCCTGTCTGCCGGTCGGCATAAGGCATAATGTTGTGGCAGAGCTTGTCCAGCTTGCCCTGCAGGTCCATCGAGAGGGCGCCGTCGGGCATGAATGGGATGACTTCTGCGAGAGCCATCGCGTACCAGCCGAGGGCGCGGCCCCAGGCGTGTGCGGACTGGCCGGTTTGCTTGTCGCACCAGAACATGCTGCGGGAGGAGTCCCAAGCGTGGCGCAGAAGACCGGTGGACGGGTCGTAGCACTTGGTCCAGATCAGGTCGAACTGGCGGGCGATGTCCTCATAATTCTTTGTCCTTACGGAGTCGGGGGCGTATCTTGCCGTGTATTCGGCATAGAATGGCTGGGCCATGTAGAGACCGTCGAGCCACATCTGGTCCGGATAGATTCTCTTGTGCCAGAATCCGCCTTCGGGGGTGCGTGGCTGCTGCAGCAGTTGTGCGTAGAGGCTGTCCATAGCGGCGCGGTATTTCTCCCTGCCGGTGAGGTCGTAAAGGCTGAACAGCGTCCTGCCGGGGCAGATGTGGTCCAGGGACCAGTTGGATTTTTTGTAATTGGCGCCGATCCTTCCGGTAGAGTCGATAATGGCATCGTACCACGCATCGACGTACTCAAGACCCTGGGATGCGTCCAGCATGGCCTTGAGCTCCAGGCCTGTCGTATAGTTCCACTTGAGCTTTCCCTGGAGCCCGTCGATGTAAGACGCTTCGGGGTGGCGGACCATCTCGGAACGGACGACGTCTTCGGACAGCAAGGCCCTGGCCGAACAAGCGGTCAAGGCAAACGCTGCAAACAGTATGATGGCTTTTCTCATCGGTTGTCGTATGGATTCCAGGGGATGCGGTCCTGTTTCTGGTACATGACGTTGGCCAGGGTGTATTCGGCGGCCTGCTTGTCGGTAAGCGTGTGTGCCCATTTGACGCGCGTGCCTTCGGATCCGGGGCCGTAGCTCTGGTATTCTGCGTAATAGCTGTTCTTCCTGGTGTCGGGCTTGCCTTCCTTCTCCCAGTCGTGCCAGCCGTCGGGGGTTATGTGCCTGCCCAGCTTGCAATGGATGAATACGGTCTTGGCGTATGCGCCCCAGGGGCGGCCCAGATAGACTTTGTCTATTCCGGGAGCGGCCGTGAGCACGCAATCCTTGAATACGTATCCGTATTTCTGGCCCTCCGGAGTGGATGCGGCCGTGATGTAGCTGTTTTTCTTGGAATGGATGCGGCACTTCTCGAAATAGGCTATGGAGGAGCCGAAGATGAAGTCGGTGGTGCCCTCTATATAACAGTGGAGGAAGTAGTTGCGCTTGATGCCGCCGGACTTGCCGTAGCTCCCGTAAGTATAAAGGGTGTCCTGGTTGCCGAGGAAACGGCAGCGGTTGAAGAATAGGAAGTCGCCGTCTGTGAATACCGCCACCGCCTGGGCGATGTCCTTGCCGTCGCCGGCGCTGTTCTCGAAGGTGAGGTCCTCGAAGGTGACGTAGCTGGCGTGGATGTAGACAGTGGCGCTGCCGGAGGTGCCTACGGCGAAATCCCTGCCTGGCCAGTTCTGCCTGGCATAGTGGTCGCCTGTGATGATGGTCTCGCGGGCCTTCTCCCCCTTGATGTGAAGACGTTGTTTGGAGGGGGGGATGGTTAAGGTTTCCCTGTACGTGCCCTTGCGGATGTAAATGGTGGTAATCTCGTTGTGGCTGTAGTCCGGGCAGGCGTCGACGGCTTCCTGGACGGTCATGTAGTCGCCGTGGCCGTCCGGGGATACGACAATGTCGTAGTAGACGAGGTGTTCCGCTATTTCCGGAATCTGGTCTTTGATCTTGTCGCATACCAGTTCCGTAATCTTGCGGGCTCCTGAGGCCACCGTGTGGGTGTTGTCTGTCTTGCCCTCGGGGGCACAGGCCCATTTGCCCGGTTCCAGATGCATGAAGTAGGGACGGGAGGCCTCGTCGCCGATGCTCTCGATCCAGTCGAGGGAAGCGGTAGTTATGTCCAGGAGCGTGACGCCCTTCTCGCCGGCGACCGCCGCCATTGCGGCCGGATAGTCGTGATGGGTTTCACGGAAGAGCTTGCCGTTGTTGAACCACCGGCGGGCGACCGGAGTGAGGAGCACCGGAGTGCCGCCCTTTTCGCGGACACCGTCGATGAAGAATCGCAGATTGTCCTGATATGCGCCCCAGGCGGCTGCGTAACGGGTGCTGTCTTTCTGCTTGGAGTCGTTATGGCCGAACTGGATGAATACGTAGTCGCCGGGCTGGATGGCCTGCCGGACCTTGTCCCAGAGGCCTTTGTCTATGAAACTCTTGGTGCTGAGTCCGTTCCGTGCATAGTTGATCACCGTGACGTCCTTGTCCAGGAAGTTCTGGAACATCATGCCCCAGCCGCGCTCGGGAGAGCTTTTGGAGAGGTCTTTCTCCGCCATGGTGCTGTCTCCCATCAGGTGGATGGTGAATGAACTCAGGACAAGCCAGAGGGCCGCTGCCGCTATAGGGAAGAATCTTTTCATATCAGTCTATGCTGTCATTTCGAGCTTGTCGAGAAATCTCCCGGCGATGGGATTTCTCCGCTCTGCTTCGCTTCGGTCGAAATGACCTGTCCAATCTCCTGGCCGTTTATTGTAACGTTGCGGAACTCCGTGCCGATCTCGTTGTGCATCTCCAGGCCCTTGGCGGCGGTGAACGTGCAGTCGGAGAAACTCAGGCCGCGCAGGGGGAGTTCCGGCAGGCCGTTGATGTAAATTGCCTGCCTGGCGCCGCTGCAGACTATGCCGCTGAAGCGGATGTCGCGGAATTCCGGGGTGGTTTCGTCCACCGCTGCAATGCGTTCGCAGACGCCGTTGCTCATGTCGCTCGCCGCCACTCCGGCATAGTATAGGTTGAATATGACGCCATAGGAGACGATGTCTTTCATGTAGATGTCCTCGCACCATATGTCCTTGACGAGTCCTCCGCGGCCGCGGGTGCTTTTGAACCGCAGGCCGACGTCGGTGCCGATGAAACGGCATCCGCGGACGAGAATGTTCTCAACGCCGCCGGACATCTCGCTGCCTACCACGAATCCGCCGTGGCCGTGATATACGGTGCAATCCGTGATTATGAGATTGCGGCAGGCGCGGGCGTGGCGGCGTCCGTCTTCGTCCTTGCCGGACTTGATGCAGATGGCGTCGTCGCCTACATCGAAGGAGGAACCGGTGAGGATCACCCCGTCGCATGCGTCGATGTCGATTCCGTCACCGTTGGCGGAATAATGGGGGTTGCGGACCGTTATGTCTTTGATGGTGAGGTCCTTGCACCAGAGTGGATGGAGGTTCCAGCAGGGGGAGTTCTGGAATGTGACGCCCTCGAGCAGGATGCGTTCGCATTCGCGCAGGCTGACAAGAACGGGACGGAGGAAGGTCTTGATTTCCTGCTCGTCCAGGGACGGGTCGGGGTAATTGAGGGAGCCTGCGGTGGCGCGGGCCTTCTTGTAACCCTCGTCGGGATACCAGCAGCTGCCGTCGTCGGCGAGTACGCCGCCGCGGGCGACTATGGATTTCCAGAGGTCGTCCCCGACCTTGCGGCGCTTGACCTCGCGCCAGGCATCGCCGTTGCCGTCTATGATTCCGCCGCCTGTGATGGCGATGTCGGTCGCTCCCTCGGCGTGGATGGGGGACATGCAGCGGCGGACGTCAAGCCCCTCGAAATTGGTGTCGATTATGGGGTACAGGTCCTGGTCGGGAGAGAAGACTATGACGGCGTCGTCGTCCAGATGGAGATTGATGTGGCTCTGAAGGCCGACGGGGCCCGTGAGCCAGATGCCCGCCGGTACGTTGAGGGTGCCGCCGCCTTTCTGCACGAGGGTTTCAATGGCCTTCGCGAAGGCGTCGGTGCAGAGAGTGACGCCGTCTCCGGCCGCACCGAAATCGACTATGCTGACCTCTCCTCCGGGGATGGACGGAAGGGCTATGGAACGCATAGGGAAAGGGATGCTGGAACCGGAGTTATGCAAACGTTTGCCTTGCTGGCAGGAAAATGAGGCCAGCGCGGTCAAAACAATTATTGACAATGCTCTTGCGGGGTTCATCGGCATTTTAGTGTTACTGTGCAAAAGTAGGAATAAGTTTTGGTTAATGCAAACGTTTGCACAAACTTTCTCGACGTGCCTTAAAATTCCCTTTCGATTGAAGGTTTCGACTCGTTTCGATTTATTTGATTACATTTGTAGCATGCGCAAGTATATTCCACCTGTCTGTTCCCTGGAGCAGGATTGCAATCTGTATATGGCGATTCTGACCGCCAGCACGGAAGATTACGAAGTCGATTACGTTGATCCCAGATTCTAGCTGCCATGAAACGAATCCCATATCTTCTGGCGGCACTTCTGCTGGCCGCATGCTCCGGAACGGAACTTCCTGAGCCCGGGCTCTATTCCAACCTCGTCCCGTGCACGGACCCCTGGCACGCTCCGGGCCAATTGTGCCTCGACAACATGGGAATTCCCGGAATTTCCACAGTCACCGCCGGCTTTGACGACACCCGCACCCATCTGGAAAGCGGCGACTCCAGGGTCAAGGTCCTGTGGACCAGCGGTGACAGTTTCAAGGAGTATTGGTTTAATGACAACAACCAGTACGGGCGTGCCACGTATACCACTGCCGGCAGTGGCACTGTTGCAGACTTCACATCAAACTACACTTTGCCCGCCGGTCCCAGGTATTACATTTATCCCTGTGTTTCCACCCATGAGGAAAACGGCTCGACCTACGAGAATCTGACGGACTACAATTCCAACATCGTATTCGACGTTGAAATACCGTCCGAGCAGACCGCCGTCGCCGGCAACGTCACGGATGGAACCGTCATATCTTATTCCTATGCCCCCGAAGCCGGATGCGACCTTACCTTCCACAACTTCCCCGCGCTGCTACGTTTCCGCCTGTCCGGCTCCGTCGTCCCGACCGTCACGCAGGTCAAGCTGAAGGGACAGTCACAGGTGGCAGGCAATGTCGCAATCAATCCCAAGACCGTTCCCGCCGAGTTCAGCCATATTGCATGGAGCTGGGACTACTCGTCCAATGAAATCAATCTCTCCGGTTCTTTTGTCGCCGGAGAAGAGTATTACATTGCCGTCATTCCGTCCACCCAGCGCATCCGGCTCGTTTTCTCGGATGCGGACGGCAATACCACCACGAAGGTATCGGGTCGTGATATTGAATTCAAGCAGGGGAGAGTGGTGGATATAGGTACCGTCAATCTCGGCAGCGTCCTTGAGGACACTGTGCCCCAGGATCCCGTACTCTATATGCAGGCCACTTCAGGCTACAAGCCGGTGTCCATCGCCGTCATTCCGGAGGCCTTCAAGGAAAGCGAATCGTCCGACTACGACCTCCTCGCCCGCAGCGCCGTTGACGCCGTCATGAATACAGAGCCCTTCAAGTCCTACAGCAACTACTTCAACGTCTGGATATTGTATGCATACTCCAACGAGTCGGGCGCTTCGAAAACCGACGGAAACGGTGTCATAACCGAGAAACACGACACATACTTCGGAGCCCAATGGGGCACTGACAACAATTACAGTGACATGAAGGCCGACGCCAGCACCGTTTATGGTTTTGTCCAGAAAAACTGTCCCGATATCCTGGACGGTTCCCATACCATAGACGAGGTTCCCATTCTCATGATAATCAACGATGACCGTTATGCCGGAATATGCTCGGTCTCATCTGCGGGGCGTGGATTCGGCATGGTTCCTTTTGCTTTCAACGGAGGGCCATTGAGCTGGGTTCATCCTTCCATCACCGCAGTAAGCGATTCCGATCCTTCCGCCGGCACTCGCGATCTCACCGAGAGTGAACTTAATGATATGCACTTCAATGTCGGCGATTGGCGCAACGTCGCCATCCATGAGTTCGGCGGACATTGCTTCTCCCGCCTTACAGACGAATATTGGGGTGCGAACGTCCTGCCCGCCGCAAGTTCAATCAGCGGGCACAGCTGGACGGTTCCATTCGGCCTCAATGTTTCCGCCTCTTATTCCAATCCGCCGTGGAAAGCGGAGCTCCTGGACGAGTTGGACAACCTTCTTGCCATCAATCCCGTCTATTCACGCATAGGAGTCTATCAGGGAGCGATCTATTCTCCCCTGAACCGCTGGCGCAGCGAGAAGATCAGCTGCATGATAGACAACCGCGCCTACTTCAGTACGTGGCAGAGGGTGCTTATAGTAAAGCGTATAATGTCCCTGGCGGGTGTTCCGTTCAGCATGGCCGACTTCCTCTCGTCCGACTATCCCTACGACCCCGTACGTGACCAGGTGTCCGCCCCCGTCATGGGAGACGTCCGCAACATGGCTATTCCCATGGTACCTCCTCTTCCGCCTCCCATTCTCCAAGAATAGTACTGTATGAAAAAGAAGATTCTGGCCTGTATCCTGCTGGCTTCCGCCCTGCTCATGTCCGCCGGAAGCGTCCTTCATGCCCAGCGCATCCGTTCCGTCGACGTACACGTGTACATCAACGCCGACGGCGACGCCTACATCAAGCAGATATGGGACGTGAACGTCGTATCCGGGACAGAGTGGTACATCCCCATCGGCAATCTGGGAGGAATGAGCATCCGCGGTCTTACGGTCAAGGAAAACGGTGAGGAGTTCATCGACGAGGGCCGTACCTGGGACGTCGACCGCAGCCTGTCCCAAAAGGCCGGACGCAGCGGCATCGTCGTCAAGAATGACGGCGTGGAACCGTGCTGGGGGCAGGGCTCGTACGGTGATCACGTTTGGGAGGCGGGCTTCGTAGCACTCGGCCTCGTACAGTCGCTTGAGGATTGCGACGCCTTCAACTTCATGTTCGTCAACCCCGACCTGATCGCCGCTCCCGAGCACGCTACCGTCACTTTCGAGAGGCTTGACGACGAGGTATTCTCCTTCGATTACACAAAGTTCTGGTTCTTCGGCACGGAGGGCAAATCCGAGCTCCGCGAGGACGGAACCATCTTCTACGAAACTTCCGGTCCCATGCGCAGGGACGACTCCATCATCTGCATGATGCGCTTCGACAAGGGCCACTTCAAGCCCGAAATCCAGAAGAAGATGAAGTTCGAGAAGATGCAGAAGAAGGCTTTCAAGGGCAGTACCTACAAGAGCGGCAAGAGCGGCTTTTTCAGCGGACTCACCTTTGAAGATGTAGTGTCCCTGCTCGTCGCCGGCGCTTTCGTCCTCGTGATAGTCGGCATCGCCCTGCTGTTCATCTATTGCCTGATAAGGGACGCTGTCCTCAAGATAACCGGCCACAAATGGTCCAAGAAGGTCTTCGGGGCCACGAAAATCAGGGGTTGGGAAAGGGAAGCGCCGTTCGGAGGCAGCATACCGATAGCCGCCCACCTGCTCAAGGACGGTTCCCGCCTCGTGCTTGCCACCACACATACCGAGTGGTGTATCGGGGCCTATTTCCTGAGGTGGATACAGGAAGGCGTAGTCACTCCTGTCAAAGCCGCAGACGGCCACTTCGACCTCCAGTTCCCGGAGGCCGAGCCCGACTTCCGCGACGATTCTGAGAAGTCTCTGTACAAGAAAGCCTTCGAGGCGGCCGGCTCCAACCGTATTCTGGAAAAGGGTGAATTCGATTCCTGGGCCACATCGCATTACCGTTCGATGGCCGGCTGGCCGGACGCCCTGGTCAAAGAGGGCAAGTCAAAACTCTCCAGCTCTCCTGCGAACACTGTGGACGAGGCTGCCAAGCTTCTTAAATTCAAGAATTACCTCAATGAATTCACGCTCTCCCGCGAGCGTGAGGTGCCCGAGGTGTCGCTATGGGGACAGTATCTCGTATACGCCCAGATTTTCGGCATCGCGGACAAGGTGGCTTCCGGCTTTGAGAAGATGTATCCCAAGCAGTTCGCCGACTACAGCCAGCAGTACGGCCTGGATTCCGTCACGATGCGCTCCGTGGTCCACTCATGGACCAACACTGCCAACAATGCATATAGCCGTGCCTACAACGAAAAGTTATCCCGCGAGGCCGCGGCCCGTTCATCGTCCTCCGGCTCTTCCGGCGGTTACGGCGGCTTCTCCTCCCGCGGAGGAGGCGGCGGCTTCTCCGGCGGCGGCCACGGCGGCGGCAGCCGGTAGCCCGTGTGCAAAACCGGCCGGATTTGCACACGGGAGGATGAAGCGAAGCGGAAGTTTTGCTAACCTCTTCCTGCGGAAATGGAGCTAAAGCAAAGATTCTACGACAGTTGCGTGTACGCTACCTTGCCGACGAGAGTGGTGGGCAATGAATCCCGCACCTCGATGACATAAGGCAGGGCGTACTTCGCAACGTGCTTGCGGCAGTGCTCCATGATGTCTTCGAGGAGCTCCGGAGTGTTCTCGACGTCTTTCTTCAATACGACGAAAGCCTTGACTTTCTGCATCTTGTACGGGTCGGGCACGCCGATTACGCAGCTGCGCTGTACGGCGGGGTGACCTTCCAGGATATTCTCGATCTGGGAAGGATAGACGTTGTATCCGCTGGTGACTATCATCCTCTTGATCCTCTGGCGGAAGTAGATGAAGCCTTCTTCGTCCATCATGCCGAGGTCTCCGGTATGGAGCCATACGTGGCCGTCGTCATGCTTGCGCAGGGTGTCGCGGTTCTCTTCTTCGTGGTTGATGTAGCCGAGCATCATGGAAGGGCCGGTGAGGCAGATCTCGCCTTCCTCGCCGTAAGGGACCTCCTCGCATGTGCCGGGCTTGCAGATCTTGAAGAAAGTGTCCGGGAACGGGATGCCGATGCTGCCCTCCTTTTCCTTGTTGTACGGGGTGAGGCAGCACGCGGTGACGCACTCGGTGGTGCCGTAGCCCTCGCGGACGCGTATGCTGGCGTTGTGGTCGGCGAGGAACTTGTCGAACTTCTTCTTGAGCTCGATGGTAAGCGAATCGCCTCCGGAGAAGACGCCCATAAGGCATGACAGGTCGGCCCCGTCAAGATACTCGTTGCGGGTGATGGCCTCGAACAGGGTGGGCACGCCGGCGATGAAGTTGGGGCGCGTTTTCTTGATGAGTTCCGCGTAGCTCTTTACGTTGAAACGGGGGACCAGGATGGAAGTGCCGCCGCAGTGAAGCACGGTATGTATGCAGACGCCCAGGCCGAATCCGTGGAAGACGGGCATGGCGGCGAGCATGCGGCAGTGGTGAACGTCCTTGTTGCTCATCGCCGCTGTCTGGATAGCAAGGGCGTTGAAGTTGAGGTCGGACAGCATGATGCCCTTGGTGACACCCGTGGTGCCGCCGGAGAAGAGCACTACGGCCTCTTCCTTGAAATTCTTCTTGAAGACGTATTCGCCGGTGTATTTGCGGCCGAGCTCGAGCAGGTCTTTCCAGCTGATGGTGGAACCGTCTTTGACGAGCTTGGGGAACTTGCGCTCGGTAAGCAGCTTCTGGCCGATGTTGAGGGGGAAGGGGAGTTCCTCGGAAACGCGGGCGATGATGAGCTTGCCGATGGGGCGCTGCTTGCGTACATCAAGGAATTTGGCGTAGAACTGGTCCAGCGTGACCGCGACGTCGCACTGCGCCTCATCGAGGTAGAAGGCGATCTCTCCGACTGCAGAAAGGGGGTGCACCATGGATGCGACTGCGCCTATTCGGTTGAGACCGTAAAGGCAATAGATGGCCTGGGGGACGTTGGGGAGGCATACGAGGACGCGTTGCCCGGGACGTACGCCGAGAGCGTAGAACGAACGGGCCGTAAGGTCGATGGCCTCGGCCATTTTGGCGTAACTGATCTTGCGGCCCATGAAGGACAGGGCGGGGTAGTCCTTTTCCTGCTCCGCCATGGCCAGGACGGCCTCGGACATGGTGTTTTCACCGTATTCAAGTGATGCGGGAACCTCGCCGTAGCTGTCCCGCCACGGCATTGCGATGTTGCTGTAATCGAATCTCATTCTAATAGTCTTCTATAGTTGTTGATGCAGGCTCGTCCAGAAGCTCAGGATGTGCGAAGATATGGCGTATGAGCCTGACGGACTTGGCGAAATAGGTGCCGTCCGCTATGCGTTCATCGATGGTGAAGCCGAGTTTGATGGTGTTGTGCATCTCGTAGCTGCCGTCCTCCTTGAATATAGGAGTGAGTTCTTTCTCGTTGATGACGATGAAGAATGAATTGTTGCCCCAGTCGAACAGATGGTGGTAGTCGGCGTGCAGCTTGATGCTGCCCAGGTTGGTTACGAACACGCTGGCGTAGCAGGGATCGTCCTTTGCGAGTCCCTTGGGGTATAACCCGTGATACTCCAACCGCTTGAGGAACCATCCCAGGAAACGGAAAAGGGGACGGGGAAGGTTCTTGATGACGTTGAGGGCGTTGCTGATGCCGACGGTCTTGTCTTCCTTGCGGACTTTCTGGACATATGCCTTGACGTAATCGTGAACCTGCTCGATAGGCGCTTGGCCTTCCTTGTCGAGGAGGAAGTTGGCCTGCAGTTCTTCTGCGGTTTCGTCCAGCTGGCGCTTGACGACGAAGGAAATCCTTATGTACTTGCGCTCGTAGAAACGGTGTCCGGAGATGAAATAGTTCATCTTGGGACGGAGCAGGAGGCATTTTGCTATGGCTGCCACTATGAAGTGGAACCATGTGTATTTGAAATCGGGATTGCCGGCGTTTTTCTTCTGGAGGTACTTATCTACCTCGGTAAGGTCGAAGACCTCGCCCATGACGGCTTCGTTGCGGGTGCGTTCCCCGAACAGGAAGGGCATCATCACATGCATGGAGTCCAGGCCTGCAACATACCATCCGTCGTAACGGTCCCGCCAGTTCTTTTTGTGCTGAACAGTGGTTTGCATAGGTTTTAGTATTTGCGAAAAAGCCCACAAAGATAATATTTTTCCAATTAATTCGGTATCTTTGCAGTCACTGATACAACACGACAACCACATCCAAATGAAAAGAATCCTCAGTTTTTGCTCCGTCTTTTTTGCCGCGATGCTAGCCACGGGCTGCCTTGCAGGCAAGTACATGTCCAATTATGCTCTCTGTTTCGAGCCTCACGGTGTGGCCGATATCGAGCGTACCCGCCATAAGGCAGACTCCCTCTGCCCCGGCAGCACCGCATGGTACGATTCCCTCAAGACCATCGGTCTGCTCAAGGACACCACGATAGTCGGTTTCAACGACAAAAAGGTCCATGCGTGCTACGTTCCCGCAGCCGATCCTGCAAACTCCCAGGGTACCGCCATCGTCATCCACGGCTACAGCGACAACCATCTTGTATTCCTTTACCTGGTCCGCATGTACCGCGACGAATTCAACTACAACGTCCTGTTCCCCGACCTCCAGTATCACGGCTATTCAGAGGGTGACCATGCCCAGATGGGATGGAACGACCGCCTGGATATCGAGAAATGGATTCCAGTCGCCCACGATATCTTCAAGGACGATTTCATGGTGCTCCACGGCGTTTCCATGGGCGGCGCCACCGTCATGATGACCAGCGGCGACGACCTGCCTGAATACGTCCGTGCGTTTGTCGAAGACTGCGGCTATTCATCCGTGGTCGCCCAGTTCAACAACAACCGCAAGCAGAGCTTCGCTTTCATACCGCCGGACGTCCTCCAGAGTGCAAGTCTCGTCACCAGGAAGAAATACGGATGGGGCTTCTGGGAGGCGTCTTCCCTCAAGCAGCTCGCCAAGTGCGACCGCCCGATGCTCTTCATCCACGGCGATGCCGACGACTTCGTCCCCACCAGCCACGTCTATAAGAACTATGAGGCCAAGGTGAACGGCTACAAGGAGCTCTGGATCGCCCCCGGCGCAGTCCACGCCAACGCCTACGCCAAGCACCCCCAGGAATACACCCAGAGAGTCCGCGACTTCCTGGCCAAAGTTAAGAGTATGTAGCTTTGCGATAAGCTCTGCCGGCTGGAGTCCCACCCTCCTCCACGGATGTGCCGCCCTCGGCCCAGAAGAGGGGGGACCACGAAGTGGTGGGGTCGAAAAAATCGGATATTTTTGCGATTCTGCAAAAATATCCGATTTATTTCGACTCCGTGGAGGAGGGTGGGACTCCAGCCGGCGGAGCTTAAGAAACTAGAACTGGTAGTTGATTCCGATACCGATCCAGAGGCCGGCGTCGAGGCCGGGGGTGAAGCACTTGGCGAATTCTGCGGAAACTATGAAGTTCTGGTTCATCGCGATCTTGAGACCGATACCGGCACTGTAGATCAAATCCTTGATTCTGTCCGGATTGTAGATCGTGGTGCTTCCGGTGTATCCGGTGATGGTACTGAGGGCGGGATCCTCGATTGCCGTCGTGAGGACGTCGGCTCGATAGGGCTTGGTGATGATACCTGCATCGAAGAACGGGTTCGTAGCGATGTAGAAATACTGGTTGAACAGCTTGAAGTTGACGATCTTTATACGGAGCTCGGTATTTGCCCAGGCCATGCCTTCGGCCAGAACCCTGTTTTCACGCAGACCGCGGATTGTGTTGGAAGAACCGAAGCCCTCGGAAATCATATTCCTCTGGATCAGCAGGGGGTTGTTCTGGATCATGTAGAACGGGGTCTCTCCGAGGATGGTCTGCTGCCACGCCAGACGGTATGCAAATACGGGATCGCCTGCGGGAATATGGATGGGGATGTCGATGTAGTGACGGAAATACACGCAGGCTTTGAGGTAAGGACTGTACAGGCCTGTGGTGGGATTTCCGGAATAAGGAGCGCCGTTGAGGTAGGCCTCGGCCCAGATTCCACGATTGGGAGCAGCCTCGATGTCGCGGGTATCGAATACGAGCCCGGCATTCAATTCAAGGGACATGCCGCCTGCAGCCTCTTCTTCCTTGATGGCTTTGAGGTCCAGATACTTATTGTACAGGGTTAAGGTATGGTCGTAATTGGTCTTGTTGCCGTCTTTGTTTGCGTCAACGGCGGGATCCCTCATGTCGCCGAGTTTCCAGTGCCAGAAATTGACGCCGGCAGCCCAGTTCAGGTTGTCGGTGATGCGACCCTGTACGTTGGCAAGCACACGGAGCATCTGGCGGCTCATGCCGAAATAGTTGATGTTGGGAGTGAAAGACCTGTTCCCCCAGAGTGCGTAATCGACCGAGGTGAAATTGGCCGGGACTCCTGAATCCATGGCTGCAGGACCGTTGAATCCCCAGAAACTGTACAGGGGGTCGTTCATATAGGTCACCGATGTGTTCAGACGCATGCCCGGGATGAGGTACTTGGAGTCGTATGCAAGATAGAGACGCATACGCTTGCTCTTGAGGAAGTAGGATGCCTCCCAGCTTATCTTGTGAAGAGGATCGGGGTAAGTGGAACCGTCACCATAGTAGTAGACGTCACCGAAAGCTCCGGCCTGGAAACCGTTGTCTACCGAGAAGGTAGCGGTGGGCAGAATACCGAAGCTCCAGCCGGTCTTCATTTCTTTTTCTTTCTCCTGCTCCTGGGCGGAAAGGTTCAGTGTAGCGCCTGCCAGAAGAAGAACGGCAAGCGAGAGTAAGAGTTTTCTCATATTGGTTATAGAATTAAAATGTGTCATTTGACCTGCAAATCTAATAAAACCATTTGACAATTCAATCAATTCTTTCGTCTGTAAAGCGTTTTTGCTATATTTGCGACATGAAAACATGGAAGATTCTGCCCCTTCTCCTGCTGGCCGCTTGCACCGGCAAGGACATTCAAATAGACCGTATCACGCTCGATCAGTCCTCCGTAATGCTTCTCACCGGAACGCAGACTACTGTCAACGTCCGTTTCCTTTCCGGAACAAAGGAAGAAGTCGACTGGTATTCGGATGATGAATCCGTTGCAAAGGTATCCGGAGGTATCATAACGGCAATTTCCAAAGGCAGGACTAGTGTTTTTGCCAGAACCAGGACCAGGGATCTTATGGCCCGCTGCGAAGTGATTGTCCGCGATCAGTCAGGCATGGTTGCAGGCGTTGAATTATCGCCGGACCAGTTAACTGTAGAAGTGGACGCCTATCAGCAGCTGGAATGCAAGGTCCTCCCGGAAACCGCCGAGAACAAGACCGTCACCTGGGAATCTTCAGACAATTCCATAGCCACTGTGGGCTCCGGCGGCATTGTGCTCGGCATCGGTCTTGGCGAGGCGGTAATCACCGCCACGACGGCGGAGGGCGGCTTCAGCGCGTCCTGCACCGTGACAGTAATCCCCAAATTCATAGCCCTGCAGGATGTCGGCCTGCCGGAATCACTCTCCGTAAAGGTCGGGGAAAGCATCACCGTCACTCCGGAATTCATCCCTGAGGATGCCACGAACAAGGAAGTCACCTGGTACAGTTTCGACGAATCCATAGCGACAATCAGCGCCGATGGCGTTTTGACCGGAGTGTCTCCCGGAGGCGTCCACATCACCGTCACTTCCGCAGAAGGAGGCAAAAGGGACATCTGTTACATCATGGTAACGGAATAACTGCCGCTATAGCATTGCAGCGATGCTCTCGTAGTATTTCTTGGAGATGGGAATCCCTTCTCCAAGGCCGAGGTCGGCAACGTTGCCCCCTCCCGGTTCTTTGCGGATGAGCTTTACGTAACGGGGGTTGACTATGTAGCAGCGGTGGGTACGGGCATACCCGGCCTGTTCGCACAGAGGCTCTATGTTCTTCATGGAATTGCGCAGCTGGTATTTTTTCTCGAGTCCGTTTTCCTGATAGTGGATTATGATGTAATTCTCGTTGGACTCGATATACAGTACCGACGACGCTTCCGTGATGAACTTCAGCTGGTGGCGGTTGTCGTAGAATTTTAGGCGGACGTCGCTGTCCTGGCTCGCAGTGCGCGGCTTTTCCCGTGACATATACAGCAGGTAAAGGATGAAAGGAGGGAATATCGTTATGGAGCCGATCGAAAACAGGCTGCGCCTGAAATAATAGAAGAAACTCCCTTCATATCCGTGATCCATCAGAACGAGGTACAATCCGGTAAAAGCACAGCAGGACAGTATTTCTCCGATGCACCAGAAGGTGTAACGCCAGGTGTCTCCCGGAAAGTGCTTGCGGATAAGCCAGAGTACCATACGCGATATGGCCATGCACGCCAGAATAATCGTAAAACATATCACCACGTTGAAGATGCGGACATTCTCCATCGGGGCGTAGCTGCTGCCGGAGTCCATAAGCGAGTTGAGGGCCAGCGGCTCGTACATCAGTGCGCCTATCAGAAAGAAAACCGGTACGGCTCCTATGTGTATGAAAGTGGCCGGAAGGCGGGTAAGTGATCTTGGAAAGCTTGTCATTCGTCACATATTTTGGTGTGACAAAGTTAATACTATTTTTAATTTTGTCACACTATTCCCGCATTTTCGTCACAATTATTACACTTTCATAACAAAAAGTCTCTTTCGGTCACCCCTGTTTCCTGCTCACGTATATGCGTGCTAATTTTGCAACGCCAAACAGAACGAAAACAGTTATGACAGCACCTGAATGGACAAGGCTTGAGAATTCAGCTATTATATATCCCTCTTGCAGTACACGCAAGTACGCTACCCTTTACCGCATGTCCGTTACCCTGGACGTGCACGTCGATGAAGAAAAGCTTCAGCAGGCACTCCTGTCGGTCATGCGCCGGTTCCCGAGTTTCCGCTATACTCTCAGGCGCGGCCTCTTCTGGTGGTTCCTCCAGAAACTGGAGAACGATCCGGTACTGGTCCGTCGCGGCGACCTCACACCCATCAACCTCAAACGCAACGGCGGATACATGTTCCGCCTCAGTTGTGACGGCAACCGCATAGACCTGGACGTCTATCATGCCCTGACCGACGGAAACGGCGCAATGACTTTCCTGCTCAGCCTCGCTGCAGAGTATCTCAAAGTCGCCGGAGTCGCCGCTCCGGAGTACGGCAAATGGATCTACAACCCCGAGGAGGAAGCGTGCCTTGAGGAACTGGAAGACGGCTTTGACCGCTTCTCCGGCACCAAAGGCTCTCTTGACGATGAGAAACGCGCCTGGCACATCAAGGGGACCGAGGAACGCGCAGACGTGCTCAATTCCCTCGGCGTCTCCCTCTCTTCGGAAGACGTGAAGTCCGTCGCTGCTTCTTACGGTTGCACGGTCACCGAATTCCTCTCCGCCGTAATGCTTGTTTCCATGCAGGACGTACGCGCAAAGCAGAAGGGCAAGAGTCCTTTCATCCGCATGGAACTCCCGGTCAACCTGAGGCCCATCTTCGGAAGCAAGACAATGCGCAACTTCGCGTCCTACGTCTATCTTACGCTTGACGTGAGCAACGGCGAGCTCAGCTTCAAAGACGCCCTCAACGAGGTGAAATACCAGAAACGCCTTTATGTCCAGCCTGCACGCCTTACGCGCCGCATCGCCGCCAACGTCGCCCTGGAGGACAATCCCGGCATCCGTGTCATCCCCCTTGTCATCAAGAAGCCCATCATCAACCTTATCAACTTCCTCAAAGGGGATAATTACGGCACTTACACCTTCTCCAACATCGGCAACGTCGATCTGCCCGAGTCCGTAGCCCCGCATGTGAAGGACCTTCACTTCGTGCTCGGACGCACCAGGGGTCGTTCCGGTTCTTGCGCGGCGGTGAGCTGCAACGGCAGGCTCAACCTGAATTTCACCCGCAAGATCGTGGAGGACGATTTCGAACGCATTTTCGTCAGCAGACTGCGCGAACTGGGAGTATGGGCTGAGATTCAGGTCCCCGCGGTTCCCCTTCGTCCCCTAGCCGGACACGAAACCGGAGAGAAACGCGTTTTCCGCAACCGCTCCCTCGTTCCCGGGTTCCTTTTCTCCATATAATTTAGTATATTTGCCCGTTATGGATAATTGGGCAAAATTCTGCGGCTTCGTGCTGCGCAAGATGGGTTGGACTGCAGTCGAACCCGCTGTGGAAGAAGACAAATGCATCATTCTGGGCGTCCCGCATACTTCTATATGGGATTTCCTGATTTCTTACCTCTATTACCGTTCACAGGGCGAGAAGGCAAGGTGCATGATAAAGAAAGAGTTTTTCTTCCCTCCGCTCAGCTGGCTCCTCAAGGCCATGGGAGGCATCCCGGTCGACCGCAGCAGCCCTACCAACATGCTCCGCAGCGTCATCAAACATCTGGAGGCTCCCGGCCGTTTCCATCTCGCACTGGCCCCGGAAGGCACCCGCAAGCCCGTCAGGAATTGGAAAACCGGTTTCCATACCATCGCCCGCCACAGCGGCGCTTCGGTTTACCTCGGGTACTTCGACTGGGGCACCAAGCGTGTGGGCAGAGGGCAGAAGGTGGAACTTACCGACGACCCCCGCGCCGACATGAAGCGCATCCAGCAGATGTATGAAGACATGCACCTTGTCGGCAAGCACCCCGAAAAGTACATTACCCACTGATGCGACACACTTTCCAGACCCTTGCAGAGGTCTTTGAATATTCAACTTCCAAATATGCCAAGCGTCCCGCCTATGACCTAATAGACGGCGACCAGAGCTATACCTACGCCGGTTTCCGCGACACCTGCCATCGCCTGTCGTGCCTTCTTTCCAACTTCGGCATCAACAGCGGCGACAAGGTCGCCATCTTTTCCCCGAACATGCCCAACTGGCCGGCGGCCTTCTTTTCCATTACGGCCTTCGGGCGCATCGCCGTCCCTCTGTTGACCGAGCTCTCTGAGAACGAAATTACGAACATACTGACGCATTCGGACACCAAGGCCCTTTTCGTTTCCAGGCGCCTTCTGGCCAAAGTCCCGGAAGAACTGCTGGAGCGCATGCACCTTGTAATCCTTACCGACGACCTGTCCATAGTCCGTTCCGGGGAAGGCGCCTATACCTGCGACGGCACCATCTCCAGCCCCCTTTCCGACGACGTCGCCTGCCTGATATACACCTCGGGCACTACCGGTGCGGCCAAGGGCGTCATGCTCACGCACAAGAATTTCTGCGTCAACATACGTTCGTCCTGGGACGCCCACAAGGTCCGCCGGCGCGACGTCTTCCTGTCGATCCTGCCCCTCGCGCATACTTACGAGATGAGCATCGGCATGCTTTATCCATTCGCCGTCGGCGCCCGCGTGTATTACCTCAAGCGTCCGCCCACCCCGTCGGTCCTCATCCCCAACTTCAAGAAGATACGTCCCACCTGCATGCTGTCCGTTCCTCTCGTCATCGAGAAGATTTACCGTTCCAGCATCGTTCCCACTGTGGAAAACAGCAAGTTCCTGTCCCACCTGCGCAAGTTCAGCCCTGCGATCCTGGCGCGCCTCGTCGGCGTACGTCTCCGCAAGACCTTCGGCGGCAGGCTCAAGTTTTTCGGTATCGGAGGCGCCAAGCTCGACGGCGAGGTGGAGGCCTTCCTGCGCCGCGCCCGCTTCCCGTACTCCATCGGCTACGGCCTCACGGAGACGGCCCCTCTCATCGGCTACGCCCGGGTAGGGGAGACCGTCGTCGGCTCGTTCGGCAACCCGGCATACGGCGTGCAGATGCGCCTTGAGGACGTCAACCCGGAAACCGGCGAGGGCGAAATTGTCGTCAAGGGCGACAACGTCATGAAGGGATACTACAAGGACTACGCTCGCACCTGCAAGGTTCTCTCGCCCGACGGCTGGTTCCATACCGGCGACGTCGCCTCCCTCGACAAGAGAGGCCGCTACTACATCAAGGGCCGCCTCGGCAGCGTCATACTGGGGCCTTCCGGCGAGAATATCTACCCGGAGGAGATAGAGGCCGTCATAGACAACATCAAGGATATCAGCGAGTCTCTGGTGGTGCAGCGCGGAGGCCACCTGGTGGCGCTCGTACACTTCAACGACAACATCCTCGACTGGAACTACGAGAACCACGACCGCTTCATGTCCGACCTGGAAAAACGCAAGCAGGCCATCCTGGACTTCGTCAACTCCCACGTCAACCGCAGCAGCCAGATAAAGGAAGTGGAGGTGGAGAAGCAACCCTTCGCCAAGACTGCCACCATGAAAATCAAACGTTTCCTCTACAAGGAGAAGAAGAATGAAGGAACTGATAAGTAATGCCGAATTCGGAGGCGAACGCCCGCTGTACAACCGCAGGGGCCTCCGCCTCGAGGATGTCACCGTCCATGCCGGAGAGTCCGCACTCAAGGAGACCGCCGACATAGAGGCCGTGCGTTGCCGGTTCGAGGGCAAATACCCTTTCTGGTGCTGCGAGGGCTTCACCATACGCGACTGCGTTTTCACCGAGGGCGCCCGCGCCGCTTTGTGGTACAGCAGCGGCCTGCTGATGGAAGACACCCTGGTCGAGGCTCCCAAGATGTTCCGGGAGATGAGCGGCCTTACGCTCCGCCGCGTCCGCATTCCCAACGCCCTGGAAACCCTGTGGAGCTGCAAGGACATTGAACTGGAGGACGTTTCCGTAGAAAAGGGCGATTACCTTTTCATGCATTCCTCCGGCATACTCATCTGCAACCTCCGTCTTCAGGGCAATTATTCCTTCCAGTACTGCAAGGATGTGGAAATACATGACTCCGTGCTCCATACCAAAGACGCCTTCTGGGAGACGGAAAACATAACGGTCTACGACTCCGAGATAGACGGCGAATACCTTGGCTGGTACTCCCGCAACCTGCGTCTGGTGAACTGCCGTATCGCCGGCACCCAGCCCCTCTGCTATGCCGATGGCCTGATTCTGGAGAACTGCACCTTCGCCCCCGACGCCGACCTTGCCTTCGAGTATTCGTCCGTCCATGCCGATATGTTAGGCCCGGTCACTTCCGTCAAGAATCCCCGCACCGGCCGGATAGTGGCCGATTCGTACGGTGAGATCATATTGGACTCCAACATCAAGGCTCCCTGCGACTGCCAAATCTTATTACGCGATGCCTGACAATTTCCATAAGATTCTCCCCCGCAGGGGCACAAACTGCGTAAAATGGGACCTCGTACCGGAGGGCGTGCTGCCCATGTGGGTGGCCGATATGGACTTTGAGACCGCCCCCTGCGTGAGGGATGCCGTAATACAGCGCGCTCAGCACGGCATATTCGGTTATACCGCCGTGCCCGCGTCCTATTATGAGTCGCTTTGCAACTGGTATTACCGGCGTCACGGCTGGCGTCCCGACCCGTCCTGGATAATCTATACCACAGGAGTCGTCCCCGCCCTGTCCGCATGCGTGTCGGCATTTGCCAAACCGGGAGACAACGTGCTCATAATGAGTCCGGTGTACAACTGTTTCTTCTCTTCCATACGCAACTGGGGATGCAACGTCCTGGACGTCCCACTCCTTACGGAACAGACTCCGGAAGGCCCTAGATATGTTATTGATTTCGATGGGCTTGAGGCAGCGGCTCCCAGGGCTCGCGTCATGCTGATTTGCTCGCCCCACAACCCCGCCGGACGCGTTTGGACGCGGGAGGAACTGCGCAGGGTAGGGGATATCTGCCTCCGCCACGGAGTCGTCCCCGTCGTAGACGAAATCCATTGCGAATTCGTCATGCCGGGAGTGGAATTCGTACCCTTCGCTTCCGTGTGCCCCGAGTTCGAAGACCGCTGCGTCACCCTGTACGCCGCCAGCAAGGCGTTCAACATAGCGGGCCTGCAGATGGCCAATTTCATCGTAAAGGATCCGGAACTCCGCGCCCGCGTGGACAAAGCCGTCAACGTAAACGAAATATGCGACGTCGGACCTTTCGGTGTCGTGGCTTCCCAGGCGGCCTGGACCGACGAGGGCTGGCAGTGGCTGCAGGGGCTCAACAGGCAGCTGTGGAGCAACTACCTCAAGCTGCGGGAGGCGGTGTCGGCGTTCCCTGCGCTTCATCTTTACGTGCTGGAGGGGACCTACCTTGCGTGGCTTGACGTGCGCGCCATCGGCTTGCCGTCGGCAGAGATTGAAAAGAGTCTGGTGGAGGTCGAGAAGGTGCGGCTCAACGCCGGCGAAATGTATGGTGCACCCGGTTTCCTGCGCATCAATATGGCCTGTCCGTCAGAAATGTTCGAAGATGGCCTCGGGCGTATCGTCTCCGGCCTCAAGAGGTTGCTTGCCTTATGATGGACATCGCCGTCATAGGGGTGGGTAATCGCGCCAGGAAGTACCTCTCGTGCCTGCCTGACGGCGTCCGCGTCGCCTGCCTGGTGGAGCCGGACCCGCTTCGCCTGGCGCAGGCAGCCCGCCGCTACGGCGTACCTGCTTCGGGCATGTTCACCTCCGCCGACGACTTGTTCGCCGCCGCC
>JAFZZW010000089.1 GCA_017615615.1 Bacteroidales bacterium
AGGTCGGATGCGTGAGCGCCCAGGATGTGGGCTCCCAGCAGTTTGCCGGTGGCTTTGTCGGCAATCACCTTGCAGTAGCCGTCGGCCTCGCCGCTCGCGACGGCCTTGCCGTTGGCGCGGTAGTTCGCCTTGCCGACCGCCACCTCCCGGCCTTCGCACTCCTCTTCCGTAAGGCCTACGGTGGCTACCTCCGGCACGGTGAAAACGGCCGCCGGCACCAGCGAGAGGTCGATTCCGCAAGGCTCGCCGCATATATGGGCGAGAGCCTTGCGCCCCTGCGCCGAAGCCACGTGGGCCAGCATCATCCCGCCAGTAACGTCACCTATCGCATAGACTCCGGGCACGTTGGTCTGCATGTTTTCATCTACCACGATGCCGCGGGGGGTGAACTCGATTCCGGCGGCGGCCAGGTCCAGAGTGCCGAGGTTGGGCCTGCGCCCGACGGCCATCAGCACGCAGTCGGCGTCGGCGGAGAATTCATTGTCGCCCTTGAGCCAATGGACACGGCGCGCGCCGTCAGCCTCCTCTATGGCGGTCACCCTGGCGGACGTTTCTATCTTGATTCCGCGCCGGCTCAGCGACGCCTTGAGCCTCTTGGCCAGATCGACGTCGAACCGTGGCAGTACGCCGGGGCAGAACTCCAGCACCGTAACTTCGGATCCGAACCTGGCATACACCGAAGCGAATTCGAGCCCTATGACGCCGCCGCCGATGACGCAGAGCCGCTGCGGCACGGACGGGAGATTGAGCATCGCACTGGAGTCGACGGCCAGTTCCGCACCCGGAATGGGGAGGCTGGCGCTGACGGAACCGGTGGCGATTATGACGGCGTCGGCGGTGTATTCCTGTCCGTCCACCACTACGCTGCGGGGGCCTGCCAGATTGGCCCGCCCTTGTACGACTGTGACCTTTCCCGCCTTGAGCAATTGTGCAATCCCTGCCTGCAACTGGCTGATTACGGCCTCCTTGCGTGAGAGGTCGGGCGCGCTCATGGCGCAGAGGGTCTTGGTGGGGATGCAGCCTTCGTTGAGGCAGGTTCCGCCAAGAGGGCCGTCGCTTATAAGTATGGTCTCGATTCCCTTGGAAGCTGCTTCTGCCGCAGTTTCGTAACCGCCGGGGCCGGCGCCGATGATAATGAGTCTCATAATGGATCTACGTCTATTATTGTACGGAGGCGTCCGCGGCTGGTGCGTTCCAGCTGCTTGGCGCGCTCAAGGATTTCCTGCTTTCTGGCGGCAAGGGTGCCGTCCGCTGCGAGTGTGATACGCTCCCGCCGCGAGCCGCATACGGTATCGACGAGCCTGGTATAAGGCGGGAGACGGAACTGCCGGCGCTCCTCCAGCAGCTGGGCGTAAACTGACTCCGGGGCGCCGTAAACAGGGTGATCCGTTTTGGCCGTCTGGACGATGAAGGCGCCGCGGACGTTTTCCCGGAGCTGCGCAAGTGCCTGCAGGGCGTGCTCGTCGGCGCGGAAGTCGTCGGCGTTCATGAGGGCGTCGGCCTGCACGACGGCTACAAGACCGTACGCTCCGAGGTCTTTCAGCCGTGCCTCCGACGGGGTAAGGATGTCGACCTGCCTGTCCGGAAGCCATGTGGCGGCCTCTTCCGCCAGCTCCTCCTGCTTCTCCCATCCGCGGATGAGGGCGACGGGGCCGGAGGTCCGGGATGCTGCCTCCAGAAGCTTGCGTGAGAGCCTTCCGGGCATGCCGTTCTTGCGGCGCTCGGCATTGACGTCGATGAGTACGGGAGTCGGCAGATTCTGCGGAAGGTCCTCCCTTATGTATTTGCCCGTCAGGGCGTTATGGAGCGACTCGAGGGAAGGGGCGGGCGTGCCGAGGACTACCTGCGCCCCATGGATGCGGGCGAGGACGACGGCGGCGTCGCGGGCGTGGTAACGCGGGGCGGGATCCGTCTGCTTGAAGTACGGGTCCTGCTCCTGCTCGACTATGACGAGCCCGAGGCGGCTGAGCGGAAGGAACAGGGCGCTGCGTGTGCCTGTGACGATCTGCCCGCCGAAGTGCCGTACATCTTCTGCGACCGCGCGGCGGCGGGCGTCGGTCATATGGGAGTTGACCTTGTGGGTAACGCCCGGAAAATGCTCCTCGAAAACGGCCTGCAGCTGCTCCGAGGCGGCTATTTCCGGCAGAAGGACCAGGACGTTGAGGCCCTTGCCGACGGTCTCCCTGCAGAGGCTGACGTAACGGCTGATACGCCCGGGGCCGGTAAGGAGAAGCGGCTTGCCAGGCGAGGGCTTGACGGCTTCGGCCGAATCCGGGATGAGGGTGAGCGCCACTATCTGCGCCCCGATGGCGTCCCGCTCCTGCTCCAGGCGCTCGCGGACGTTGTCCCTGTGCTTGCGTGTAAGGGCCTCCTCTCGGATGGCGAGGCGCTGGCGAAGGCGCTCGAGGATGCCGGCGGCAGTCTGCTCGCTGCGGATTTTGCCCGACGGGTACGCGGCCTTGTACACCTCCCCGATGCTGCAAAGATAATAGGAGGAGAGGAACTCCCAGAAGCGGAGCTCCTCCTCCGACACGGCCGGCAGTTCGTCGTTGACGGCGGAAATCTCCTGGATGCGGGACGGGTCAATATCGGGAAGGATATCCGTCCTGTGGACTACGCCCACATACCGCCTGCCCGTCACGGGTACCGTAACCCTCTGGCCGGGACGGAGTTGCACCCTGCACCTGTAGCATGGCGTCCAGGACAGGCGCAGCGGCACTATGACCTCTATATAACGGCAATCCTCCACGAAGACAAAAATACAAAAAACAGAAGATTTTTTTGCAAAGTCTCAAAATATTTCTACCTTTGCAGTCCCGCCAGGGAATGGTGCTGTAGCTCAGGTGGTAGAGCAATGGACTGAAAATCCATGTGTCGCTGGTTCAACTCCCGCCAGCACCACAAAAAATAGACATCCGGCTTGTCAGGATGTCTATTTTTTTTTACATTTGTGGATATGAAACATTTCACGCTACCAGAAGAGGGCGGTCTGCTCTCCCGCAACCTGCCGGATGATATCCTCCACGGTTACGACAAGATTTATACGGAAGTTCATCCCGACTCCACCATCGCCAGCCGCAAGATAGCCGACATAGTGGTTGAATCGATTTCCAGGCACGTTCAGGAGCACCCCGGCTCGCTTTTCCGCCTCGGTCTCACCACGGGCGAGAGTCCCGTCTCGCTGTACAAGGTCCTGTCCCGCTACTACCGCGAGGGCAAAGTCTCCTTCAAGAACGTAGCGGTCTATTCCATAGACGAGTATTACCCATCCTCCCCGGACCAGATGCAGAGCCGCAACTACCGCCTCCACCAGGAGCTCCTCGGCAACATTGACATCCTGCCGGAGAACATCCACATCCCCGACGGCACCGTAGCCCACGAGCAGATAAACTCCTACTGCGCGGCTTTCGACGAGCAGGCCCGCGAGCTTGATCTCCTGATCATGGGCATCGGCGAGCAGGGGCAGGTCGGGTTCAACGAGCCCGGCACCGCGGAAACCAGCCGCACCCGCACGGTCCTCCTCAGCTACAAGAGCCGCAAGCGCCAGGCCGGCAACTTCAACGGCGACATTTCCGTCACCCCCAAGCAGGCCATCACCATGGGTATCGGCACCATGCTCAGCGCCCGTCAGGTCATCCTGATGGCCTGGGGCGAGGACAAAGTCTCCGCCGTCGCCAGGGTCGCCGAAGGGGAGATCGGGGCCGATTATCCCGCATCCTTCTTCCAGCATCACCCCAACGTCCGCCTGTATGTGGACGACGTCTCCGGCAGCCAGCTCACCCGCGTGGTGGCGCCCTGGCTCATCGGCCCCTGCGACTGGACTCCCAAGTTCCGCCGCAAGGCCGTCGTCTGGCTGTGCCAGAAGGTCGGCAAACCCATCCTCAAGCTCACCCACGCAGACTATCTGCAGCACTCCCTTGAGGACCTCATAGAGTACGTAGGCTCCGTCAACAAAGTCAACATCGACGTCTTCAACGACCTCCAGCATACCATCTCCGGATGGCCCGGCGGCAAGCCAGGAGTGGACGACAGCACCCGTCCGGTGTCCTCCACGCCTTATCCCAAGAGGGTGCTGGTATTCTCCCCGCACCCCGACGACGACGTCATCTCTATGGGCGGTACCCTTATCCGCCTGCAGCATCAGGGGCACGACGTCCACGTAGCATACGAAACCTCTGGCAACGTCGCAGTCCACGATTCCGTCGTGATGCAGCACATCGACGCCGCCGCGCAGCTTGGCTACGGCGACCGCACCGCCGAGGTTCAGGCC
>JAFZZW010000090.1 GCA_017615615.1 Bacteroidales bacterium
GGCAAACGTGGGGCAAATATAAAAAGAAAAATCGCTAAGTGTGTGATTTTTCACAACTTAGCGATTTTTGGTGGTGACTCCTACAGGACTCAAACCTGTAACCTTTTGATCCGTAGTCAAATGCTCTATTCAATTGAGCTAAGGAGCCAGTATGTAACCGGGACGGGCCCGGCAGAGTCCTATTCGGCGGAGACTTCCTTGACGACGCGCTTGGCCTCTTTGATGCGAGCCTTCTTGCCGGAGAGCTTGCGGAGGTAGAAGATACGTGCCCTGCGGACCTTACCTACCTTGTTGACCTCGATCTTCTCGATGAACGGGGACTCGTAGGGGAATATCCTCTCGACGCCGACGCCGTTGGAGATCTTGCGGATGGTAAATGTCCTTGTATAAGGGGTAGCTCCACAAATCTGGATGACTACTCCACGGAAATTCTGGAGTCTGTCCTTGTCACCTTCTTTGATCCTGTAGGTAACGGTGATGGTGTCACCGGCCTTGAAATCAGGATAGGAGGCCGTCTTGTTCTGCGAGAAGGATTCCTCCACCAATTTAATCAAATCCATAATACTATTTCAATATAAATTCGCAGCGTCACTGAACCGTTCAACGAGAGGCTGCTGAATGGGAGCGCAAATATACGTTCTTTTTTTTACTCCGCCAAATTTTTTTAGAAATATTTGCTTTCTTTCTCAAACAGCTCGCGGTCGTCTCGGTTGGGGTCGGGGCGGAATGTGCTGCTGTCGCGCATTTTTTCTATTGTCTCTTTCTCCGATCTGCTGAGCTTGCGGGGTATCCAGACGAGGATTTTGACGTACAGGTCGCCTTTGCCGTAGCTGTTGACAACCGGCATGCCCTTGCCCCTCAGGCGGATGACGGTGCCAGACTGGGTGCCGGCGTCTATCTTCTGCTTGTAAGCGCCGTCCAGGGTGGGAATCTGTATTTCGGTGCCGAGCATGGCGTCCGTTACGCTGATGACGCGGGTGTAGAAGAGGTCCGCGCCCTGGCGTTTGAGCTGGGGATGGGGTTGTTCTTCGATGAGCAGAAGGAGGTCGCCGTTGACCCCGCCGCGTGCAGCCGCATGGCCCTCACCCCTTGCGGTGATCTGCATTCCGTCCTCCACTCCCGCGGGAATCTGGACTGTGACGGTCTCGCGTTTGCGCTCAAGCCCTGTGCCCTTGCAGCGCGAGCAGGGGTTGGATACGATCTTGCCCTCGCCGCCGCACTGGGGACAGGTGGTGTAAGTCATGGTACGCCCGAAGAGGGAGTTGACCACGTTCTGAACCTGGCCGGTGCCTTTGCAGGTGGGGCAGGTCTTTATGTCCGAAGAGTTCCTGGTGCCGCGGCCGCCGCATTCGGGGCAGGGGCGGTTGCGTTCTATGGTGACTTCCTTGGTGCAGCCTTTGGCGATTTCCTCGAGCGTGAGGCGTACACGGGTGCGGATGTCGCGGCCCCGCATGGTACGGGGGCCCTGGGAACCGCCGCCGAAGCCGCCGAAGCCGCCGAAACCGCCGAACGCGCCTCCGAAGGCACCTCCGAAGAGGTTGTTGAGGATGTCGTTCAGGCTGCCGAAGCCCTGGCTCCAGTCCTGGGCGCCGGCGCCTTCCACGCCGGCGAAGCCGAACTGATCATACTTGGCCTTCTTGTCGGGGTCGCTGAGGACGGAATAGGCCTCCGAGGCTTCCTTGAACTTTTCCTCGGCGGTTTTCTTTTCGGCGTCTGTGCCGCTTACCCAGCGGTCCGGATGCCATTTGAGCGCAGCCTTGCGGTACGCTCCTTTTATGTCGTCGGCCGAGGCGTCCTTGCCGACGCCCAGAACCTCGTAATAATCTCTTTTTTCTGCCATTGCATTATGCTCCTACGATGACTTTCGCATAGCGGAGTATCTTTCCGTTAAGCATATAGCCTGTCTGGAAGACGTCGATCACTGTGCCTTTGAGATCCTCGGACGGTGCGGGAACCTGAGTGAGGGCCTCGTGGTAGTCGGTGTCGAACTTCTGGCCTTTGGCCTCGATTACGGTGAGGCCGCGGGTCTTCAGGTAGTCCATCAACTTGTTGTATATAAGCTGGGTGCCTTCGCGCGCTGCGGCGTCGGAGGAACCTTCCAGCATCTTGAGCGCGCTTTCGCAGTCGTCAAGCACGGGGAGAAGTCCCTTGATGGTGTCGGCTGCGGCGGAACTCACCAGCGACAGCTTCTCCTCGGCGCTGCGGCGGCGGAACGTATCGAACTCGGCCATCAGCCGGAGGTAGTCGTCGTGCTCTTTGGACAATTTGTCACTGAGTTCCTCTATCTTTTTCTGAAGGTTGTTGTCTTTTTTCTTAGCCTTGGCTTTTTCAGCCTGCTGTACGGGCTGTTCTTTTACATCTTTCTCTTCCATCGTTTTGGTTTTTACTGCAAAGGTATCAATTATTTTGCCACTGCCACATTGTCAATAATTGAAAACAATTGCTAACTTTACCACCCGAAACCAATACTCCTTCAGATGCCACGTTATTTAGATCCGCCCAAGCCGAAGGCGCAAATTCCGGCCGAAAAGATAGATGGTGAGTACAAATCCATGAGGCTCAAGGTCTTCCTTGGGGCGTTCCTTGGGTATGCGGCTTATTATCTGGTCCGTAAGAATCTGTCTCTCGCCGCACCGGACATGATCAACGACGGCATTCTCGACGCCGGCAAGGTCGGACTGGCCATGTCCGCCGTCTCCATTGCGTATGCCTTCAGCAAATTCGTGATGGGCAGCGTGTCCGACCGCTCCGACTCCCGCAAGTTCCTCTGCCTCGGCCTTATCCTGTCTGCCCTTGTGATGATGTCCGTCGGAATCATACCGTTCGGGACCAACACCGCTCTCAATACCGCCGTCATCTTCGTCCTCATGCTCGCCGTCGGCTGGCTAAGCGGCTTCGGCTGGCCTCCATGCGGACGTATCATGGCCCATTGGTTCAGTCAGAACGAACGCAGCTTCAAGATGAGCATATGGAACGTTTCGCACACTATCGGCAGCTTCTCGCTTGGCTTCCTGGCTATCGCCGGCGTGTCTCTCGCAGCTGATCTGGGCGTCGCACAGACGTGGAAGGGCAACTTCGTATTTCCTGCGTTGATTGCCATGGCCATCGCACTCTTCTGCTGGTGGGCAATACGGGATACGCCGGAATCCTGCGGCCTCCCTGCCGTCGCCGACTGGCGAAACGACCATAGCGGCGTCAAGTCCAAGGGGCAGGCGGGGGAGAAGCTCCCGTTCAAAACGCTTTTCGTGGATTACGTCCTGAAGAACAAGCTCCTCTGGGTTGTCGCCATCAGCAACGTCGCAGTTTATATGGTGCGTTACGGAATCGGCGACTGGGCTCCTACATATCTCCAGACCAAAGGCATTATGACTGCCGCTGAGAGCAAGGTCGCTTTCTCCGTCCACAATATAGTGGGTGCAGTGGGAACCATCGCCTGCGGCTGGGCGACCTCCAAGATTTTCAAGGGCCGCTGCGCTCCCATGAACGTCATCTGCATGTTCCTGTGTGCCATCGGCGTCCTGCTTTACTGGATGGTCGGCGCCGGCATCATAGCCGTCGAGCCCGGCGTCCAGAAAGTTCTGGTTTACGTGGCCCTGTGCCTTATCGGATTCTTCATTTACGGCCCTGTGGCGCTTACAGGCGTGCAGGCGCTCAACCTTGTTCCCAAGAACGCGGCGGGTACTGCGGCAGGCTTCGTGGGCCTGTTCGGTTACCTCGTGGGCGACGCCATCTGCTCCAAGATTGTCGTCGGCGGCATCGCCAACGGCAGTTCATGGGACGCGGCCATGCTTTCGGTCGCAATCGGCTCGCTGATCGGCGTGGGGCTGTGCGCATTGCTCATCCCCAGCGAAAAGAGGCTCGCGCGCTCTTAGGCTATTTCTTGATGGGGTCGCAGGTAAGGCCGACTCCCAGCTTCTTGAAGACTTTCCGGTCCACTTCGCTGAGCATTACGGTGCAGTGGACCTGACAGCCGTTGAACAGCGGCAGTGCGTCCAGTGCCCGGCGGCAATTGTCGTCGGTGCGGCTCAGCATTGACAGGGCCACGAGCACCTCGTCCGTATGGAGACGGGGATTGTGCCCGTGCAGGAGGTCAACCTTCGTACGCTGGATAGGCTCGATCATTTCCTGGGGGATGAGACGTACCTCGTGGGGAATGCCGGCGAGGTGCTTGGCGGCGTTGAGTATGAGGGCGGCGCTGGGGCCCAGGAGGGAAGACGTGCGTGCGGTGATGATGGTGCCGTCGTGAAGCTCGATGGCGGCGGAGGGGACTCCTCCCTCTTCCATCTTGCGCTCGTAAGCGGCGACGGTGGTTTTGCGCCAGGCCGTGGATATGCCGGCCTGCTTCATGAGAAGGGCGATTTTCTTGACCTCGGAGTCGTTGCAGTCGCCTTTGGCCAGACGGCCGAGGGCGGTGTAGTAACGGCGGACAATCTCGTCCTTGGAGGCGTTCATGCATACCTGCTCGTCGCTGATGCAGAAACCTACCATATTGACCCCCATGTCGGTGGGGGACTTGTACGGGTTCTCTCCGTAGATGCCCTCGAACAGTGCGCTCAGGACCGGGAATATCTCGATGTCGCGATTGTAATTGACGGCGGTTTTGCCGTAGGCCTCAAGGTGGAAGGGGTCGATCATGTTGACGTCGTTAAGATCCGCCGTGGCGGCCTCGTAGGCGAGATTGACCGGGTGCTTGAGGGGAAGGTTCCAGACGGGGAAGGTCTCGAACTTGGCATAGCCGGCCTTGATGCCCCTTTTGTGCTCCTGATACAGCTGGCTGAGGCAGGTGGCCATCTTGCCGCTGCCGGGGCCGGGTGCGGTGACAACGACGAGCGGACGGGTGGTCTCGATATAATCGTTGCGGCCGAAGCCGTCCTCGGAGTCGATGAGGGCCACGTTTTCCGGGTATCCTTCTATATTGTGGAGGTAATATACCTTTATTCCCAGACGTCCGAGGCGCTCTTTGTAGGCATCTGCGCTGGACTGGCCGTTGTAGTGGGTGATGACGACGGAACTGACCAGAAGACCGCGGCTCTCGAATTCGTCGCGCAGGCGGAGGACGTCCATGTCGTAGGTGATGCCGAGGTCGCTGCGGACTTTGTTGCGCTCGATGTCCAGGGCGCTGATGACTATGATGATCTCCGCTTCGTCTGCAAGCTGCATGAGCATGCGGAGCTTGCTGTCGGGCTGGAAGCCGGGGAGGACGCGGCTTGCGTGATTGTCGTCGAAAAGTTTGCCGCCGAATTCAAGGTAAAGCTTGTCTCCGAAACTTGCGATGCGCTCCTTGATGTGCTCGGACTGGATTTTGATGTATTTGCTGTTGTCGAATCCGTATTCCATACGGACTACAAATATACGGAAAAAATGATTAAATTTGCACGATTGGATCAAAAGAAATGAAAGTACAGAAAGACCACGTAGTAGCGGTCAGCTACGAATTGCACGTCGACGGCAAACTCGCCGACAAAGCGGCCTCCGAGGCCCCTCTGGAGTATATTCACGGCACCGGAATGCTTCTTCCCAAGTTCGAGGCTTCGCTGGACGGCAAGCTTCCCGGAGACGACTTCGCATTCACTCTTACGCCTGAGGAAGGCTACGGCACATACAACCCCGCCCATCTCGTCAAGCTGCCCATGGCGGCCTTCCAGATCGACGGCAAAACCCTCACGGAATTCCTGGTCCCGGGGCGCGTCCTGCCCATGCTCAACAGCGCCGGCCAGGTAGTTCAGGGAACCGTCGTGAAGGTTGAAGAAGACAGTGTAACGATGGATTTCAACCACCCCATGGCAGGCAAGACGCTCAATTTTACCGGCCGCGTAGAATCTGTCCGCAAGGCCACCGACAAAGAGCTCAAAGAGGGACTGCATGGCGAGTATCTTCCCCCCGAGGAGGATGGCTGCTGCCACAAGGGCAAGGGCGGATGCCACAAGAAGGAAGGCGAAGGCTGCTGCCATGAGGGCGAGGCCCACGAGGGCTGCTGCCACGAAGGCGAAGGCTGCGGCTGCAAGGAATAGATATGCGCATCGCCGTCGTAATATTGAACTGGAATACGGAAGGCTACCTCAAGGCTTTCCTGCCGCCGCTGCTGGCCTCGTGCCCTCCGGATGCAGAGGTCATCGTAGCCGACAACGGTTCCTCCGACGGCTCGCTGGAGCTCCTCCGCACGGAGTTCCCTCAGGTGCGTACCATCCCCCTCGGGGAGAATCTGGGATTTACAGGAGGATACAACCGTGCCCTCGGCGAGGTGCAGGCGGAATACTTCGTTCTCCTTAATTCAGACATATTGGTTGCCCCCGGATGGCTAGAACCGCTGGTGGCATATATGGACGCCCATCCGGAGTGCGGAGTCTGCGGTCCCAAACTGCATGCGCTCGTCGAGTCTGACGGCGGTTACGAGAAACTCGACCGCTTCGAATACGCCGGCGCTGCTGGAGGACGCCTGGACCGCTTCGGTTTTCCGTTCTGCCGCGGCCGCGTGATGCAGAGGGTCGAGCAAGACTCCGGCCAGTACGATTCCGTCCGCGTCGTATTATGGATTACAGGTGCATGCATGGTCACCCGCAGCAGCATTTGGAAGGAGCTCGGCGGGCTCGACGATCGATTCTTCGCCCACATGGAGGAGATCGACTATTGCTGGCGGGCGGCTCTTCGTGGACACGCCGTCACGGTCGTTCCGCAGAGCGTCGTCTGGCATCTGGGCGGCGGTACGCTAAGGCCCGATTCGCCGTTCAAGCTTGAACTCAACTACCGGAACAACCTGCTGCTGCTGGAAAACAACCTTCCGGCTACCGTGGGGGCTTTCCGGGCCCGGTTGATCCTTTTCTTCCGCCTGCTGATCGACCTTGCTTCCGCCATGGTGTACCTGCTGCAGGGGCGCCGGGAGTATTTCCGCTCCGTCATACGCGGCCATAAGGGGTTCCGCAAGCTTCGCAGGGGCATTGGAGCCGTTCCGTCCGGGCGGCGTGGGATTGCGGGATATTGGAAAAAATGCGTAATATTGCAGAGTCTGCTCAGAGGGGCGGGCATATTCAGATACCTCAAGAAATATGAAGATAGTTATTGCGGGAGCAGGTGAGATCGGCTCCCATCTTGCCAAGATGCTGAGGGCGGAGGCCAACGAGGTCGTCGTAATCGACAGCGACTCCCGCCGTCTCGCATCGCTCGGAACTTATGCCGACGTAGCTACTGTGCAGGGGAGTCCCACTTCCGTATCGTCGCTTCGTGACGCCGACGCCGGCAGGGCCGACCTTTTCATAGCGGTATTTCCCTATACTACGCAGGAGGTCAATATAGTCTCGTCGCTTCTGGCCAGCCAGCTGGGAGCCAAGAAGGTGATCGCCCGGATTAATGACGAAGATTATCTGACTGCCGAGAACCGCCTGCTGTTCAAGGAGTTGGGTATAGAGCTGATGTTCTACCCCGAGAAGAGTGCCGCCGATGAGATAGTCACGTCTCTGCATCATGCAGCGTCTTCCGACACCATGGATTTCGCGCATGGCAAGCTTCAGATTTCGCTGTTCAAGATCGATGAGGATTCTCCGATGGTGGACCTCCGCCTGGAGGAGTTCATCCGGATAATGTCTCCGGAAGAGACCAGCCTGTTCCGCATCATTGCCATATCCAGAGAGAACCTGACCCTGATCCCCAAGTTCGATACCAAGTTCCGGTTCGGGGACCTTGTGTTCACCGTGTCCAAGCGCGAGGGCATGAAGAGTATCGAGAAGTATTTCGGCAGGGCTGAGAAGCCGGTCGGCAAGGTGATGATCCTTGGCGGCGGGGCGATAGGGGAGATGGTGGCGCGTTCGCTGGCCTCCCGGATGCCCCTGGTCAAAATTATCGAGAAGGATAAGGAGCGCTGCGCCGTACTGTCGGAGCGTCTGCCGGGCAACGTGTTGATTATCAACGGTGACGGCTCCAATTCGGACTTTCTGTATGAGGAGGGTATCCGGGATTACGATGCGTTCATCGCCCTGACCGACAGCGACGAGAGCAATGTCCTTATGTGCGTGGTGGCCAAGAAGTTCGGCGTGTCGCGCACCGTGGCCGAGGTGGAGAATATCGAGTATATCAAACTGGCCGAGGAAATGGGCATCGATACCGTCATCAACAAGAAACTCATTACGGCCGGGAAGATCTTCAAGTTTACCCTTTCCGGCAAGGCCAGGTTCGTCAAGTATATGTCGGGCAGCGATGCGGAGATAATTGAATACACCGTGGCTCCCGGCAGTGCCGTAACCAAGGCTCCTCTTAAGGAACTGTCTTTCCCCAAGGACGCCATCGTCGCAGGTGTGGTACGCGGGAGCGATTCCTTCATCGCCGTGGGCGATACGCAGATAGAGGACTACGACCGCGTCGCCATCTTCGCCCTGTCACATTCCATCAAGGAAATCGACAAGTTTTTCAAGAGCTAGCTGTCGAATAGCTTTTGTATTGTGCCCCTCGCTGCTTCGCAGTTGCCCCGGGGGCAACTGGTGTATGCCGCCCCCGCCCCCCGGCCCGACGGGCGTTATGCAGTTGGCAAGTAGTTTGGAACGCCAGAGGCCCTTTTTGTTCCAAAACGCTTCTAAAATCTCTCGTTTGGAACGCTAAGGGTCTTTTTTGTTCTAAAACGCTTCAAAAATCTCTCGTTTGGAACGCTAAGGTTCTTTTTTGTTCCCGTAGCGGCAGGGAGGGACTGTGTCAGCAGGAGTTTTATAACCTGGCGCAGGTCACCCTCCCTGTTTGGCGCAAGTTTGATTGTATGCTCGGGACTCGCGCCGCCCAAGCTTGTATAATGCAGATTTGCGGTGCCGGTCACCCTTTCTTTTTCAAACCTGCGCCATAGAGTTGAGTTTAATTGGAAGCGTTCTGTCCGGCGAGCCAGCCGGTGCAGGAGGGCATGCCTGACTCAGGGGGTGTCGGGGGGAACGCCCCCCGTCCCTTGGGGGTGCCACGCAGTGGCGGGGGATAGTAGTGACTGCGGTCAGCAGTCGCTGGCGTTCTGTCCGGCCAAATAGCCGGTGCAGAACGCCAGCTGGAGGTTATACCCTCCGGTGTCGGCGTCTATGTCGAGCGCCTCGCCGCAGAAGTGGAGGCCGGGGACGAGGCGGGACTCGAGGGTTTTGGGCACGACGTCGTCTGTGCTCACTCCGCCGGCGGTTATGACGGCGCGCTCCCAGCCGACGTGGCCTTCTATATCGAACTTCCAGTCTTTCAGTGCTTTGGCTATGCTGACGAGGTTGACCCAGACTTTGGTGTCGGCGCGGCCGCGGCGCTCGAGGGTGATGATTTCCGGGTGGGCGGCGGTAAAGGCGGGGATGAGTTCCCAGGGCATGAGCTTGCCGAGCAGTATGCGGCAGCGTTCCTTCTCTCGGAGGCGCTGGCTGCGGGGGTCGCGGTCTATCTCTGCCCAGAGGTCTTTTACGCGGACGGTGAGGTCTGTGAGGCTGACGCCGGGCTTGAGGTCGAGGGAAAGGGCTACCTTGGAGCCGTTTACGAGGGCCTTGACGGCTTTGCGGCTGAGCTGGAAGCCGATGGGGCCTTCTATGCCGCCGTCCGTAAAGTCTATGTCTCCGAACTCTTCTTCTGCCGCTGTGCCCTGGATCAGCAGGGTTACATTCACGTTTTTCAGCGATACTCCGCAAAGCTTCTGTCCAAACTCAGTCAGCGGCACCGCCCTGTCTATGTGACGTTTGAGATCTGGCAATACCGCAGCTCCCGCAGAAGTGCCTTCGGGCGGCAGAAACATTGGGCTAATGCCGCCCGAAGACACTTCTGCTCCCGCTGCTTCTGCGCTGCTGTCCTTTGAGGAAGCAGGGCCTCTTCCTCTGTCTGCCGAATAAGATGAGCGGCAATTTCCGCTGTCATTCTGAGCGTCAGCGAAGAATCTCTTTGCGTCCTTGTAACCCCGTGGCACCAGGGCCGTAAGCGATGGAAACAAAGGGGTGATGGTATGCCCCAGGCTGCGCGCCCACTGCAGACCGTCCCCGGTACTGCCGGTTGCCGGATAGCTTAAACCGCCGGTGGCGATTATCAGCTTGCTGCATATGTGCGTGGCTCCGTCTGCCAGATGAATCTTGAATCTGTTGGAATTGGACGCAGCTCCCGCAGAAGAGCCTTCGGGCGGCGGAAACATTGGGCTAATGCCGCCC